>DATAUN010000237.1:0-5219 GCA_036268235.1 Gaiellaceae bacterium
AGTTCGTTCGCGACGGCGATCAGGGCCGCAGGAAGGACTACGGTCGGCCGAGGCCGAAGGACCACGATCGTGCGGATGCCGAGGACGACACTCGTGGCGCTTCTTGCGCTCCTTGCCGGTGCGACGCTCGCGGGCGACCTCTCGGCTGCGCCGGGAACGAAGCAGCAGCTCCGCGACAAGCAGGCACAGGCGCACAGTGTTCTTGCGCAGGTGAACCAGCTCGACGCGCGGTTCGGCGCGACGGTCGAGGCCTGGGACGGCGCAAAGTACGAGCTCGGCCTGACCCAAAAGGAGCTGAAGGCCGACCGCGCGACGCTGAAGCGCGCCGAGAAGCAGCGGCGCGTCGCCGTCGCGCGTGTGGAGGCGCGGCTCGTCGCGCTCTACGAGAGCGACTCGGACTCGTCGACGGTCGGGATCCTCTTCGGAAGCTCGAACCTCTCCGAGGTGCTGAACCGGCTCGATGCGGTCCACGCGGTCGCCGCCGAGGATCACGCGCTCGCCGCGCAGGCGACGGCCGCGCGCAACCGGTACGCCGCAGCGGAGCAGAAAGCGCAGTCGCTCGAGAAGCAGCGCGCAGCGGATGTCGCGCAGCTCGCCGGGCAGCGGCAGAAGATCGGTTCGATGCTCGCGGAGCGCAGGCGGCTGCTCGCGTCCGTGCAGGGCGAGGTGACGAAGCTCCAGGCCCAGGAGGTGCGCGAGCAGGCGATCCTCGCGGCGCAGGCGAAGGAGCGGCTCGCCGAGGAGCAGCGCGCCGCAGCCGCGCGCGCGGCAACCGCCGCCGCCGCGGCGAAGGCGGCCGCTGCCGCTGCCGCGACCAAGCCGGCTGTAGCGACGACGACCGCGCCGTCCACCGCGTCCACTCCGCCGAGCGACCCGACGACGACCGTCTCCGTCCCGACCGTGACGCCGCCGTCGTCGGGCTTGCTCCCGGCCGGCCACCCGGAGGCCGCGACGATCGCGCTCAAGTATCTCGGCATCCCGTACCAGTGGGGCGGGGCGGACCCGGCGACCGGCTTCGACTGCTCGGGCCTCGTGATGTACGTCTACGCGCAGCTCGGCATCCAGCTGCCCCACTACGCCGCGGCGCAGTTCGGCTTCGGGACGGCGGTGCCGCGCGACGAGCTCCAGCCTGGAGACCTCGTCTTCTTCGACAAGCTTGGCCACGTCGGGATCTACATCGGCGGCGGCGACATGGTGCACGCGCCCGAGACGGGAGACGTCGTGAAGATCGAGGCGATCTCCGACTTCGGCAACAACTACGTCGGCGCGCGCAGGCTCTAGCTACGCGCGTGTGAACGAGAGCTCGACGCCCGCCTTGCGCAGGAGCGTCGAGAACGGGCAGCTCTTGTCCGCGCGCTCGATCGCGTCTGCGAGCGCCTCGTCGTCGACGCCCTCGACGTCGGCGCGGATCGTCACGTCCGAGCCGACGATCTGATGGCCTTCGCCCTCGACCTCGTCCATGACGATGCGGCAGCTGACGTCGAGCCGCGTCGGCGGCGTGCCGGCCTGCGTCAGCTCGCTCGCGAGCGACATCGTCAGGCAGCCCGCGTGCGCGGCCGCGAGCAGCTCCTCCGGGCTCGTCTTGCCTTCGGCCTGGCCGATCCGCGTCGGGAGCGAGAACGGCAGCTCGCTGAACGCGCCCGTGCCGGCGCTGATCCGCCCGCTGCCGCGCGCGACGTTCCCTTCCCAGACGACTTCGGCGGTGCGCTCGATCCTGGGCATCAGTCCTCGCTTCCCGGCACCACTGCGAGCGTGCCGTCGGGGTAATAGGCCTCGGCGGGGGAGCCCGCGGGGCGGAACACGCCGAGCAGACGCAGCTCCGTCTCGCCGGTATTCGCGAGACAGTGGACGAGCGTGCGCGGCAGGTGGATGCACGTGCCCGGGCGGATCGGCGCCTGCTCGCCGCCGATCTCGAGCACGCCTTCGCCGTCGAGGACGTAGATCACCTCGTCGTAGCGGTGGAAGTGGTCGGGTGCGCGACCGGGCGGGACGAGGCCGACGAACTGGGTGACCGACGCGCAGCCGCAGTCCGGCGTCGCGCCGAGCACGAACTGCCGGCCTCCCGTCGCCGTGCCCTTCTCGACCGCCTCGAGATCGATCACCGCGTGGCCCGCCGACGGCTCGGGCTCGTGCACGAGCACCGAGATCGCGCGTGCGTCGCCCGACGCCGACCACGGCGTTCCGGCCGCGACGAAGACGGCGACGCCGGGCCGCAGCTCGTAGCTCTCGCCGCCGATCTCGATCCGGCCGGATCCCGAGAGCACGTAGAGCACCTCGTCGCTTGCGACATCGCACGAGTCGCCCGCGAGCGAACGCAGGCGCTGCGTGAAGACGCCTACCTCGAAGAGCTGCCCGTCCGGGCGGTCGTCTGAATGAACCGCATACTCCATCGCTGCGTAACCTACGCAGATGGAGCCAGTCGAGATCGTTCGCCGCTCGTACGACGCCTTCGCGCAGCACGACCTCGACGGCGTGCTCGGCGACATGCACCCCGAGATCGAGTGGCAGCAGGCGCAGGGGCTGCCGCACGGCGGCGTCTACCACGGGCTCGACGAGGTGCGGCGGAACATCTTCGACCCGCTCGACGCCGAGTGGTGGGACGAGTTCAGCGCCGACCCGGACGAGTTCCTCGCGGACGGCGAGAAGGTCGTCGTCCTCGGCCGCTACCGCGGCGTCGCCAAGGGCACGGGCAAGCGGCTCGACGTCCCGTTCGTGCACGTGTGGACGCTGCGCGACGAGCGGGCGGTGCTCTTCCGGCAGTTCCTCGACACGGCCGGCTGGGTCGAAGCGCTCGCTCCCTGAGCAGATTTGATCATTGACACGGTGGCGGGTTCGCGGGAGGATCGTCGCTCCACGACGGAAACCCCCCAGAAACTTCGCACGCCCCCCGGCAAGGAGGAGAAACGAATGAGGAAGGCAATTATCGTTGCCTTCGCGGTCATTGCGGCGAGCATCGTCGCCACGACTGCGCACGGTGGCTCGAAAGTGGCCGTGGCGTCCCAGAGCATCAGCTGCGGCAGCACACTCAAGATCGCGATGGTGACGCCGATTACCGGCGCAGCAGGATTCCTCGGCACGGAGCAGCTCAGTTGGGCGAAGTACGCCGTCTCGACGCTCGCTCCCAAGCTGGGCTTGAAGATTCAGCTGCTTCAGGGCGACACGCCGGTCGAGCAGGGCGCGGCACCGGCCCTGACCCTCGCCCAGAAGTACGCCGCCGATCCCAAGGTCGTCGGCATCATCGGCCCGTCCACGTCGGGTGACGCGGAGGCGTCGGCGCAGGCGTATTACCACGCCGGCATCGCGCAGATCTCCCCGTCGGCGACCGACACGCCGCTGACCTATGCGGTCAACGGGAAGAAGCTCGGCACTCCGGCGTTCTTCCGGGACGTTCCGGCGAACAACGTCGAAGGCCCGACGATCGCCGCCTACATCACCAACACGCTCAAGGCGAAGAACGTCGTCGTGTTCGACTTCCAGGAGCCGTACTCACAGGGCCTCGCTGCCACGATCAGCTCGTACCTGACGAGCCACGGTGTCAGCGTGACCAGGCTCTCGGCGCCGAACACCACGACCGACTATTCGTCCTATGTGACGAAGGTCCCGAGCAACACCAACGTCGTCGTCTTCCCGACGCAGCAGCCGCCGGCGGCGCAGACGTTCGCCGAGCAGCTCGTGGAGCAGGGCAAGTCGGCTGTCGTGTTCGGCGGTGACGGTGCAGACGCACCCGCGCAGTTCAAGTACCCCGGCGGCTACGTCGCGAACTTCGCACCGGACATCAGCGGCATCGCGTCCGACGCGAGCATCATCGCCGGCTGGAAGAAGGCCAACCCCAGCATGGCGCTGGGCTCCTTCGGCCCGCCGACCTACGGTGCGGTCCAGATCATGCTGAACGCGATCAAGATCGCGTGTGCGAAGGACAAGGGCACGCTCAAGTCGCGCGCCGATGTCGTTCACAACATCAAGAAGGTGACGGTCAAGAACTGGATCCTCGGCGGAACGTTCAAGTGGTCGACCAAGACCAATGATCCGCTGAACGGCCACTTCTACATCTTCAAGATTCAGTCGAACGGCTCGTACAAGCTCGTCAACTAGATCTCGGAACAAGTGGGGGTGGTCCGGCGTCTGGCCGGGCCGCCCCCGCTCCTTCGAAGCCTTAAGCCTGGCGAGCCCTTGCAATTCTTCATCCAACTCTCTCTCGACGGCCTGACGATCGGCAGCGTCTATGCGCTCGTCGCGCTCGGCTACACGCTGATCTACGGCGTCATGAAGCTCCTGAACTTCGCGCACGGCGATGTCTTCATGGTCGGCTCGTTCATCGGGTACGGCGTGCTCCAAGCGCTCGGGGGTGCGTCCAACCCCGTCGTTCCCGTCTGGCTGCTACTCGTGCTGGTCACGCTCGCGGCGATGGCCGGCTGCGCGGTCCTGGGCGTCGCGATCGAGCGCTTCGCGTACCGCCCATTGCGCAACGCTCCTCGCATCGCGCCCCTGATCAGTGCGCTCGGAGTGTCGTTCTTCCTCTCGAACTCGATGCAGCTCGAGTTCGGGGCGCAGCAGTTCAACTATGCGTCCTACAACTTGAGTGGCGGCGCGCTCTACTTCCACGGCTTCGACCTCGACCACGTGCACATCCCGCTGCTGCGGATCATCACCATCGGCTCCGCGTTCGTGTTGATGATCGTCCTTTGGTTCCTCGTCAATCGGACACGCACGGGCAAGGCGATGCGCGCGACGTCATTCGACCGCGAGGCGGCCGCGATGCTGGGCATCGACATCGATCGCGTGATCGTGTTCACGTTCATCCTCGGCTCTGCGCTCGCAGGAGCGGCGGGCGTGATGTTCGCGCTCCGGGTCCCCACGTTCGCCGCCGTCGGCTTCACGACGGGGCTGAAAGGCTTCACGGCTGCCGTGATCGGCGGGATCGGTTCGATCCCGGGCGCCATGGTCGGTGGGATCCTGCTCGGATGCGCCGAGTCGTACACGGCCGGCTACTGGACGACCGCGTGGTCCGATCTCGTCGTGTTCTCGATCCTGATTGCCTTCATGATCTTCCGCCCGCAGGGGCTCTTCGGACGCGTGGACATCCGGAAGGTGTGAGATGAGCGAGTGGCTGCCACCTGAGCCGGAGCATCCCGAGGAGGCCGTGCCGACCACGGGCCCCGCGGTCGGGCAGGACGAATGGGTCGCGCGCGAGGGCGAGCGCCGCGCGTCGCGAGCTGGCT
>DATAUN010000238.1:0-24954 GCA_036268235.1 Gaiellaceae bacterium
GCGCGGCGCGAGACGACGATCGCGATCCAGTTCAAGCGTGCACCGCATCCGCCGTTCGAGGACGGCGCCGCGGAGGGGCTGCGGCCGAACGTGTTGTTGATCCACGTGCAGCCGAACGAGGGCGTGTCGCTCGCGATCGGCGCGAAGGTGCCCGGGCAGGGGATGACGATTCGCACCGTGCACATGGACTTCCTCTACGGCGGCGCGTTCCGCGAAGGTCTGCCGGACGCATATGAGCGGCTGATCCTCGACGCGATGCTCGGAGACCAGACACTGTTCACGCGGTCGGACGAGATCGAGGAGCAGTGGGCGCTGGTCGACGCGATCGTCGCGTTCTGGCAGCGCGACCGTCCGTCGTTCCCGAACTACGCCGCAGGGACGTGGGGGCCGACGGGCTCGGACGAGCTGCTGCACCGGGACGGTCGGTCGTGGCGCAGACACTGATCGAGAGCGACTGGACGGGCGAGGACGTCTCGATCGCGGAGATCGAGCGCGAGCTCGCGCGGATGCGCGACGAGTCCTCGTCGGAGGGTGCGCAGCCGAACCTCCGCACGTCGGTGATGACGCACATCGCGTGGGTCCCGCCGGAGTGGCAGCACCAGGCCGAGGAGACGCTCGCCGGGATGGCGGAGCGGCATCCGTCGCGCACGCTGCTGCTCGTGCCATGCCCTGAGAAGAAGGACGGGCTCGACGCGTTGGTGTCGCTGCGCTGCTTCCCGATCGGCGATCGGGCGATCTGCGGCGAGGTGATCGAGCTGACGCTGCGGGGAGCGCGTTCGCAGGCGCCGGCGTCGATCGCGCTGCCGCTTTTGATCTCGGATCTGCCGGTGTTCTTGCGCTGGCGCGGTGAGCCCGGCTGGGACTCCGGCGAGTTCGAGCAGCTCGTGGGGATCGTCGACAGGCTGATCGTCGACTCGACGGAGTGGGCCGGCCTGCCGGCGCCGTACGCGCGCCTCGTCGAGCTCTTCGATCACGTGGTCGTGTCGGACATCGCGTGGGATCGAACGGAGCGGTGGCGTTCGCTGCTCGCGTCGTTGTGGCCGGACATTGCGTCCGTGCAGAAGGTGCGCGTGCACGGCACCGCGGCGCAGGCCTACCTGCTCGGCGGGTGGCTGCGCGCGCGGCTCGGCCACGAGCTCGAGGTGGAAATCGACGAGCACGATCAGCTGGCGGGGATCGACCTGGACGGCAAGCCGGCCTCGTTCCCACCCGGCCGCCCCCCGAACGCGAGCGATGTCCTCTCGTCGCAGCTCGACCGCTTCGCCCGCGACCGCATCTACGAAGAAGCGGTGCGCAGTGCGATCGCCGGCGTCTGACGCGCGTCAGACAGCTGTCTGACACACGGAAGCGTTACTTCTTTGCGCCAAGAGTTGAACCTTCGTCGACGCGGCAGACGTGTGTCGGCACGCTGGGTGAATGGCCCAGCCTCGCGTCGAGATCCCCGGCGCCATCTACCACGTCAACAGCAAAGCGGTTCATGGCACCAAGCTGTTTGTCGACGAGAGCGATCGCCGACGCTCAGCAGCGGCTTTCACGCGCTCAACTCCCACTACGCACGCCTCTACAACAGCCGGCATCAGCGTCGCGGCGCCCTGTGGCCACGAAGGTACTTCGACTCGATCGTTGAACTCCTTCGGTTCTTCGGGACAAGTCGCGATGTGGCGAGGAGCTGCCTTCGCGAGTTCGTTGAATGCGACGATCTGCGGAGCCACCCGAGTCAGACACCAGTCAGACTGGTGTCAGACGCCGAGAACTGAGACCACCTCGTCGTGAAGAACGCCGTTCGTGGCGAGGAAGCTCTCGCCGGGAGCGGGAGCTGCGCCGGCAAACGTGGTGCAGCGGCCGCCCGCTTCTTCGACGAGGAGCTGCATGGGCGCGTAATCCCACAGCTCCGCGACCGTATCGGCTGCGACTTCGACGGAACCCTCCGCGACGAGGCAGTACTGCCAGAAGTCACTCAGGCCGCGGCTCGCCCACGCGCGCTCCACCAACGCCGCCCAGCCAACCGGCATGCCGCGCGCGGTCGTCGTCGAGATCACCCCGTCCTCCACCCGCGGCACGGCCGACACGCGACAACGCTCACCGTCGGCGAATGCGCCCTCGCCGCGCACCGCCCACCAACGCCGCCCGAGCGCCGGCGCCGACACGACCGACACGACGACCGTCCCGTCCCGCGACAGCGCGAGCAGCGTCGCCCACACCGGCACGCCGCGCACGTAGTTCTTCGTCCCGTCGATCGGATCGACGATCCACTTCGCGTCTCCGCCGTCGTCGCCGAACTCTTCACCGAACACGCTTTCGCCGCGGCCCGACGATGCCACGAGTGCGCGCAGCGCCTCCTCTGCGTCACGGTCCGCCTCCGACACGGGCGTCAGATCGGGCTTCGTCTCGACGCGAAGGTCGTGCGCTCGGAACCGAGCGGTCGTGATCGCGTCCGCCGCATCGGCAAGGCGATGCGCGAACTGCAAGTCGGGAGAAGCGCTCACGCGCCGGACGCTACTTGACGACGACGAAGCTGTCGCCGGAGATGCGCAGGCGCACCGGCGTCGACCAGGTCATCTCCTGCGCACCGTTCGGGAGCGCAGGATCGATGCCGCGCACGCGATACCACCACGTGCCGGTGTCCTTCTTGCTGAGGGGCAAGACGATCGACGTCGCCGCGGTCGTCGTCGACCACGTCGTCGTCCACGGGTACGTCTTGCGCGAGACCTGGATCTCGTACGTCGTCGCTCCGACGGCGGGCAGCCACGCGACGAGCGGCGAGTCGTGCACGACCGGGTTCTTCGACGCCGACGCGATCACGCGGCCGTTGGTCGACAAGCCGGACACGAACGGTGTCCCCTGCGACGTGACGACCGGCTGCGAGACCTTGCCGAAGCTCATGCCGTCCCCCGCCTCGCACTGGTCCTGCGGCACTGCGGTGTCGTGGTACTGGAGCGTCGCGCTCGTCGTCGTCGTTCCCGGCTGCTGCGCGGTCACAGTGCCCCACGGCTCGATCTCGACCGGGACGACCGTCCAGTAGTAGCGGCCGTTCGGCCAGCCGGAGTCCCAGAGGTCGACCTCCGCCGGCGGAACGCCGGACGTGCTGCCCGAGGCGGTCGTCGTCGACGTCGAAGCGCCGCTTGCGCTGACCTGTGAGCCGGGCGTCTCGTTCGGCGTCACCAGATTCCCGGTCGCGTCGTACGAATGGCCCTCGGTACCGGTCTGCTCCGGCCAGCCGGGGCTCTCCCACGAGGCGAGCGTCGCCGAGTCTTGAGGCAGCTCGAACGGGCCGCCGATCGTGCGCGGTGCGAATGCCGGCGAGCCGACCACCGAGCCGGCGAACACCTGGTTGACACAGTGGTCGTCGGTGAAGATGTAGACGCGATACAGCGCCGGAAGCGACGACGTGATCGTCGCAAGATAGGCGTCGTTCACCGCGATCGACGGCGACCAGGCGAAGCCCGGCGTCAGATCGTGCGCCGATGGCGCCTTCGCGGTCGTGTCCCACGTGTCGGAGATCGTCGCGGTCGGCGTGGGCTTCGTTGCGCGCGAGATGGACGACGGGCAGGTGTAGCTCGACGACGGGAGCGTCCCGGACATGGTGCAGCTCACGAAGAGGTTGCTCCACGGCCCGTACGACTCGCGCGGCATGCCGTTCTTGAGCAGATCCTTGTCGTCGATGTAGCGCACCGCGCGCACCCGCCAGGTGATCTCGGCCGGCGGCGTGCGGAACGTCCAGAACTCGCGCTCGTCCGCCACGTTCGTGGTCGTGTCGAACGCCGTCGAACCGGCGAGCTGCGGGTAGAGCACCTGGTAGGCGGTTGCGCCCTCGATCGGCTTCCAGCGGATGAGCCCCGGGGGCGCGGCCTGCTGCTCCGGATAGTCCGCGTCGGTCCAGCGCATGTTGAACCCGAACGGCTGGCTCCACTGCGTCACGACCTTGCCGTTCGCCGACTCCCAGCGGACGTGCGCCCACAGGGCGTACGGCACGCCGGTCATCCACGGCAGCTGGTGGGCGATCGCGAGCGCCGGAATCGTCAGCTTCGTGTAGTCGAACAGGATCGATGCGTCAGTGAACGAGCGCGAGTCTGCAAGTTCGAAGTCGTAGGTGCCGCCGCGCGCCGAGACCGGGCTCCACGAGAACGACGGTGTGCGCGGGTAGTACTGCTGCGGCGTCTCGTCCGGGTCGAGCAGGAACGCGTGCAGGCCGGTCGGCGCCGCGGTCGGAGCGTGGTACGGCGCCGGGCCTCCGCTGCCCTCGACCTGGGCCAGGCCGCTGGGCGCGAGCACGAACGCCGCCAGGAGGCAGGCGAGCAAAACCTTCACCCTCTGTGTGTCGGCAGGCGGCGCTCAGGCCTTGAGTGCCGGTTCGAGCGCGAGTCCGGCGCCCAGCACCAATGCATCGGTCCCGGGCCTCCCCACGACCTGCCACGGCCCGATCGCGAGGGCCGGCCAGCCCAGGGCGTTGAACGGGAAGGTGTAGAGCGTCATCGCCGCCCGCACCTCGATCTCGACGCAGTCGGCCGGCGGGATCGGGCATGAGAGAACCGGCGTCAAAAGCAGGTCGAAGCCGTCGAGCGCCGCCTCCGCCTGCCGGCGGTGCTCCTCCCGCGCGCGCAGCGCGGCCTCGTACTCCCCGTCGGTCACCGCGAGGCAGCGCTCGATCTTGCCGCGGAGGTTCTCGCCGTAGAGCTCCGACTGCTCGGCATAGAGCCCGCGATGGACGTCGGCCACCTCGCGCATGAACGCGGGCACGACCGCCTCCGCCGTCGGGAAGTCCACCGTCGCGTCGGGCCCCCACGCCCGCGCGATCGCGAGCTCGCCGAGCTCGACCGTCGGAACGTCGAGGCCGAGCAGCTCGATGCAGCCGGCGACGTCGCGCGCGAGCGGGCCTGCGTGGTCGAAGCTCGGCGCGAGCGGGAAGATCCCCTCGGTCGACCAGAATCCGAACGTCGGCTTGAAGCCGACGATGCCGCAGCAGGCTGCGGGGATGCGAATCGAGCCGCCGGTGTCCGTTCCGAGCGCCACGTCCGCCTCGTCGAGGACGAGCGCGGCGGCCGAGCCGCCCGAGGACCCGCCGGCGGTCAGTCCCGGCGATCGCGGGTTCGGCACGACGCCGTAGTGCAGGTTCTGCGAGGTGACGCCGTACGCGAACTCGTGCAGGTTCGTCTTGCCGACGTCGACGTAGCCGCGCGCCTCGAGCTCCGCGACGACCGGTGCCGTCTCGGCAGGGACGTGCTCGCCGAACACTGCCGACCCGTACGTCGTCCGCACGCCCGCGGTGTCGAACAGGTCCTTGACGGCGAGCCGGCGGCCGCGCGGAGCGTCGCCGAGCCTCGTGATCCAGACGCCCTCCGTAGCTACGAAAGCCAGAGGTACACGAAGGCGACGCCGAACGTGCCCGCGAAGAGGACGCAGAAAAGGGCGAAGAGCGCCCACGCCCACTGCATGTTCTTGCGCGCGAGCTCGCGATCGGTCGTCGCGGGCGCCTCGACGAAGGTCTGGGGCTCTTCCATCAGATCGCCACGTCGATCGCCATCGCGACGAAGAGCAGCGCCAGGTAGAGCAGTGAGAAGTGGAAGAGCTTCACGGCGGCCGCGCGCTCGAGCGTGCGGCGAAGCTCGATCGCGAGCCAGAGGAACACCGCGCCGAGCAGCAGCGCGGCGATGCCGTACACGAGCCCGAACGTCCCGAGCCCGACCGGCACGAGCGTGACCGCAATGAGCACCACCGTGTACAGCACGATCTGGCGCGCGGTTTCGCGATCACCGCGCGTGACCGGCAGCATCGGCACGCCGGCGCGCGCGTAGTGCTCCTTGATCATCAGCGCGAGCGCCCAGAAGTGCGGCGGCGTCCACACGAAGACGATCGCGAACATGACGAGCGCCGCCCAGCCGAGGTGGCCGGACACACCGGCGAAGCCGACGAGCGGCGGGACCGCGCCGGCCGCGCCGCCGATGACGATGTTCTGAGCGGTCGAGCGCTTCAGCAGCCGCGTGTACACGATCACGTAGAAGAGATTCCCCGCCAGCGCGAGCAGCGCCGTCGGCAGGTTCACGAGCGAGTCGAGGATCACGAACGAGAGTGCCGAGAGCGCGAGCCCGAACTCGAGCGCACGCGGTGCGGGAACGCGGCCCGAGGCGACGGGGCGCTGCTCGGTGCGCGATCCCATCAGCTTGTCGATGTCACGGTCGAGGTAGTGGTTCAGCGCCGAGGCGCCGCCGCAGGCGAGCGCGAGCCCGATCATCGTCAGCGCGAACGCGCCGAGCGACGGCACGCCCTTCGCACCGACGAACACTCCGGCGCCGCCTGTGAGCAGCAACAGCGACATGATGCGCGGCTTGGTCAGCGTGACGTAGTCGCGCCACGGCCCCTGCTCGTAGTGGCCGCGGAACGAGAGCGCCGCCACGTACGCGGTGGCCGCCAGCGCGAGCGATGCCAGCACGAGGTGCACGTCGCGGCCGACCAGCAGCGCCGCGAGCCCGAAGAGGACGAGCGCTGTCACGGCCGGGACGAGCAGGCGGCGCTCCGAGATCCACGCCGTCGCGACGAGCGCCGCGAGGGGCGGCAGGGCGAGCGCGGCGAGGACGCGGTGCGCGGTGTCCCAGCCGGCGGCACCGGAGACGACGGCGAGCCCCGTCCCGGAGACCGCGAGCAGCGCCGTCGCACGCGCCCAGAAGCCCATCAGAAGCCCCGCGTCTCGGCCAGCCGCCGGCGCAGGTCGCGCAATGGCCGCGCGCTCGTCACGTACGGCACCTTGTCAAAGTTCCACGCCGGCGGCGGCGAGGTCGTGTACCACTCGAGCGTGTCGGCGAGCCACGGGTCATTGCCCGCGCGCGGCCCCGACCGCTGCGTCTTCACGACATTGACGACGAACACGAGCATGCCGACCGTCATCGTGAACGCGCCGATTGTCGAGATCAGGTTGTACGCCTCCCACAGGCCGCCGTTCGAGTAGGTGTAGACCCGGCGCGGCATCCCGAGCAGGCCGAGCATGTGCATCGGGAAGAACGTGATGTTGAACCCGATCAGCACCAGCCAAAAATGCAGCTTGCCGAGGCCCTCGTCAAGCACGCGCCCGAACATCTTCGGCCACCAGTAGTAGAGACCGCCGAAGATCCCGAAGATCGAGCCGCCGAACAGCACGTAGTGGAGGTGGGCGACGACGAAATACGTGTCGGTGACGTCCCAGTCGATCGGGAACGCGGCCAGGAAGATCCCCGAAAGCCCGCCGATCGTGAACACGCCGATGAAGCCGAGCGACCACAGCATCGGCGTCGCGAACGTGATGTTCCCGCGCCAGATCGTCGCGAGCCAGTTGAAGATCTTCACGCCCGTCGGGATCGCGATGATCATCGAGCTGATCATGAAGAACACGTCGAGCCCGATCGGCAGGCCGACCGCGAACATGTGGTGCGCCCAGACGAGCAGCGAGTAGAACGCGATGCCCGCCGTCGAGATCGCGACGGCCTTGTAGCCGAAGATCGGCTTGCGCGAGAAGACGGGCAGGATCTCCGAGACCATGCCCATCGCGGGCAGGATCATGATGTAGACCTCGGGGTGGCCGAAGAACCAGAAGACGTGCTGGTAGAGGATCGCGCTCCCGCCGTGCGCCGGGTCGAAGAAGTGCGTGCCGGCGTTCCGGTCGAGCAGCATCATCGTCAACGCCGCGGAGAAGACCGGCAGAACGATGATCAGCAGCCATGCGTACGTGACGATCGCCCAGACGAAGAGCGGAATGCGCATCCACGACATGCCGGGCGTGCGCATGTTGTGCACCGTGACGACGAGGTTGATCGCGCCGGCGATCGAAGAGATCGAAAGGATGTGCAGCGAGAGGATCCACAGGTCCTGGCCAGTGCCGGGCTCGTGCAGCGTCGAGAGCGGCACGTACGACGTCCAGCCCGCCTGCGCCGGCCCGTTCTTCGCGAAGAAGCTCATGTACATGACGATGCCGCCGAGTGCGTAGAGCCAGTACGAGAGCGCGTTCAGCCGCGGGAACGCCATATCGCGCGCGCCGATCATCAGCGGCACCAGGAAGTTGCCGAACCCGGCGAGGATCGGCACGACGACGAGGAAGATCATCGTCGTGCCGTGAATCGTCACGACCTGGTTGTACGAGCTCTTCGTCAGGAAGTGCTCGTTCGGCGTCGCGAGCTGCGTACGGATCAGCAGCGCGAGGAAGCCGCCGAGCGCGAAGAAGATCAGCGCAGTCCAGATGTAGAGGATCCCGATCCGCTTGTGGTCGACGGTCGTGAGCCATGACGTGACTCGTCCGTTGCGCCAATCGGAGCGGTACGGCTGCGCGGCTTCGACGTTCACGGCCACTAGCCGCTCGCCCCCTTCGAGAACTGCTTCGTGTACGCGATCAGCGCGTCGATCTGATGGCTCGTCCAATTCTTACCGACCGCCGGCATGACGCCGATCGTGCCGCTCTCGCCGTTGCGCAGGAGCTGCTCGATGCCGGTCCGGTTGGCGAGCAGCGAGTTGCCGCCGAGCGCCGGGCCGATGTACTTGTGGTCGAGGCGGTGGCACTTCTCGCACACGCCCTGCCATTCCTCCTGGCCGAGCGCCGTCGTGCCGGCCGCGCTCGCACGCTTTTGGATGAACGCGTCGTACTGGGCCCGCGGCACGACGTCGACGGTACCGTCCATCAGCGCGTGCTGGATCCCGCACAGCTCGGCGCAGCGCGCGACGTAGCTGCCGATGGGAGCGTCGAACCACGTCTTGTTCGTCTTGCCCGGGATCGCGTCGAACTTCCCGCCGAGATCGGGCACCCACCACGAGTGGTTCACGTCGAACGGCAGCCCGATGATGTCCTCGTGCACGACCTGGTCCGCGGGCGCGACCATCTTGTTGATCGAGATCGCGCCGTTCGGATAGCGGAAGAGCCAGTAGAACTGATGGCCCTCGATCTTGATCGTCGTCTGGTCGGCGGCGGCAGCCTTCGGTGCGTCGGCGATGCCCGGCAGCTCGTAGAAGACGAACGCGCCGATCGCGGCGAGGATCACGACGGGGACGACCGTCCAGATGATCTCGAGCCGCGTTGCGCCGTGGATCTGCGGTCCCTCGGCGGTGCTGGGCCGCTTGCCACTCCGGTACTTGACGATGAAGAGGATCAGCGCGCCCTCAACGGCGACGAGGATGATGCCGGTGAAGATCGCGACGACGATGAACGCGCTGGTGACGCGATGCGCGTTCGGCGAGTGCGGCGAAGCAGGCAGGAAACCGGCGTTGCCCGCGAGCCCGACGGCGGCTGTCGACAGCGCGGCGACACTCGTGACGAAGATTGCGAAGACGATGCGACGCACTGAGAGTGGCATCGTATAGAGCGTGGAAACGGGAAGTCAGGTAGAGCTGCCGGACAATGTTGCGCCGCCGTTCGACGTGTTCGTGAACGGGGTCCAGCAGCTTCCCGGCTCCGACTTCGACCAGGTCGGCCGCGTGCTCGTCTTCCGTCGCAGCCTCGCCTCCGAGGGGCAGCTCGGGTTCTGGCGCTGGCTGTCGCTGTTCTTCGGCGTCGCCGGCACGTACCGCCGAAACGACAAGGTCGACGTCGTCTACGCGCGCGACGGCCGCCGAACGGTCGTCACGCTCGAGCCCACACCGCCCGACGACTGAGCCCGGCCGCCGTCCCGATCGGTCTACGATGCCCGGTCGTGGCGACCGTCGCGGAAGCACCCCGTCGCCTTCGGGTCGGATTCGAGGAGGCGCTCGCGTGGCGGTGGACAGTGCCGATCGCGCTGCCGGCGCTCGCGCTGCTGTCGCTGTACATCCGGACGCGGCAGCTCCACGGCGGGTTCTGGATCGACGAGGGGATCTCGGTCGGGATCGCCCACGCGCACTGGACGTCGATCCCGCACCTGCTGCGCCAGGACGGCTCGCCGCCCGCGTACTACATGCTGCTCGGCCTCTGGATCCGCCTCTTCGGTGACAGCGAGGCTGCGACGCACACGCTGTCGCTCGTCTTCGGGATCGCGTGCATCCCGCTCGCGTTCTTCGCAGGGCGTGCGCTCTTCGGTCGCACGGCAGGGCTTCTGTGCGCGCTGATCGCGGCGCTCGATCCGTTTCTCACGTACTACGCGCAGGAGACGCGCATGTACGAGCTCGAGGCGTTCCTCTCGATCGTCGTCGCGTGGTCGTACGTCGAAGGGATCATGCGCGGCCGTCGCGCGTGGGTCGCCGTGTTCGTCGTCTCGGTCGCGCTGCTCACGTACGCGCACAACTGGGGGCTCTTCCTATGCCTTGGCCTCGCCGCGACGACGGTGCTCGTCGTCCGCGAGCGGCTGAAGCTGTTCGCGATCGCGGCCGCCGGCGTCGCCGTGCTCTACCTGCCGTGGGTGCCGACGCTGCTCTTCCAGGCGCGCCACACCGGTGCGCCGTGGTCGACGCGGCCGAGCGTCCACGACCTGGCGCTGACGGCCGGGGCGGTCGTCGGCGGGGACGCGCCGTACGTCGCGCTCATGTTGATCGGCGGCGCCGCGCTCGCCGGCGTCGTCCAGCGCCGCGCGGGCGAGGAGCACCGCATCGTCCTCGCGCTCGCGACGATGACCGGGGTGACGATCGTCGCCGCGTTCGTCGCGTCGCAGGTCTCACCCGCATGGACCGACCGCTACTTCGCGGTCGTCGTCGGCCCGGTGCTGCTGCTCGCGGCGCAGGGAATCGTCCGGGCGCGCCGCCTGGGCTTCGGCCTGCTCGTCGCGCTCGTCTTCGTCTGGGCCGGCTACTCGGTGCAGAACAACAAGGAGAACGCGCGCGGGATCACGGGCGGTGTGAAGCCCTACCTGAAGCCCGGCGAGCTGATCATCTCGACGCATCCCGAGCAGACGCCCGTCCTTCGCTACTACCTCGGCTCGGGCTACCGCTGGGCGACGACGCTCGGGCCGACGCCCGACCCGCATGTCTTCGACTGGGTCGACGCGGTCAGCCGGCTCGACGCGGCGAAGGCACGGCCGACGCTCTACGGCCTGCTGAAGCAGGTGAAGCCGGGGCAGGAGTTCGTTGTGATTGCGCCGGTCTTCCGCGACTACCGGGCCTGGCGCGCGCAGTGGACGAAGCTCGTCTGGAAGAAGGCGACGGCCTGGAACTGGCTGCTCGCGAACGACCCGCGATTCCAGGTCGTCGCCCACGTCGTGAGCGACGAGATCGCGCTCAAGGAGAACTATTTCAAGCCGCTCCAGGCGTTTGTCTATCGCCGAACCCGGTAGCATCGTCTGACGGCCTCGGCCGGCTCTCAAATGGCGAACGACACGACGCAGACGACGCTCGTCCTCGGTGGCGGCCCCGCGGGCCTGACGGCCGGATACCTCCTCGGCAAGACCGACAACGACGTGATCGTGCTCGAGGCGGACGACCAGGTCGGCGGCCTTGCGAAGACCGTCGAGCGCGACGGCTACCGCTTCGACCTCGGCGGCCACCGCTTCTTCACGAAGGCGACGGAGGTCGACGACCTCTGGCACGAGGTGCTCGGAGACGAGTTCCTGCGCCGCCCGCGCATGTCGCGCATCTACTGGAACAACCGTTATCTCGACTACCCGCTGCGCGGGCCGGACGTGATTCGCAAGCTCGGCCCGATCGAGCTCACGCGCTGCATGGCGTCGTACATCGCGGCGACGCTGCGCCCGAAGGGCAGCGAGGACTCGCTCGAAGAGTGGGTGACGAACCGCTTCGGCCGTCGCCTCTTCGAGCTCTTCTTCCAGTCGTACAACGAGAAGGTCTGGGGCGTGCCCGCGTCCGAGATCCGCGCGGAGTGGGCGGCGCAGCGCATCAAGGGGCTGTCGTTCTTCTCCGCCGCGCGTGCCGCGTTCTTCGGCAACAAGGGCAACAAGATCAAGAGCCTCATCTCGGAGTTCAACTACCCGCGCTTCGGCCCCGGGCAGATGTGGGACGCGATGACGGACGCGATCCGCGCGCAGGGCGGCGAGGTGCTGCTCTCCTCGCCGGTGACGCGCCTCGAGCTTGCCGGCGGCCGTCTCGTCGAGGTCGAGGCCGGCGGGGAGTCGTACACGCTCCCGGAAGCGGTCATCTCGTCGCTGCCGCTGCGCGAGGTCGTGCGCATGACGAGCCCGCCGGCGCCCCCCGAGGTGCGCGCGGCGGCCGACGGTCTCCGGTACCGCGACTTCCTGACCGTCGCGCTCGTCGTCGACGGCGAGGATCTGTTCCCGGACAACTGGATCTACATCCACGAGCCCGGCGTCCGCGTCGGCCGCATTCAGAACTTCCGCTCGTGGTCGCCGTGGATGGTCCCCGATCCGACGAAGGCGTGCGTCGGCATGGAGTACTTCTGCTTCGCCGGCGACGACCTCTGGTCGATGAACGACGACGATCTGGTCGCGCTCGCGGCCGACGAGCTCGAGCGGCTGCGGCTCGCGCCGAAGTCGAAGGTCGAGCGCGGCTATGCGATCCGCGTGCCGAAGGCCTATCCGATCTACGACGCCGACTACGCGCAGCGCGTCGAGGTGATCCGCGGCTGGCTCGACGGCATCGAGAACCTCCAGCAGGTCGGGCGCAACGGGCTGCACCGCTACAACAACTCGGACCACTCGATGCTGACGGCGATGCGCGCGGTCGACAACCTGCTTGCAGGCGCCGACCACGACATCTGGGCCGTCAACGCCGAGAGCGTCTACCACGAGACGCACGTCGAGGACGAGCATCCATACCGCACCGCTCCCGAGACGCCCGAGATGGAAGCGCTCGCGGCCTCCGGCACCGATTAACGCCGCCCGTCGGCTCGTTCTGCCGCTCGCTGTCGCCGCCGGCGCGGCGACGCTCGTCTGGCTGACGGTCCCGGGGGTCTGGCAGGGGCCGCTGAACGTCGACGAGGAGCTGACGCTTCGCCTCGCCGACTACTCGTTCGCCCACATCTTCCATATCGTCTCGACGCAGCGCGGCGGCGGGCCGCTGCACTTCTGGCTCGAGCACTTCCTGCTCGGCTGGTGGCCGGGAATGGGGGCGCTGCGCATCCCGTCGCTCGTCTTCCTGTGCCTCGCGCTGCCGGCCGTCGCGCTCGTCGCGCGGAGGCTCCTGCGCGCCGACGACGTTGCTGCTGCAGCGGTTGTGCTCCTGACGGCGGTCTCGCCGATCCCCGTGCTCTACGCGACGTTCGGCCGCCCGCACACGATGCTCTTCGCGTGGCTGATGTGGTCGACCGTGCTCGTGCTGAAGGCGGCGGACGAACGCGACCGCCGTCTCTGGATCGCCGCCGGAGCCGCGCTCGGCCTGTCCGTCTTCGTCCACCCGACGGCGCCGCTCTACGCGCTGACGGCGTTCGGCGCCGCGCTGCTCTATGCGCCGGGAACGGTGCGCGAACGTGCGCGCATCGCGTGGCCCGGCGTCGTCGCGCTCGTCGTGACCTTTGTCCCGTACTACGTGAAGACGCTGCACGTGCTGAGCGACCGCTACGGCATCGGGGCGAGCGGCACCTCCGGACGCACCTTCTCGGGGCGGCCGGTGTGGGAGGACGCGCTGCACTTCGTCGCGCCGGGCAAGCACGACGTGAACTACTTCACGGTGCTCGCGGCCGTCGGCGTGGTCGCGCTGCTGCACCGCCGCGCGTACCGCCTGCTTGCGTTCTGCGCCGCGACGGTCGCCGCCCCCATCGTGTTCTTCTCCGTCGTGCCGACGAGCGGCGACTCCGCGCTCTTCTTCGACCGTTACATGATCCCGGTGACGCCTGCGTTCCTCGTCGTCGTGTGTGCGGGCGTCTTTGCGATCGCGTCGTGGGCCGGCCCGCTGCGCATCGTCGTCGCTGTGGTGATCGTGGCCGGCCTCTTCGGCATCGAGCTGCGTTACGACCTCGGGCACCGGCGCGCGACGAGCGGAATCGGCATCGACTCGATCGTCAGCGCGGTCGAGCACGAGCCACCAGGCACCGTCCTCTTCGGTTCCACCGGCACGAGCGGCGCCGATTTCTCCGCGTTCGACTACGGCCACCCGGCGAACGTCCTCGACCACCTGATCGCCCTGCGCGTGTCCTCGCTCGCCTACGTCGACGACGACTCGTGCGAGCGCGTCGAGCCGCTCCTGCACGGGCTGCAGACACCGCGCTTCGGGCTCTGGATCTTCTACGCGGCGTCGCCGCAGGAGGCCTCCGCAGCGGCGAAGGCGCTGCACGCGGCGCCGATCGACGGCCACTACTTCGCCGTCCGCTCCCGCACGGCGCTGCCGCCGCGCGCGCTCATCCGTGAGGGGCTGCGCCTGCGGACGGTGTGGAAGGGCGCCGTGCCGATCAACAGGCGCGTCGACGAGCTGCTGACCTCCGACCGCGAGCTGCTGTCGGGGACCTGCGTGCCGTACGGCGACCTCGGCGATCCCGATATCGATCCTCACTGGCCGCCCGTGAAGACGCACGCTCAGTAGGAAACGGGTATGAACGAACGCGGGGGTTGCATCCGCAACCCGATTCGGGGATGACTCACGCGATGGCTGGAGGCGATCCTTCTCGCGTGACCCCTACCGTTCTCGTTGTCGATGATCAGGACGTCGTTCGCGACGTGATCCGGCTCGCGCTCGAAGAGGCCGGCTACAAGGTGATCGAGACCGCCTCGCCGCAGCATGCGATCTCGCTCGCGCGCGACGGGCAGAACGACATCGGGCTGCTCCTCACCGATGTCGTGATGCCCGAGATGGACGCATTCGAGCTCGCGGAGCGGATCACGCACGAGATCCCGGGCGTCCGCGTCCTCTACACCTCGGGCTACACGGACGCGACGGCGGAAGGGCACTTCATCCAGAAGCCGTTCACTCCGGCGCAGATCGTCGCCAAGGTCGGCGCGATCCTCGCCGAGACTCCCTGAGAAGGGGGTAGGCTCGGCTCGTGGCCGGGCCGTCGAACTGGACGTTCATCACGTCGCACGGTTCCGTGCTCCTTCAGGTGGCGCGGTCGCCGGACGCGACCGTCCGCGAGCTCGCCGAGCGCGCCGGGCTCACCGAGCGCCAGGCGCACCGCGTCCTCGCCGATCTTGCCAACGAGGGGTACATCGTGCGCGAGCGGATCGGGCGCCGGAACCACTACCGCGTGAACGGCGACCGGCCGATGAAGCACCCGGCCGTCGAAACGCACCGCATCGGCGAGCTGCTTTCCGCCCTCGGCGAATCATGACGCGGGTGCTGATCCTCACCGCGAGCGTCGGTGAGGGGCACGACCTGCCGGCGAAGACGCTTGCCGAGCAGCTCATCGCCGAGTCGCCGGGCGCCGAGGTCGTGATCGAGGACGGGCTTCGCGCGCTGGGATCGGTGTTCGTGGTCATCAGCGAGCGTGCGCCCGGCGTCGTCTTTTATCGCTTCCGCTGGCTCTGGGACGCCGGGTTCTGGCTGTTCGTGGGGCTCGCGCCGACACGCCGGCTCACGCAGGCGCTCGTCCGCCGGGCGGGCTCGCGCGGTCTGCTGAGGCTCGTGCGCCGCGTCGATCCCGACGTGATCGTGTCGGTGTACCCGGTCACGACCGAAGTGCTCGGCGGCCTGCGCCGGCGCGGGCGGCTGCACGTGCCTGTCGTGGCTGCGATCACCGACCTGGCGATGATGCACTACTGGGCGGCGCCCGGTGTCGACCTGCACCTCGTCACGCATCCCGAGTCGATCGACGAGGTACGCGGCGTTGCCGGGGCGGAGGCGGATGTCGAGGTGGTGCACGGCCTCACGCGTCCCGAGTTCACGCGTCCGCTCGGCCGGGCGGACGCGCGCGCGGCGCTCGGGCTGCCGCTCGACGGGAAGCTCGTGCTCGTCTCCGGCGGCGGCTGGGGCGTCGGCGACCTCGGCAGCGCGATCGAGACCGCGCTCGGGCTGGACGACGTCGACCTCGTCGCGTGCCTGTGCGGGCGGAACGAGGAGCTGCGCGCGCGGCTCGCCGGCCGCTACGGCAGCGACGCGCGCGTGCGGATCGTCGGCTTCACCGAGCAGATGAGCGACTGGCTCGGCGCCGCGGACGCCCTCATCCATTCGACCGGCGGGCTGACCGTCTTCGAGGCGTATGTGCGCGGCTGCCCGACGATCTCCTACGGCTGGGGGCGCGGGCACATCCGCGCGAACAACGCCGCGTTCCGGCGGCACGGGATTGCGGACGTCGTCGCGTCGGAGCGCGACCTGGGCGGTGCGCTGCGCGGCGCGCTCGGCGCGCGGCGTGGGCCGGGCCTCGCGATCGCAGCGCTGCCGTCGGCCGCGTCGCTCGTGCTGTCGCTGACGGCGTGAAGGCGGACTGGTTCGTCCCCGCGCTCGCGGCGCACCTGCCCGCGCTCGCCGCGGCGTACGGCATCGAGCGGCGCATCGACGCGAACGGGGTTGCGCTCACCTTCGACGACGGCCCGCACGCCGAAGGCACGCCTGCGGTGCTCGACACGCTGGCGCGCGCCGGAGCGACCGCGACGTTCTTCCTCGTCGGGGAGCAGGTGCGCAGGCGGCCTGCGCTCGCGCGCGAGATTGCCGACGCGGGCCACGAGATCGCGCTGCACGGCGACCGGCACACGCTCCTGCTCCGACGAAGCGTCCGCGAGCTGCACGTCGACCTCGAGCGCGCGGCGGTGACGATCGAGCACGCGACCGGGCGCGCGCCCACGCTGTACCGCCCGCCGTACGGCGTCTTCAGCTCGGGTGCGCTCGCGCTCGTCCGAGAGCTCGGCTACCGGCCGCTGCTCTGGTCGACCTGGGGCCGCGACTGGGAGCGCCGCGCGACGCCTGCGTCGATCGCGCGGCGCGCGACCCGCCGGCTCGCGCCGGGCGACGTCGTGCTGCTGCACGACTCGGACGCCTACAGCTCGGTGGGTTCCTGGATGAGGACGGCTGCGGCACTGCCGTCCGTCCTCGAGGCGCTCGCAACTCTCGGCGTCTCGTCGGTCGCCGTCACCCAGTCCACGTAGCGGCGCACGCCCTCGGCGAACGGCGTCGTCGGCTCCCAGCCGAGCTCGCGCGCGGCGCGCTCGCCGGACACGTTCCCGCCGCGCAGATCGCCGGCGCGGCCGTCGACGTGGACGATCTTCACGTCGCCGACGATGTCGCGAATCGTCCGCGCGATCGAGCGCACGCTCGTGTTCTCGCGGCCGACGAGGTTGTAGACGCGATCGGCCGCAGCGGGTGCGAGCGCCGCGACGACGCCCTCAGCGAGGTCCTCGACATAGACGAAGCGGCGCGACTGCGTTCCGTCGCCCGCGATCGTGAGCGGCTGGCCCGCGAGCGCCTTCGCGGTGAAGGCGGGAACGACGGCGGCCGGTCTCGCTCGTGGGCCGTACGGGATCCCGAAGCGGAGGATCGTCCACTCGAGCCCGTAGAGCTCACCGTAGGTGGCCGTGTACATCTCGCCTGCGATCTTCGTGGCCGTGTAGAAGTGCCTCGGCAGGCCGAGCGTCGCCTCCTCGTCGACAGGCTCGGGACCCGCCGCGTCGCCGTACACCCAGATCGTGCTCGCGTAGACGAAGCGGGAGATGCCTGCGTCGCGCGCTGCTTCGAGCAGCACCTGCGTCCCGTGGACGTTGACGCGATCGGTGCGCGACGGGTCCTTGGCGACCTCGTCGACGTCGGCCATCGCCGCGAGGTGGATCACGACCTCGCAGCCGTCGATCGCGCCGCGTGCGGCGTCGCGGTCGCAGAGGTCACCGATGACCGTCTCGACCTCGGGGCCGTGATGCGGTGACGGAACAAGGTCAAAGATCCGGGCTTCGAGCCCTCTCGCCTGGAGCTTGTCGACGACGTGCGACCCGATGAATCCGGCACCGCCGGTCACGAGGACTCTCACCGCATCGCCTCTTCGTCTGCGTCGGGTCGGTAATAGAGCGGCACGCACCAGTGATTCTCCGCCACCCAGTCCGAATTGGGAAGGTCCACGGCGTGCCCGAGCACGCGGTGGCACGGCTCGTCGTAGACCTTGCCGGTCGAGCGCTCGATCGGCTCGAACACGATCACCTTGTAGAGCCCGGAGACCATGCCCTCCGGCAGCTGGAGGCGTGAGGAGTGGAGCGGGTCGATGTGCGCCCGGGCCGCCTTGTTCTTCCAGCGGACGATCTCGGGCAGGCGCTCGGTCTGGACGATCCCGATCGCCGCCGTGAACTCGTTCAGGCGAAAGTTCAGGCCGTGGACGCGGTAGTCGGGCTTGCCGTAGTTGCGGAACGTGCGCGCGAACTCGATCGCCTCGGCGTGGGGCGAGACGAACATGCCGCCCTCGCCGGTTGAGATGGTCTTCGTCGGGGCGAATGACCAGACGCCGACGTCGCCGAACGTCCCGGCCCTGCGCCCGTTCCACTCGGCGCCGTGCGCGTGGGCGCAGTCCTCGATCAGGATGATTCCCTCGGCCGCGCAGAGCTCGGCGATGCGGTGCGAGTCGAAGGCCAGGTGGCCGCCGATGTGCACGAGGAACACCGCGCGCGGCCGGTGCTCGTGCACCTTGCGCTCGAGATCCTCGAACGACATGCACAGGTCGTCGCGGTTGCAGTCGACGAACTCGACGCGCGCACCGGCCGTGATCGCGGCGAGCGGCGTCGCCATGAACGTGTTCGACGGGCAGAGCACGGTCTCGCCGCGGACGCCGGCCCATTCGAGCGCGGCGAGCGCCGCGCCGGTCCAGCCGTTGAACGCGACCGCGGGGAGCCCGTTCGACGCCGCCCACGCCGCCTCGAACCCCTTGGTCAGCTCGCCTTCGGACCACTGCTGCGACTCGAAGACCTGCTCCCACAGAGCGTGCAGCCGCGTGCGGTCGCGCTGGTCGAAGCCGATCGCAAAGCGCGCGAGATCGCGTTCCGTGTCGGGGGCGAGCACGCCCCTTAGCCTATAACCCGGGTTCGCTCAAGCCGCGCTTCGCGCGATGCGCCCCGCGTCGAGCAGCTCACGTACAACACGGGCAAGCTCCTCGCGGCCGAACGGCTTCTGCAGGAACGGCGCGTCGGTCCGCTGGAGCGCCTCCTGGTCGTACCCGCTCATGAAGAGGACCTGATGCGCGTCGATCGAGCGCGCGAGCTCCGGGCCGTCGGTTTCGGGCATCACGACGTCCGTCAACAGCAGATCGAAGGCACCGCTGAGGGCGCGTGCCTCGCGCGCCGAGCCTGCGACCGCGACGTCGTAGCCGAGCTCGCGCAAGAGCTGCGCGACGAGCTCGCGCACGACCGCCTCGTCGTCGACGACGAGGATGCGCTCGCGGCCGCGCGACTCGCCGCCGGAGACGATGGCGGCGTGCTCGTATTCCTTCTCGGTCGCCGGGAAGCGGACGACGAACGTCGCGCCCTGCCCCGGCGCGGAGCGCACGGTGATCGTGCCTTCGCTCTGCGCGACGATGCCGTAGACGGTCGCGAGGCCGAGCCCGGTCCCGTGGCCCACGCCCTTCGTCGTGAAGAACGGCTCGAAGATCTGCGCCTGCAATTCGGCGTCCATCCCGACTCCCGTGTCCGCGACTTCCAGGACGACGTCGTCGCCGTCGTTGCCGGTCGTGATCCGCAGCGTGCCGTCGCCGCTCATCGCATCGCGCGCGTTCACGGCGAGATTGAGGAGCACCTGCCCGATCTGCGACGGATCGGCCTCGATGCGGCGCAGCGACGGGTCGAGCTCGAGCACCACGCCGACGCCTTCCCCGATCAGGCGCCTCAGCATCGACTCCACCTCGACGATGCACTCGTTGAGATCGAGCACGCGCGGCTGGAGCACCTGCCGGCGGCTGAACGCGAGCAGCTGCCGTGTGAGCCCCGCCGCTCGCTCGCCCGCGGCGAGGATCTCGTGCGCGAAGCGCTGCTGGCGCGGCTCCGTCAGGCCGGCGGCGAGCAACTCGGAGTAGCCGTTGATCGCGAGCAGCAGGTTGTTGAAGTCGTGTGCGACACCGCCCGCGAGGCGGCCGATCGCCTCCATCTTCTGCGACTGCCGCAGCTGCTCGGCCGTCTCCTCCAGCGCAAGCTCGGTGGTGCGGTGAGCGGCATGCGTCCGTTCGAGCGCGCGGCCCAGGCGCGAGACGAGCGGGAAGAGCGCCGCCCAGAGGCCGAGCAGGGTCGCGAGCAGGAGAAACGCAAACGGCATCACGAACGAGCGCACTGACGCGGCGACCGGCGCGTACGACTGGTAGAGCTCGAACACCCCCTCGGGCCGCGCGGCGCCGCGCAGCGTCACCGGCACGTACACCTCGAGCGCCTTCACGTTCTTGCCCGTCCCGCCTTCGTGGTTCAGGCGCGTCACGTCGCGCACGGCCCGCCCCCCGAGGACCGTCGCGAGCTCGTGTGGGTCGTCCGTCAGCGTCCCGATCAGCGAGTGCTGATTCGAGTACGTCACGATCCCGTCGGTGCGGCGATAGAGCTTGACGCGAAGGCCGCCGCCGTTCAGGACGCGCTCGTTGAAGAGCCAGTCGAGCTGCGTGCGCCGCGTGCCGGTAACCGGCGCGGCGAAGTCGGCGGGCCGCAGCTCGTCGCGGAGGATGCTCTGCTCGACATACGTCGCGTGCGCCGTCACGTTGCGCTCGGCCTGGCGCACCTCCTCGCGGCGGACCGCCCACAGCAGCGCTCCGCCGGCTGCGGCGATGACCGCGAGCGTGGCGAGTGCGAACCGCAGATGAGGGCGGTGGAAGGAGGCCACAGTTCTCCCGGTGTGATCGGCAGGAAGAGGTCCGGTGTGAACCCCTAGTTGGGGCTGCGGGTCCTACGTGCCGACGGCGCCGGTGGTTTCCGCGTCTTCGTCGGTCAGCCGGTCGATGTACGAGCGCACGCTCTCGGCGGGCAGGCGCACAGCCACTGCAAACGCGTAGATCGCGACGCTGAACACCGCGACAGCCGCGACATCCCACCAGAACGGGATCGTGCCGCTGCCGTCGTACTGGCCGAGCCTGGAGAGGACCGCGAGGCCGGCGAGGTACGGCACGAGCCACGACGCCGACCGCCATTCGATCTTGGGCCGGTCTCGGCTGTCGCCGAGCATGCGGTACAGCGCGAACACCGTGTAGCCGATCCCGATCGCGACGAGCACGCGCCAGACGACCGGCCAGCCGGACCAGTAGACGATCAGGTTCGCGACGATGAACCCTGCCGGCGCGAGCACGCCGGCGAGCGGCAGCCGGAACGGGCGGTCCTGGTCAGGGAGCTGGCGCCGCAGCGAGGACAGCGCGAGCGGCGCCGTCCCGTAGACCAGCGCAGAGGCGGAGGTGATGAAGCCGACGAGCTTCTGCCAGCCGGGGAACGGCAGGAAGACGACGCAGCCGACGAGGAAGCTGAGCACGATCGCGATGTCGGGCACGCCGCGGCTCGAGAGGCGTGAGACGAGGCGCGGCACGAACCGGTCGTGGCTGAGTGCGTATGCGACGCGCGAGCTCGTGGCGGTGTAGAGCAGCCCGGTCCCGCCCGGCGAGACCGCCGCATCGATGTAGAGCAGGACGGCGAGCCAGCCGAGCCCGACCGCGGACGCGAGTCCGGCGAACGGGCCGGCGAGACCCTTGAACGCGATGTGCGACCAGCCGTGCGAGAGGGCGCCGGGCTCGAGCGCGCCGAGGAACGCGACCTGCAGCAGCACGTACACGACGACGCCGAGCAGCATCGCGCCGACGACCGCGAGCGGGATGTTGCGTCGCGGGTTCGCCGACTCGCCGCCGATCTGGATCGCCTGCTCGAACCCCTGGAGCGCGAAGATCACGCCGCCTGTCGACATCGCGGAGAAGATCCCGCGGAAGCCGTAGGGCGCGAAGCCGCCGGCGGCGTGGAAGTTCGCGCCGTGGAAGCGCGTGACGAGCAGCGCGACGATCGCGAGCACCGGGATGGCGATCTTCCAGAAGACGATCGCCGTGTTCGTGCCGGCCAGCCTGCGAACGCCGAGCACGTTGATCACTGCGAAGCAGAACATCAGCACGATGGCGACGCCGTACCCCTGCGCGGTGAGCACGGTCGAGCCGCCGTGTGTCGTCGTCAGCCACGCGACGTAGTGCGTGAAGTACTGCAGTGCCGCCTCGACCTCGATCGGCGCGATCGTCACCGCGCCAAGCCACCAGATCCAGCCGGCGGTGAAGCCGAGCAGCGCGCCGTGTGAGTAGTGCGGGAAGCGGATCGTGCCGGCGGCGACGGGGAACGCGCCGCCGAGTTCGGCGTGGATCAGCGCGAGCAGCAGCATGAACATCGCCCCGAGACCCCAGGACACGAGTGCTGCCGGGCCGGCCGCCTGGGCGGCGTAGAGCGCGCCGAACAGCCAGCCCGAGCCGATGATCGAGCCGACGGAGACGAAGGTCAGCCCGAGCAGGCCGACGTCGCGGCGGAAATGGCGGCCGGAGACGGTGGCGGTCACGGTTCGTCAACGTGCCCGCTCGGGCAACGCTCACACGTTTGACGGGCGACTGTGCGCGGAATCAGCCCGTCATGACGCTCGCAGTTGTCGCAGCCTTCACCGGCGTCTGCTTCGCAGGCGCGGTGGCCGCGATCACCATCGGGCTGCGCTAGCCCGCGAGGCCTGCTTCGCGCAGGGGCCGGCGGCCCCAGGCGAAGCTGTGCGTGTACCAGCCGCTGAACGGCAGCAACGTCACGCCCTCGTCGCTCGACTGGATGAACCAGCCGTTGCCGAGGTAGAGCGCCGTGTGGTCGACGACGGTCGGGCTCGAACGGGGCCCGTTCGCACCGAAGAACATGACGTCGGCGGGCTGGAGCTTGTTGATCGAGATCAGCTTCGAGCGCGGCACCTCGCCGCTCATGACGTACGTCGTCCGCCCCCGCAGCACGCCTGCGAGGTCGCCTTCGCCGGCATACGACGTCAGCTTGTAGACGCGCCAGACGAAGCCGGAGCAGTCGAAGCCGCCCGCCGCGGGCACGCCGAAGTCCGACTCCGACGTCGGGCTCGTTCCGCCCCAGACATAGGGGTAGCCGACGTAGTGCACCGCGGTCGTCAGGATCCGGCGCTGCCAGCTCGTGAAGACCGGGAGGGTGAACGCGTCTGCGGTCTGCTGGACGTACTGCGTCGCCGAGTCGCCGAGCTGAAGCACCTGCGCGAACGAGTACGCCGCCTCGGCGCGCGTGACGGGCTGGTAGGGAAGGAGCTCGAGGTAGTCCTCGTTCGCCGGGTGGTTCAGGCGCAGGCCGAGCAGGCGCGCCACCGCCTCGGTGCCCGTGTTCGCCGGCGCCTGGAGGCCGGCGTGCTGGAGCGTCTCCTGGATCTCGCGCGCGGCGCCGCCGAGCCCGAGGTACGCGACGAGTGCCGCATCGAGCTGCTTGACGGTCACGGGCTTTGCGGGGGACGCGGCGCGGTAGAGCGCGGGCGTCACGACCGGCGCGGGCGCCGGCGTGGTCGTCGTCGGGGCCGGGAGCCACGACTTCGCGATCGTCAGCGGCACGGGATCGCCGAGCGGCGTCCACACCGAGCCGGGTGTGTTGGCGACCGTGATCTGCCAGACGGCGATCGCGTAGCCGCCCCCGGCGAAGGCGACGTTCACGGCAAGCTCGTGCGTCCCGTCGGTGAGCTGCGTCGTGTCGAGGTCGAACGTGTAGGGCGATGCGGTCTCCGTCGGGCGACCGGCGCCGTCGACGGCGAAATCGACGTGGTCGACGTCGCGTCCGGTTGCCTGAACCTCGAAGCTGACGTCACCGCCGACCACGGCGGCCGGGCCGAGCGTCGAGGAGATCGTGATCGGAGCCGGCGGCGGGGTGGGCGGCGCCGGCGGGTGCTGGATCGCATCCGTCGCTTTGATCGCCGTGGCGAGCGCGCCCTGTGTGAGGGGCGACTGCGGCGCGAAGGTCGCCGGCGAGCGGCCGAGGACGCCCACCTGGGTGACGGCGCGGATCTGGGGGGCGGCCCAGTTCTCGGTTGCGGCGCCCGCCGTGCAGGCGAAGACACCGCACAGCGCGGCGAGAACGAGCCCGATGCGGCGGACCGGTGTCACAAAACCCCCGGAAAGACGGTATCGCGCCTCGCGGCGGACCCGCCTCCCCCGGAAGGGCTAGGACCGGCGATCTAGAGAGGAACGCCGCGGGGCGAGCCGCCTGACTCGCCCCGCGGCGTACTTGTTAGGGCCAGTACGTCTCGACGTCCGCGACGATCGCCGCGAGGGCCACCAGGACCGTGAGGACCGCTGCAAAGCTCGGGGAGCGATAGAACCGCATTGGGCTGTCTCCTTTGGAATAAGTTGGATGACAGCCCCCGGGGGCCAACGCGGTCATTCTTCCTGTCTTGACCGCATCGGCCAACTCGCGTAGTCAACGCGGCTGACTCCTGGCAACTATGATGCGAACGTGCCGCGGTCGC
Organism: Gaiellaceae bacterium; assembly: GCA_036268235.1. Taxonomy (GTDB): domain Bacteria; phylum Actinomycetota; class Thermoleophilia; order Gaiellales; family Gaiellaceae; genus PALSA-600. Next base: position 24,148 of record DATAUN010000238.1, read on the forward strand.
TGACCACTCATATCGACTCGCCGAAGGCCGTCGGCCGGCGACTGAAGGAGGCGCGCGACCGCTCGGGGCTCTCGCAGCGCCAGCTCGCGTTCCCGGGCTGCACCGCTGCGTACATCTCGCGGATCGAGGCGGGCGCCCGGGTGCCGTCGCTCCAGATGATCAACCAGCTCGCGGCTCGTCTCGGCGTCTCGGGCCAGTGGCTCGCGACCGGCGTCGAGGCCGAAGCGAACGAGCCGAGGGAGCTTGTCGAGGCCGAGGTCGCGCTCCGGCTCGGCGAGGTGGACGAGGCGGAGCGGCTGTACCGGCTCCACGCCGAGCCCGGAAACCCGAACAGGGCCGACGCGCTGGCGGGCTTGGGCCAGATCGCCTTTCGACAGGAGCGCTTCGGTGAGGCGACCGACCTGCTCGAAGAGGCCCTCGCGGCCGGCAGTGGCAGTCTTCTCACGGATCCCGGCACGGTTGACACGCTGGGCCGGTGCTACGCCATGGCTGGCTCGCTCGAAGCTTCGATCGCGCTCTTCAGACGCGCGGTGGACGAAGCCCGAAAGGCGAGCGCCGGCATCGAGGAGCTCCGCTTCACCGTGCTGCTCGCGAACGCGCTGATCGATGCCGGCAGCGTTGGCGATGCGCAGAAGTTCCTCGCTCACGTCGTTCGGATCGCGGACGAGACTCACGACCCGGTCACCGCCGCTCGTCTCTACTGGTCCCAGTCGCGTCTCCACTGGGTGCGTCACGAGCCAAAGCTTGCGAGCCGGTATGCACGCCGGGCGCTCGAGATCCTCGAGCGCACCGAAAACGACACGTACG
>DATAUN010000239.1:0-4151 GCA_036268235.1 Gaiellaceae bacterium
TGATGTCGCGCCCGAAGCTGCTCCTGATGGACGAGCCGTCGATGGGGCTCGCGCCGATCCTCGTCGAGCGCAACTTCGAGATCATCAAGCAGGTGCACGAGTCGGGCGTCGCGGTCTTCGTCGTCGAGCAGAACGCGAACGTCTCGCTCTCGATCGCCGACCGCGGCTACGTGCTCTCGACCGGGCGGCTGGTGTTGGAGGGAAAGGCTTCGGAGCTCCGCGAGAACGACGATCTCCGCAAGGCGTACCTTGGACGTTAGGAGCCGCTTCCCGATCTTCGAGTCGAAGACGTACGTCAACTCGTGCTCGCAGGGCGCGTTGTCGGATGCGGTGCGCGCTGCGTACGAGGACTACCTCGACGGCTGGGACGAGCGCGGCGCGCCGTGGGACTACTGGGTCGAGCGCACCGAGGCGGCGCGCGGTGCCTTCGCGCGGCTCGTCAATGCGGAGCCGGACGACGTCGCGGTCACGACCTCGCTTTCGGCCGGCGTCAGCGCGCTCGCGAGCGCGATCGACTTCTCGCAGCGCCCCAAGGTCGTGATCACCGACTACGAGTTCCCGACGATCGGGCAGATCTGGCATGCGCAGCAGCTGCGTGGGGCGGAGGTCCACGTCGTCGATCCCGAGCGCGTCGACGAGGCGATCGACGAGCGCACGGCCGTCGTCTCGATCACGGCGGTCTGCTACCGGAACGGCGCGCGCCTGCCGGTCGAGGAGATTGCGCGCATCGGGCGCGAGCGCGGGGCGCTCGTGCTGCTCGACGCCTACCAGGCGGCCGGCACGTATCCGCTCGACGTGCGTCAGCTTGGCGTCGACGCGCTCGCGACCGGCGTCCTGAAGTACCTCCTCGGCTCGGCCGGGCTCGGGTTCCTCTGGACGCGGCCCGGGCTTGCGCAGGAGCTGACGCCGACCGAGACCGGCTGGTTCGCCGACGAGAACATCTTCGACATGAACCACCGCCGCTACGCGCCGGCGCCGACCGCGCGCCGCTTCCAGTCGGGGACGCCGCCGATCCCGTCGATCTACGCCGGCATCGCCGGGATGGAGCTGATGCAGGAGATCGGGATCGCCGAGACCCGCGAGCACGTGAACGCGCTCAACGAGCGCCTGATCGCGGGCGTCGACGAGCTCGGCGGCACCGTCGTCACGCCCCGGGAGGCGGAGCGCCGCGGCGCGCTCGTCTGCGTGCGCTCGACGGACGCTCCGGCGCTCGTCGCCGCGCTCGACGCGGACGGGATTGTCGCCTCCGAGCGCGACTCCAACCTGCGAATCTCCCCGCATGCCTACAACGTCGAAGACGACATCGACGCCGTCCTGGCGGGTCTCGCCAGACACAGGAATTTCCTTGTCTGACTTGCATTCCGCAGATCAGACATTTTATAAGACGTCCTAGATGCTTCTTCGCGAGGTCGCATACGCCAAGCCGAAGTCCCTTGCCGAAGCCATCGAGCTCCTGGCGGCGGACGACGGCGCGCGGGCGCTCGCTGGCGGTCAGACGCTGATCAACGTGATGAAGGCGCGGGCCGGCTCGCCCGACGCGCTGATCGATCTGAACGGGCTCGACGAGCTGAAGGGGATCGAGCTCGGCGCGGACGGGACGCTCGAGCTCGGTGCGATGACGACCTACACGGAGATCGTCGAGTCGAGCGAGGCACGCGCCCGCCCGATCCTCGGCCAGGTGTGCGCGCAGATCGCCGACGTCCAGGTGCGGAACCGCGGCACGATCGGCGGCAACGTCTGCACGAACGACCCGACAAACCATCTTCCGCCGCTGCTCGCGGCGCTCGGCGCCCGCTTCACGATCCAGGGCGCGTCCGGCGAGCGCACGGTCTCGTCCGACGAGTTCTTCCTCGGCGTGTACATGACCGCGGTCGGGCTCGGCGAGGTGTTGACGAAGGTCTCGATTCCCGCGGGCCGCAACGACGGCTTCGCCGCGGTGACGCTCGGCGTCGAGGGGACGTGCATCGTGAGCGCCGCCGCGTCGCTGAACGGCAGCGCGCGCGTCGCACTCGGCTGTGTCGACGCGATCCCCGTCGTGCTCGCGCCTGCGTCGACCGACGCGGAGGCGGTGCGCGCCGCGGTGCGCGACGCGAACCTGGACCCGCCGTCCGACGTCCACGCGTCGAGCGACTACCGCCGGCATCTCGCCGAGGTGCTCGCCGTCCGCGCAATCGACCAGGCACAAGGGGTTGCATGATCGGAACCGAGCAGTCGATCACCGTCACGATCAACGGCACGACGTACGAGCGCGAAGTGGAGGCGCGGAAGCTGCTGATCCACTTCATCCGCGACGACCTCGACCTGACCGGCAGTCACATCGGCTGCGACACGGGCAATTGCGGCGCCTGCTCGGTGCTCGTCGACGGGCAGCTCGTGAAGAGCTGCATGCTGCTCGCCGTCCAGGCCGACGGTGCGGCGATCGAGACGGTCGAGGGCCTCTCGGACGACGAGGACGATCTGACGAAGCTCCAGCAGGCGTTCAAGGACCGCCACGCGCTCCAGTGCGGCTACTGCACGCCGGGGATGCTGATGAGCGCGACGGCCCTGCTGCGGGCGAACCCGCATCCGTCCGACGACGAGATCCGCAAGGGCCTCCAGGGCAACATCTGCCGCTGCACCGGCTACTGGAACATCTTCGAGGCGGTCAAGGCGGCCTCGGAATGACGAGCAGCAGCACGACGATCGCTCCGGAGCAGGTCAAGACGGCCGAGGAGACGTGGAAGGGCCAGAGCGTGCCGCGCAAGGAGGACCGCCGGCTCCTGCAGGGGCAGGGCGTCTTCGTCGACGACATCAAGCGGCACGGGATGGGCTATCTGCACTACGTCCGCTCGCCGTACGCGCACGCGCACATCGTGTCGATCGACGTCTCGAAGGCGGAGGCGATGCCCGGCGTGTACGGGACGCTCACCGGCGAAGAGGTCGCGTCGCTCACCGATCCGTTCTTCCAGATCGCCTCGGCGCCCGGCGCAGAGGTCAAGGACTATGCGCTCGCCGTCGGCAAGGTGCGCCACGTCGGCGAGCCGATCGTCGCCGTCGTCGCGGAGACGCGCGAGGCGGCACGCGACGCGTCGGAGCTCGTCGAGATCGAGTACGAGCCGCTCGCCGCGATCACCGACGCGCGCCATGCGCAGGACGACGGCGTGCCGATGATCCACGACGACTGCGGCGGCAACCTGATGTGGCACGGCGTGTACGAGTGGGGCGACCTCGACGCAGCATTTGCCGAGGCGGACAAGGTGGTGAAGATCGACGAGCTCCACTTCCACCGCTTCAACTCGACGCCGCTCGAATGCGACGGCGCGCTCGTCGAGTTCAACCGCGGCACCGGGCAGTGGACGATCCACACGAACAACCAGTTCCCCGGCTTCGCCGCGATCATGATGGGGCCGGCGATGCGGTCGGGGCTCGACAAGCTCCGCTTCGTCACGCAGGACATCGGCGGTGGCTTCGGCAACAAGATCACGTCGCATCCGCAGCTCGTCGTCTGCTGCCTGCTCGCGCGCAAGCTCCACCGGGCGATTCAGTGGACCGAGTGGCGCACCGACTTCCACCTGTCGATGTCGCATGGCAACGAACGCTGGTTCCAGGACACCGAGGTTGCCGTGAAGAACGACGGCACGCTGCTCGGCTTCCGCACGAAGGCGCTCGACGATGCGGGCGCGTACCTGCGCTACGAGCCCCTCGGCGGCGTCATCTGGGCGCAGGTGACGCCCGGTCTCTACAAGTGGAAGCACATCCGCGTCGACTTCACGCAGGTCGCATCGAACAAGGCTCCGGTGTCGCCGAATCGCGGCTATTCCCGCATGCAGCACCTGTGGTTCACCGAGCGCGTGATCGACATCGTCGCCCGCGAGCTCGAACTCGACCCCGTCCAGGTGCGCAAGCGCAACTACATCACCGTCGACGACATGCCGTATACGACGCCGAACGGCTGCGTGTACGACTCGGGCGACTACGCGCGCATGCTCGACATCGCGCTCGACCTGATCGACTACGACACCATCCCGGCCCGCCGGGCCGACGCGGAGTCGCGCGGCAAGCTGCTCGGCGTCGGCATCGGCTCCACGCTCGACTCGGGCACGAACAACTTCGGCCAGTCGCGGATGATCAATCCCGAGCTGCAGTTCTCCGGCAACAACGAGGTCGCAACC
>DATAUN010000240.1:0-5711 GCA_036268235.1 Gaiellaceae bacterium
GGGCTCGCTCGCCGGCAAGCGCGTGCTGATCACCGCTGGTGGCACGCGTGAGCCGCTGGACAGCGTGCGCTTTCTCGGCAACCGTTCCTCGGGCCGGATGGGCGTCGCGCTCGCCGAGGAAGCCCGGCGTCGCGGCGCCGAGGTGATCCTGCTCGCCGCCAACCTCTCCATACCGGTGCCGCGCGGCGTCGAGACGATCCCGACCCCGACCGCCGAGGCGATGCGCGACGCCGCGGTCGCCCTCCCGGACGTCGACGTCGCACTCCTCGCCGCCGCGGTCGCCGACTACCGGCCGGCCGAGGCACTCGCCGGCAAGCGCGCGAAGGACGAGCGCGGCTGGACGGTCGAGCTTCAACCGACCGAGGACATCGCCCGCACGCTTGGCGCGCAGAAGCGCGACGGTCAGGTGCTGGTCGCGTTCGGCGCAGCGCATGGGGCAGAAGGCCTCGAGCGAAAGCGCGCGATGCTCGAGACGAAGAACGCCGACCTCGTCGTCTTCAACGACGTCGGCCGCAGCGACATCGGCTTCGACACCCACGAGAACGAGGTCGTGCTCGTCACTCGCGACGGCGAGCGGACGGTCGCGAAGGCGTCGAAGCAGAAGGTCGCAGGCGCGATCCTGGACGAAGTCGAGAGGCTGCTCGCATAGAGGCAGTTCTGATGGCCGCCGGTGAGGGCACGCGCATGCGTCCTGTCACCGAGCACTGGCCGAAGCCGGTCCTGCCGATCGACGGCAAGCCGGTCGTCGTCTCGCTCGTCCACGAGCTCGCAACGGTGTGCGAGCGGATCGTCGTCGTGACGGGCTATCTCGCCGAGCAGGTGGAGACGCTCGTCGCGCCGCTGCCGTACGACATCGGCTTCGTGCGCCAGCCGCTCGGGCTCGGCTCGGCCGACGCGGTCCTGCGCGCACGGGCGAAGCCGCCGTATCTGGTGCTCGCGGCGGACACGATTTACGCACCGGGCGCCCTGGCGCGTTTTGCCCGCCAGGCGCACGACGAAGATGGCGCTGTGGCGCTCGCGGGTGGGGCGCGGGCGCCGCTCTGGTCGCTCGGCGAGCCCGTGCACCGTTTCCTCGATCCGCTTCCCGGGCAGCCGCCGTACGAGTTGCTGGACGTGTTCAAGCTTGCAGTCGACGCCGGCGCGAGAGTGTCCGCGATCCAAGTCGGGCGCACCCGCGGCCTGACGACGCCCGTCGATCTGGTGCGCGGGAACTTCCCGTATCTGAGATGACGGACACCGACGCGTACGAGCTCTTCCGGGAGGGGCAGAAGCGGCTCCGCAAGGGGATGACCGCGCAGGCGACGGTGCCGCTCGAGAAGGCGAAGCGACTCGAGCCCGAGAAGGCGTCGATTCGCGAGGCGCTCGGCATCGCGTACTTCCGCCTCGCCCGCTGGCAGGACGCGGAGCACGAGTTCCGGAGGATCGTCGAGGATCTCTCGCCGACCGACCACTACGCGCATTACGCGCTCGGCCGCGCGCTCGAGCATCTCGGACGCGCGTCGGAGGCGAACGGCCACTACAAGCTCGCGAGCTCGATGAAGCCGGGCTCCGAGACGTACTCGTCGCGCATCCTGCAGCTCGACGACGACGAGTGAAGGCGGTCGTCCAGCGCGTTACACGCGCGTCGGTGACGCCGGGCGGCGAGATCGGGCCGGGGCTCGCGATCCTGCTCGGCATAGCCGAGGGCGACGACGAGGACGGTGTCGTCCGGCTCGCACAGAAGATCGCGCGCCTGCGGATCTTCGAGAACGACGAGGGGAGGTTCGACCGGTCGCTGCTCGACGTGGGCGGCGCGGCGCTCGTCGTCTCGCAGTTCACGCTGGTCGCCGACACCGCCAAGGGGAATCGCCCGTCGTTCTCGGATGCCGCGGGGCCTGAGGTCGCCGAGCCGCTCTACGAGCGCTTCGCCGGGGCGCTGCGCGAGCTCGGAGTCGAGGTCGCGACGGGTGTCTTCGGCGCGAAGATGCAGGTCGAGCTCGTGAACGACGGACCCGTCACGATCGTGCTCCCGTGAACGAGCTCGCACCCGGCCTCTCCTACTGGCTCGCACCGCATCCGGCCTGGGAGCCGGGCGAGAACTGGCCGCAGGATGTCCCGTGCTTCCGCTTTGTGTCGCCGGACGGGGTCGTCCTGATCGACCCGCTACTGCCACCGGGGAGCGAGAACATGTTCGACGCGGATCCGCCTGCGCGGATCGTCCTGACGGCGCCGTGCCACGCGCGGGGCACAGCACAGCTCGTCGAGCGCTACAGCGTTCCCGTCTGGGCGCGGCCGGGCGCCCGCTGGCACGGCCCGGTCCTGGCGACGACCGACGAGCTGCCGGCCGGGATCGAAGCGCTGCTTCCGGACGGCGATCAGGACCAGGCGTTCCTGCTCCTCGCCGAGCAGCGGGCGCTGATTACCGGCGACATCCTCAGCGGGACGTCGGGCAGGCTCCGCGTGTTCGTCGACGAGCAGGATCGCGAGCCGTTCCTTGCGTGGCTGCCGCGGCTGCTCGACCTGGACGTCGAGCTGGTGCTCATCGCGCATGGTCCGTTCGTTCTCGAGGCGGCGCGCGCCCGGCTGCGCGCGGCGATCGGCGAGGCCCGGGAGTAGGCTTGCGACATGGCGAACCTGAACGCCCTCGGCATCATCGCGGCCGACGCGGCGGAAACGATCCGCTTCTACGGACTTCTCGGCGTGGACTTCGGGGACGCGGCGGGCGATGGGCATACAGAGGCGACGCTGCCGAACGGCGTTCGGCTGATGCTCGACACCGAGGAGGTCATCCGCAGCTTTGCCCCCGACTGGCGGCGGACGGACGGGAATCAGCTGAGCCTCGCCTTCGAGTGCGCGAGCCCGGCGGAGGTCGACGAGGTCTACGCCCGCGTCGTCGAGGCCGGCTTCCACGGCGCGAAGGAGCCCTGGGACGCCTTCTGGGGACAGCGGTATGCGCAGCTGCACGATCCGGACGGAGTGCCGGTCGACCTGTACGCCGCAAACGCTGCGAATTAGCGCACTCTGCTACTTTTCCGCCACCACATTTCGGCGTTTTTCGAGATGGGCGCGTGGCGCCCATTTCTTGTCTTGGGGGACAATTCGAAGTGGCAAAGCAACCGCGTGAGAAGGAGAGAGAACTGCAGCGCGACGTCGCACGTACCGTGGAAGGCGCCCTGCCGGGCGTGGAGGTCGTTGCCCTCGAACTGACGGGCAAGGAGCGCTTCTGCGTGTACGTCGACCACCCGGAAGGCGTCGACCACGCCCTCTGCGAGCAGGTGACGCAGGTGCTGCGGCCGTACCTCGACACCTACAACGTCGAGGTCTCGTCTCCCGGATTCGAACGGCCCCTCCGCACGAAGGCGCATTTCGAGCGCGCCGTGGGGCGGGCCGTGCGCGTGAAGACCGTCAGCGGGAAGGCACGCGGAACGGTCACCTCAGCCGGAGAGCGCTCGTTCGCGATCGAGAACGGTGCTGAGCCGGCAGACATACCGTACGACTCGATCGTGCGGGCCAATCTGATCGACGAAGGGAACTGAGCATGAGCCAGGAGATTGTTGACGCGGTTCGCGAGATCGAGCGCGAGAAGGGAATCGAGAGCGGCACGCTCGTCGCGGCACTCGAGGACGCGCTGCTCGCTGCGTACAAGAAGACGCCTGGGGCGTCGCGGCACGCCGCCGTCGAGCTCGACGAGCGCGGCGACTTCCGCGTGTTCTCGATCGAGCTTCCCGAGGATCTCGAGCTGCGGCTGCTCGACGAGGCGCGCGAGCATGCGCTCGACGAGCTCGAGCGCATCGAGGAGGAGACCGGCGAGAAGAACCACACGCTGCTCGCCGACGACGATCTGGAGATCGACTGGTCAGAGGTTCCCGAGAATCTGGTCCGGCGTGAGGACGTCACCCCGGAGAACTTCGGCCGCATCGCGGCGCAGACTGCGAAGCAGGTCATCCTGCAGCGGATCCGCGAAGCGGAGCGCGAGATGATGTACGACGAGTACATCGACCGCGTCGGCGAGGTCGTCACCGGCATCGTCCAGCAGACGGGCGACAGGCGGAACATTCTCGTCGACCTCGGGAAGGTCGAGGCGCTGCTGCCCGGTCCCGAGCAGGTCGACGGCGAGCGCTATGAGCAGGGCTCGCGCATCAAGGCCGTGATCCGCGACGTGCGCACGGGGACGAAAGGCCCGCAGGTGATCCTGTCACGGCGCGATCCGGAGCTGATCAAGACGCTGTTCGAGCTCGAAGTGCCGGAGATCGCCGACGGCCTCGTCGAGATCCGCGGCGTCGCGCGCGAGCCGGGCTATCGCTCGAAGATCGCCGTCGAGTCGCACGCACAGGGCGTCGACCCAGTTGGCGCGTGCGTCGGCCCGCGCGGTTCGCGCGTGCGCATGGTCGTGTCCGAGCTCCGCGGCGAGAAGATCGACATCATCCCGTGGAACAACGAGCCGGCGCGGTTCGTCGCCAAGGCGCTTTCGCCGGCGCGCGTCCGCGAGGTGTACCTCGACGACGAAGGCCGCGAGGCAACGGTCGTCGTGCCGGACGACCAGCTCGCGCTTGCGATCGGCAAGGAGGGCATGAACGCCCGCCTCGCCGCGCGCCTCACCGGCTGGAAGATCGACATCACGTCCGACTCCGAGTTCGCCCAGCAGGAGGCGCAGGCTGCCTTCGGCGGCGAGGAGGGCGAGGACGGCGACTTCTCCGGCCGCTGCTCCGCCGTGCTCTCGAACGGGAAGCGCTGCCCGAATGCGTCGCTGCCCGGCTCCAAGTACTGCGGCGTGCCTGCCCACCAGGAGCTTGCGCTGCACGAGACCGACGACGAGGACAACCCGATCGTCGAGGAGTCGGAGCCCGAGCTCGAGGCGGTTGTCTCGGAGCCCGAGCCCGTCACCGAGGACGCGGCCGCGTTCGGCAACCCCGAGCCCGAAGAGTTCCCGGCCGGTCCGGGCGATGCACCTGTAGCGGGAGAGGACGAGACGCTCGAGAGCGGCGCCGTCGTGCTTCAGCACGTCGAGGACGATCCGCACGCGGGCATTCCGATCGAGGTGGAGGAGGGTGTCACAGGCGACGAGTAGCCCGGTTCGCACGTGCGCCGGCTGCGGCCGCAAGGCGCCCCAGCACGAGCTGCAGCGCTTCCACTCGGAAGACGGTGCGCTCGTCCCGGGCGCCGGTGACGGACGCGGCGCCTACACCTGCCGGCGCCTGCAGTGCTTCGAACGTGCGGCGTCCCGCCTTGCGTTCAACCGCATCCTGCGCAGAACCGTGCGCGTCGACCCGACGCTCTCCCGTCTCTACACTGACTGACGAAATGGCCAACGGAAAGCCAAATAGACCGATCAGACCGCGCGGCGGAGGCCCGAAGGGGCGTCGCCGCGTCGTCATCGAGGGCGGCGGCGGCCGCCCCGGCACCGGCCAGCGCCAGCGGCCCGGCGACCGCCCCGCGGACCGCACGCCGCGCGCGCCGCGCGAGATCGTCGCCCCGACCGGTCCCGCGACCGTCGAGTCCGGCGTCACGCTGCGCGACTTCTCGCAGGCGCTCGGTGTCGCGATGCCGCAGCTGATCAAGCTGCTGATGAACCTCGGCACGATGAAGACCGCGACCCAGTCGCTCACCGACGACGAGGTCGAGCTGATCGCCGCCGAGCTGGAGCGCGAGATCACGATCAAGCACGCCGGCGAGGAGGAGTCCGAGCCGGAGTCCTTCGACGACGCTGCCGAGGATCTCGTCGCGCGCCCGCC
>DATAUN010000241.1:0-5613 GCA_036268235.1 Gaiellaceae bacterium
CGAGCGGGATCCCGGGCGCGCCGCCGCCGCTTCCCACGTCGACGATCGCGCCGTCGAACTGCGCGACGAGCTCTACGCCGCGCAGTGAGTCGTCGAGCAGCACACGCCGCGCCTCCGCGGGGTCACGCAGCGCCGTCAGGCCGGGCGTCGCGACGACTGCGGCGAGCCAGTCCTCAAGCAGGGAGGACGACGACGTACCGATTCGGCTCCGTCCCCTCGCTCATCGTCTCGACGCCGCCGATCTCCTTCAGCCGCTCGTGCACGACCCTCCGCTCACCGGCGGTCATCGGCTCGAGCGGAACGCGCTCTCCGGCCGCCGCACGTTCCGCCGCGCGCACCGCGATCCCTTCGAGCGTCGCCCGGCGACGCTCGCGGTACCCCGCCGCGTCGACGATTACCGGCTTGCCGCCGTCGCGCCGGTACGCGGACGCGTTCGCGACGTACTGCAGCGCGTCGATCGTCTGCCCGTGCTTGCCGATCAGCAGCCCGGCGTCGCCGCCGACGCACGTGACCGAGATCTCCTCGTCGCCCTCGACGACCTCGACGTGCGCTCCCGCCCCGATCGCAGCGACGACGCGCTCGACGAGCGCGCGCACATGTGCCGCAAGCTCCGACTCGTCGGCCGAGCCCACACGTTCCGGCGGCGCATCGACGGAGGCGACCACGCGCGCCGGCTCGTAGCCGACGCCGAGCAGCCCGCGCTCGCCTTCGCTGACGACCTGGAAGCGAACGCTCGCCTTGTCCAGTCCCGGCGCGGCGCGCTCGAGGTCCCGCAGCGCCTTCCACTTCGCCTCGCCGACGGTCTCCCCGGTCGCTTCCACGGAGACCTCGTCGCTCACCGCCGCGCGCCACCCTTCTTCTTCTTGACGCGCCGCGGCTGCCCCGTCGTGGGCTTGGGCGGCGCCTCGACCGCCTTGCCGTTCTCCTCCACCGCCGGCGCCGTGCGCGAGCTGCGCTTCGGGCCGGCCGGCACCGCGCCCGGCTTCGGCATCAGCCGCCGCGTGATCAAGCCCTGCCCGACCGTCCAGAGGTTGGTCGTCATCCAGTAGATCGTCAGGCCGGTCGGGAAGCGCGAGACGACGGTGATGAAGACGAGCGGCAGGAACATCATCATCCGCCGCTGCATCTTGTCCATCGTCGCGCCCATGAAGTACGTCGACGCGATCTGCGAGCCGGCGTAGATCGCGAGCAGCAGATACCCCGACCAGTGGTCGGTCGCCTTCTTGTCGAGGTGGACGATCCCGAGCCACGTGCCGGTGATCTCCGGATGCGCGCCGCGCGCGAAGTGCTTGAGCGTGAAGTACAGCGCGATGAAGATCGGGAACTGCGCCAGCATCGGCAGGCACGACGCAGCCGGATTGATGTTGTTCTCCTTGTAGAACTTCTGGAGCTCCTCCGACTGCTTCTGCCGGTCGCCCTTGTACTTGCGCTGGATCTCCTTCATCTCCGGCGCGTGCGCCTGGAGCGCCTGCATCGAATGGATCTGGCGCACCGCGAGCGGCACGAGGCAGATGCGCACGACGATCGTCACCGCGATGATCGACCAGGCCCAAGGCAGCCCGACCGTCGCGTGGAAGAAGTCGAGGATCGACTTCATCACGTTCTCGAGCGGCGTCAGGATGTTCGCGACGAGCAGCATTACGGGTAGTCGATCCCTCCGTGCGACCAGGGGTTGCAGCGCAGCAGGCGCCACCCCGCCATCGTGACGCCTCTCAGCACGCCGTGCTTGCGGATCGCGAGCGCCGCGTACTCGGAGCACGTCGGGTGGTACTTGCACGTGTTCGCCGGCAGCAGCCGCGCGATCGTCAGCTGGTAGACCCGGATCGGGGCGATGGCAAGCGCACGCATCATGCGGCCGTCTTCCCGAGCACCTCGTCGACGCGCTGCTCGAGCCACTCGTGCCCGTTCACTTCCGCGGCCTCCGGCAGCCCCTGGCGAACGACGATCACGTAGTCGTTCGTCGGCGGCACGGCCTCGATGCGGCCGCGGACGATCTCGCGCAGCTGCCGCTTGATCTTGTTGCGGACGACCGCGTTGCCGACCGCCTTCGGAACCGCGAAGCCGAGGCGGGGGTCGCCGACGGTCTCCTCACGCGCGTACCACCACAACGTCAGGAACCGCGTCGACACGGACCGCCCGTGGCGGTACACGGCGTCGAAGTCGCGGGAGCGGGAGAGGCGGTTCCGCCGCTGCACGGAAGCTACGCCGACAGGCGCGCGCGACCCTTGGCCCTGCGGCGCTTCAGAATCTGGCGGCCTGCGCGCGTGGACATGCGAGCACGGAACCCGTGCTTGCGCTTCCGCCTGCGTACGTTCGGCTGATAAGTCCGTTTCATGGTGTTCCGAAAAGACGAAGGAGCCGGCGCACCGCCGACCCGCGGCGAGTATAGCCGGACCCTCTCGCGGATCGTTTGTCCACACCCATGACACCGGGGAAAAGCCGTGGAAAGCGGCCAGAGCGGCGTCGCTGCACACACACTTTCCACAGCTGTGGAGAGTCGTGTGGAGGCGGAGAAAATCCCTGCAAAACGCCTGAATCGTCCAACGGAGCCACGGCAAGAAATCCTCATTGAGACGCGTTCCACACGCTGCTATGCTCGCCAACCCCGGGGGTCGAGCGAAGGAGCGTTTTTCAGGCGTGGAAGGGCACATCGAGCTGACGGCTGAGGACCTCTGGGACGACGTCTCGGCTCGCCTTCGCGAAGCACTGAACGATACGACGTATTCGACCTGGTTCGGGGAAGTCGCGGGCGTCCGCTTCGAGAACGACACGTTCGTCATCGCGGTCCCGAACGACTTCACGCGTGAGTGGATCGAGGGCCACTTCCTCGACCTGATCCGCGCCACGGTGCGCGACGCGGGCGACGGCGAGGAGCGGCGCGTCCGCTTCCAGGTCGTCGAGACCGCAGCGCATGCCTCGGCGGCCGCTCCGAGCCAGCCGAGCGCGATCCGGCCGCTCCCACTCGAGATCGTCGCGCCGCGCAGCGAGATCGCCGGCATCAACCCCAAGTACACGTTCGACTCGTTCGTGATCGGCTCGTCGAACCGCTTCGCGCACGCGGCCGCGCTCGCCGTGGCGGAGGCGCCGGCGCAGGCGTACAACCCGCTCTTCATCTACGGCCACACCGGCCTCGGGAAGACACATCTGCTGCACGCGGTCGCGAACTTCGTCACCGACCACGGCGGCGGGCTCACCTGCCGCTACGTCACGTCGGAGACCTTCATGAACGACTTCATCAACAGCCTCCGCGACAAGCGCATCGAAGGCTTCAAGACGCGCTACCGCACCTACGACGTCCTGCTGATCGACGACGTCCAGTTCTTCGAGCACAAGGAGCGGATCCAGGAGGAGTTCTTCCATACCTTCAACTCGCTCTACGAGGCGGGCCGGCAGATCATCATGTCGTCCGACCGGCCGCCGCGCGACATCTCGACGCTCGAGGAACGGCTGCGCTCACGGTTCGAATGGGGCCTGATCACCGACATCCAGCCGCCCGACCTCGAGACACGCATCGCGATCCTCCGGCGCAAGGTGATGGCGGACAAGATCGAGATCCGCGACCCCGAACTGCTCACGTACATCGCCTCACGTGTCTCGACGAACATCCGCGAGCTCGAAGGCGCGCTCACGCGGGTCGTCGCGTTCGCGTCGCTCACCGGCCGCGCCCTCTCCGTCGACCTCGCGCAGGACGTGCTCAAGGACGTCTTCCCGCAGGGCGAGAGCGCGCAGATCTCGATCGACCGGATCCAGGAGCTCGTCTGCGAGCGCTTCGGTGTCACGCACGACGAGCTGGTCGGCGACCGCCGCTCGCAGAACATCGTCTACCCGAGGCAAGTCGCAATGTTCCTCGCGCGGGAGCTGACGGACTCCTCGCTGCCGAAGATCGGCAAGGAGTTCGGCGGCCGTGACCACACGACCGTGATCCACTCGACGTCCAAGATCGCGCGTCTGATTCGTGAGGACAGGTCTGTGTACAACCTCGTCCAAGAGCTCACAGCTCGCGTCCGCCAGGCGCGCTGATGCGCGACCCTGTGCGCAACCCCGCCTTGTCCCCCGTCCGCCCCCACAGGGAGAATGGCTTCAATTCAGGAGTGAGGCGGGGTTTCCCCGGACCCACAGGGCTTATGACTACAACGAGGTTTTAAATAGATGATTGACTCAGAAACCATAGTGGGCACCGGGCTGAGGATTACCGTCCCGAAGGACGAGCTCGCCGCCAAGCTGGCGGTCGTCGCACGAGGTGTCTCGACGAGGACGACCGTCCTCGTTCTCGGCGGCATCCAGCTGCGCGCGGAGGGCGGCCAGCTGCATCTCGCCGCGACGGACATGGAGGTCTCCCTGCGCACGACCGTCGACGCGCAGGTCGCGGACGAAGGCATTGTCGTCGTGCCGGGGCGGCTGCTGCTCGACATCGCGCGCTCGTTGCCCGACGGCGAGGTTACGGTCGAGCACAAGCCCGAGGAGGCCGTGGTCGTCGTGTCCGCCGGCTCCGCCACCTACCGGCTACACACGTACTCGTCCGAGGACTTCCCGCGCCTGCCCGACACCGAAGCGGTCTCGCTGCACGCGGTCGATCGCGACGCGCTCGTCGAGACGATCGGCCGCGTCGGTCGCAGCGCATCGCGCGACGAGAGCCGCCCCGTGCTCACGGGGATCCTCGTCCGCTTCGAGCCCGGCAAGATGGTGATGGCGGCCACTGACGGCTACCGCCTGGCCGTCAAGGAAACCCCCGTCGAAGGGACGCTGCCCGAGCTCGAGGCGATCATCCCGGCCCGCGCGCTGCAGGAGCTCGCGCGCATCGCAACCGGCGCTGACGAGGTCCAGCTCGGGCTCCAGGAGAATCACGTCGTCTTCGGTGCCGACGGCACGTGGCTGACGACGCGCCGCATCGACGGCCAGTTCCCGAACTACCGCCAGCTGCTGCCGGAGCAGTTCGAGCACGTGCTGCTGCTGCCGCGCGAAGAGATCCTCGAGGTCGTCCGCCGCGTCTCGCTGATGGCCCAGCGCAACTCGCCGCTACGGATGCGCTTCGCCGAAGGCGAGGTGACGGTTTCGGCGATCACGCAGGACGTCGGCGAGGCGCGCGAGTCGCTACCGGCGCCGTACTCGGCAGACCCGCTCGAGATCGGCTTCAACGCGGAGTTCCTGCGCGACGGGCTCGAGTCGGTCGAGTCGGAGTCGGTCAAGTTCAAGCTGATCAGCCCGCTGCGCCCGGCTGTGCTCGAGGGCGACACCGACGACTACGTGTATCTGATCATGCCGATCCGTCTCGCCGGCTGATCTGCCGGCGCGTAACGCTCCGTCAGTACCGGTCGTATCCAGCGCTCGACCTCGAGCTCGCGACGGGCGTGGTGCTCGTCGTCGGTCGCAACGGCGCCGGCAAGACGAACCTGCTCGAGTCGCTGCACGTCGCGACGCAGGGCTTCTCGCCGCGCACACGCCACGACGCGCAGCTCATCCGCTTCGGCGAAACCGCCGCGCGCATCGAGCTCTCCGGTCACCGGGGCGGCGCGCATGTCGACGTGAGCGTCACGCTGCGTGAGGGCCAGGCAAAGGAGGCGCTCCTCAACGGCGCGCGGCTGCCGTCCGCCGAGTCGCTGCGTCGCGAGCGCG
>DATAUN010000242.1:0-2698 GCA_036268235.1 Gaiellaceae bacterium
TGGTCGGCGTGCTGCACGACGCGTGCAGCCGCGCGGGACTCAAGTCTGCGAGCTTGTGGGCGGCGGTGCCGCACTATGTGTCGCTGACGCCGTCGCCGCGCGCTGCAAAAGCGCTGGTCGACCGGCTCGCCGACCTGCTCGGCGCCGACGTCGACACCGCCGAGCTCGACGAGGCCGCCGAGGCGTACGCCCAGCAGGTGAGCGACGCAGTTGCGAGCGACGAGGAAACGGCGGCGTACGTGCAGGAGCTCGAGCACCGCGTCGACGAGCTCGCCGAGGAGGGCGACCTGCCCTCGGGCGACGCGATCGCCGCCGAGCTGACGCGCTACCTGCGCCAGCGCGACCAGGAAAACGGCGGCGACGACGTCGCGCGCGGCTAGCTGCGTCGATAGACCAGCAGGTCCAGCTCGAGGTCGTTCACGCGGTGGTGTGACCGACCTGCCTCACTGAAGTGGATCGCCTCCAAGAGGCGGCGCGAGGGCTGATTGTCGTCTGCGACGAACGCCTCCACCGCATCCACCTCGGGTTGCCGAAGCGCCCACTCGACCAGCTGCGCGACGGATCGCCTCGCGATGCCTCGCCCGCGAGCCCGCTCGACGAGCCAGTAGCCAAGGTCGGCGACCCTCGGCCGTCGGATCATCAATGTCGCGCACCCGACCGCTGCGCCGTCGACGGTGATCGCGAGTGACAGTCCTTCGTCGCTCGTCTGCCTGCTCCACTGCCGCTCGACGAAGGCGATCCCGGCGGATGCTGTGTATTCGCGAGGGAGCGTCGTGCCGGGCAAGAGCTCCACGTCGCCGCTTGCTTCTTCCACCAGGGCGATGTCGGCGATCTCCCAGCGGCGTAGCGCGACGTCCCCGTCGGCGAGCGGCGGCTCGGGGTAGGCGAGCATGGGTCGAGGCTAGCGCGCGGTAGCCGAAGACTCGGCACGTGCTTTGCGCTTACGCTCTGCCGATGGCAGACGACCACGTGAACGCCGTGTCGCGCGTCTACGGACCGGAGGCCTGGGAGGTGTACGACCTTCTCGACCAGAGCCTCGATCCTCGCGTGCCGGACGCCATGCTCGAGCTGGCGACTGAGCGCCTGACGCCATCGTCTGCGGTGCTCGACGTCGGCTGCCGCGATGCCGCCTACCTGATCGAGCTCGTCCGCGTGTCCGGAGCTCGGGGCGTCGGGATCGACCCGGTGAGTCGGCTCGCCGAGCAGGCGCGCAAGGCCGTTGCCGAAGCCGGGCTGACGAGCCGTATCGAGATCGCCGAGGGCGTGATGCAGAGCCTCCCGTATCCGGATGCCTCATTCGACCTCGTGTGGTGCCGCGACGTCATGGAGATCGTCGAAGGGCTGGAATCCGGAATCGTCGAGATGGCCCGCGTCATCCGCGCCGGCGGGCACCTGGTCGCCTTCACCGTGTTTGCGACCGATCTCCTCGAGCCAAAGGAAGCCGCGATGTTGGCGCGCCAAAATCTCGCACTCGTAGCGGCGAATCTCGTCGAGAAGGATGTCGAAGCCGCCTTCGGTCGCGCCGGGCTGGAAGTTGTCGTCAAGGACGAGATCGGGACGGAGTGGCGCGAATACGTGGAGGAGCGGTCGCAGTCCGTCTCGCGCGATCTTCTGCGACTCGCCCGGCTCCGCCGTCAGCGCGACCGCATCGTCGCCGAGGCAGGTGAAGAGATCTATGGGCACATCGAGTCCAACCTCCATTGGAGCGCGTACCAGTTCCTCGGCAAGCTCCTGCCGGTGGTCTACGTGCTTCGCAAGACGTGACCGGCGCGCCTAGCCGAACGTGAACGAGTACGCCTGCACGCCGGGCGTGAAGCGCAGCTCGAGCAGGCCGCCGACGGTCTGCTTCGACGTCAGCACGGTGTAGAGACGCTGCGCGTTCACGTGGATCGTCCGCAGGGGCTTGCCGTTCACGAGCGCCTGCACGGTGCCGTGGCCGCCCATGACGATGTAGACGTCCTGCGCACCGAAGTTGAGCCGCAGCCTCGCGCTCTTGCCCGCGGTGATCGGCTGCGCGGCCACCTTCCACTGCCCCGAGTACGCGATCGAGTCCTGCGGGATCGACGCCGGGAAGGAATACGTCGCGAAGTGGTTCGGGATGACGTTGTTGCCGACGTAGTTCTCGAGCCGCGCATAGCCGAGATAGGTCTCGGGCGTCATGAAGCCCGTCGGCGTCAGGTTCGGCTCGCTCCGCGCCATCGGCCCCTTCGCGTCGAGCAGCGTCCGGATCAGCTGCTCGGTCTCGCCGTACTCGCCTTCGCCGAAGTTCTCGTGGACGATGTGACCCTGCTTGTCGATCAGGTACTCGGCGGGCCAGTACTCGTTTGCGTAGTTGTCCCACGTCTTGTAGTCGTTGTCCTGCATCACCGGGTACGTGATGCCGAGCCGCTTGACCGCCGCCTCGACGTTCGACGTGACGTGCTCGAACGCGAACTCCGGCGTGTGGACGCCGATGATCTCGAAGCCGTCCTTGTGGTACGCCGTGTACCACGACTTCAGGTGCGGCAGTGTGCGCAGGCAGTTGATGCACGAGTACGTCCAGAAGTCGACGAGCACCACCTTGCCGCGCAGTTGCGTCAACGTGAGCGGCTTCGAGTTGATCCAGGCGCCGTCCGCGTGCAACGGCGCGGCGACGCCGTAGTCCTTCATGCCGTTCGCGGCGATCGTCGGCGCCGCCGCCAGCTTCGAGTGCTCACCG
>DATAUN010000243.1:0-2455 GCA_036268235.1 Gaiellaceae bacterium
GCGAACGGCAGCGACGTGCAGGCATACGTCGATCCGCATTTCAAGCTGTACACGCGCTTCCCGTTCCCGGTCGCGCTCGTCGAGGTGGACGAGCTCGACGTGACCCTGCCGTCGGGTGCGCCGGTCGACCTGATCGCAGGCAGCCCCGCGGCGCTCGCGCGCACGCTGCACGGCTGGCAGACCGACCCGCGACCGCTGCTCGAGCGGCTCGCGAACGCACCGCCTGGAAAGCTCGCGGCGATCGCGACGCCCGGCGCGCCGTCGATCTCCACGATCGTCGACCAGGGCGCACACATCCCCGTCGACGTCGTCGGTCACATGACCGTCCCCGGCGTGTCGTCCGGCCGTCCCGGCGTGCTCGTGTCGCGTGCAGTCCTGGCGCGCTTCGCGCGCCGGGACGGCTTCCTCGAGCCGGCGCCGAGTGCGACCGGGCTGATCTGGGCGCGCGGCGACGCACGCACGGTCGAGGCGGCACTCGTCCCGTCGAACCTCGAGCCCGTGTACCCGACGACGCCCGCGCACATCTCTGACGACCCGTCGGTCGCCGCGACGGAGCGCAGCTATCGCTATGTGCGCCTGATCGGCGCAGCGGCGGCTCTGCTGTCGCTCGTTGCGCTGCTGCTCTACCTGCAGGCGCGGCAGCAGGCGCAGCTGATCGCAACCGCGCTCACGCGGCGCATGGGGCTCACTCGGACGCAGGACCTCCTCGCCGTCGCGCTCGAGGCAGCGGTGATCGTCGCGTTCGCGGCGATCGCCGGCGCGGCCGTCGCGACGGCAACGGCGCGGCCGGTCGTGCACCACGTCGACGGCCTCCCGGACTACGCGCCCTCGGCCGCGTACGTCGTCCCGTGGAGCGTGCTCGTCCTCGTGGTCGCGGCCGGAGTCGCCGTCGCGGCGCTGCTCGGAGCGGCGGCGGTCGCGATTGCCGGCCGCTCCGACGCGGCAGAGGAGCTTCGCGTTGCCTGACGCGATCAGCTGCTGCGGCGTGCGGCGCCGGTACCGCACGCCGACCGGCTGGGTCGACGCGCTCGTCGACGTCGACGTCGCGTTCGCAGCCGGCTCGCTGGGTGCGCTCGTCGGGCCGTCGGGATCGGGCAAGTCGACGTTGCTGCGCATCCTCGCCGGGATCGACCCGATCGACCGCGGCAGCGTTCAGGTCGCAGGGTCCGACGTGACCGCGTTGCGCGGCGGGGCGATGCGCGCCCACCGCCGCGACACCGTCACGTACATCGCACAGCGAGCCGCAGCGAACCTCGTGCCCCACCTGACGGTGCGCGAGCAGCTGGGGGACGAGCACGTCGCCGATGCATTCGGCCTGGGCGGAAGACTCGACGCTCGCGCGCGCGAGCTCTCGGGCGGCGAACAGGCGCGGGCCGCGCTCGCCGTCGGCCTCTCGCGGCAGACCCCGGTCGTGCTCGTCGACGAGCCGACGGCAGAGCTCGACCGCCGCGCAGCGACCGCGGTGATCGGCGCCCTGCAGTCGGCCGTGTCGCAGGGACGTACGGTGATCGTCGCGACGCACGACCCGGACCTCGTCGCGCTCGCCGACGCGCGGATCGACCTCGCGCCCGCGCACGTCCATGCTGCGCCGTTCGCACGGCCGGCGCCGCGAGAGGGCGAGCCCGTCGTCGCCGCGCACGAAGTGACGAAGCGCTACGGCGACCGCGCCGTCGTCGACCGGGCCAGCATCGAGCTGGGTCCGGGGGAGCTCGGCGTCCTCCTCGGCCGTTCCGGGTCGGGGAAGTCGACGCTGCTCATGCTGCTCGCCGGTTTCGTCACAGCAGACAGCGGCACCACCGTCACGCCCGGTTCGCGCTGGCACGAGACGGCGTACCTACCGCAGCGCTTCGGTCTCCTGCCCGAGCTGACGGTCACCGAGAACGTCGGCCTGCCCGGGCGGCTAGGGGGGACGCCGAGCGAGGTCGGGCCGCTGCTCGAGGAGCTCGGGCTCGGCGGTCTCGGCGAGCGGCTGCCGGCCGAGACGTCGATCGGCCAGCAGCAGCGAACGGCGCTCGCACGCGCACTCGCCGTGCAGCCGACGGCGCTGCTCGTCGACGAGCCGACCTCACATCAGGACGCAGTCTCGGCGGAGCTCGCCTGGGACGCCCTCGCGGCCGCGTGTGCGAGAGGGACGGCGTGTCTCGTCGCGACGCACGACGAAGGCGCAACCGCACGCGCGCATCGCGTGTGGCGTATCGAGGACGGGCAAATCGGTTAGCTGTACCTCGAGTAGAGGTCGAGTGTCCAGCTCGGTCCGTCCGTCGCGCGCGGTAGCTTCGCGCGACGTGCGTGCACTCGTGCTCCTCTCATTCGCCTTGTTCGTCGCGGGCTGCGGCTCGAAGGCGTCGTCGAGCCCGCCGACCGTGTCCTCAGCGGTGATCACGAGCAGCAGCAGCAGCAGCCAGACGTCGACGATGTCGACGACGGTCGCAACGACCACGCGCAAAGCGGCGCC
>DATAUN010000244.1:0-2264 GCA_036268235.1 Gaiellaceae bacterium
CAGATCTTCGGCAGCGTCTACAAGTCGACGGACGCGGTCATCACCGGCAAGAGCGCGATCGGCAACGGGAACGGCAACGGCAGCATCGCCCCGTCATTCCCTGCGTCGGTACTGGCGAAGGTGCAGAAGCTTCCCGACGTCGCCGAGGCGGACGGCGGCGTGAGCGACCAGGCGCAGCTCGTCGGCCGCAACGGCAAGGTGATCTCGAACGGCTTCTCGCCGGGGCTCGCGTTCAGCGTTCACCCGAGCGGCGACCAGCGCTTCAACCCCCTCGTGCTCGTGTCCGGCACGTGGCCGAACGGGTCGCACGAGATCGCGATCGACAAGAGCACGGCCGACAAGAAGCACTACAAGGTCGGTCAGACCATCGGCGCGGTCGCGCGCGGGCCGGTGCAGCAGTACACGATCACCGGCCTCGTCAAGCTGGGAAGCGTCTCGTCGATCGGCGGCGCGACGATGGCGATCTTCGACCTGCCGACGGCACAGTCGATCTTCGGCAAGCAGGGGCAGTACGACGAGATCGACGTCGCGGCCAAGCAGGGCGTGTCGCCCGCAAAGCTCGTGGCGGAGATCAAGCCGATCCTGCCTGCCGCGACCCAGGTGCGCAGCGGTGCGCAGGAGGCCGCCAAGCAGACGTCGGACACGAGCGACTTCACCGGCGTCCTGCAGAAGTTCCTGCTCGCGTTCGGCGGCATCGCGCTCTTCGTCGGCATCTTCGTGATTGCGAACACGCTTTCGATCACGATCGCGCAGCGCGCGCGTGAGTTCGGGACGCTGCGGACGCTGGGCGCGACACGTCGTCAGGTGCGCACGTCGGTGCTCGTCGAGGGCGCCGTGATCGGCGTCGTCGCGTCGGTGATCGGGCTCTTCCTCGGCCTTGCGCTCGCGAAGGGGCTCGAGGCGCTGTTCAGCGGCCTCGGCATCGACCTGCCGCACGGGAACACCATCTTTGCGACGCGGACGATCATCGTTTCGCTCGTCGTCGGCACGTTCGTCACGGTCCTTGCGAGCCTCATGCCGGCGCTGCGGGCCACGCGCGTCGAGCCGATCGCCGCCGTGCGGGAAGGCGTGCTGCCGCCGTCGCGGCTCGCGCGCTTCGGGCTTCCGGCTGCCGGCGGGACGCTGGCGGTGGCGCTCGCCCTGCTGCTCCTCGGCGGGATCGACAAGAGCCTCTCCGGCACGGACCGTCTGCTCGCGATCGGCGTCGGTGTGATCGCGAGCTTCGTCGGTATGGCCCTCGCCGCGCCGCGCGCCGTGCCTCCACTCGCATCGGCCCTCGGCTGGCCCGGTTCCCGCATCGGCGGTGTCGCGGGAACGCTCGCGCGCGAGAACTCGATGCGCAATCCGGCACGCACCGCGTCGACGGCCGCGGCGCTGATGATCGGCCTCGCGCTCGTGTCCGCGGTCGGCGTGCTCGCGTCGGGAATCAAGACGACGTTCGAACACTCCGTCGACCATCAGTTCCTGGGTGACTACGCGCTCACGTCGCAGAACGGCTTCACGCCGACGGGAGTCTCCTCCGAGAACGCGCTCCGGAAGGTGTCCGGAGCGAATGTCGTCTCGGGTGTTCGCGCCGGCCAGGGCAGCGTGCAGGGCAGCGACGTCAGCGTCACGGGCGTCGAACCGAATGTCGGCAAGGTGATCCGGATCCAGTGGACGGCCGGCGGCGCGAGCGTCCCGGCGAAGCTCGGCCTCGACGGCGCGTTCATCAGCACGAACTACGCGAAGGACCACCACCTTGCGCTCGGCTCGACCCTTCGGCTCGAGCTGCCGACAGGCCAGGTCGTGCCGCTGACGGTGAAGGGAATCTTCAAGGCGCCGAGCGGTGGCTCGCCGTTCGGCAACGTCACGATCTCGACGGCGCTCTTCGACCGGGTCTACCAGGGCCCGCAGAACGTGTACGCCTTCGTCGACATGACGGGCGGCGTGACGCCGCAGAACACCGGCAAGCTGACCGCAGCGCTCGCGACGTTCCCCGACGCGAAGCTCCAGACCGAATCGCAGTTCAAGAAGCAGCAGGAGTCGGGCATCAACGTGTTCCTCGACCTGTTGTACGTCTTGCTTTCGCTATCGATCATCGTCAGCTTGTTCGGGATCGTGAACACGCTCGTGCTGTCGGTGTTCGAGCGGACGCGCGAGCTCGGGATGCTGCGCGCCGTCGGGATGACGCGGCGGCAGACGCGGCGGATGATCCGGCACGAGAGCGTCGTCACGGCGCTGATCGGCGCGGCGCTCGGGATCCCGCTCGGTGTCGGCCTCGCGAT
>DATAUN010000245.1:0-5808 GCA_036268235.1 Gaiellaceae bacterium
GCCTCCCCGGTCCGCTCCTGCACCGCCTGCGCCGCGCGCGCGATCGCGCGGATCTGCATCTCGTAGATCTCCGGGAACTGAAGGCCGAGCCGGCAGCCGCGCGTGCCGAGCATCGGGTTCGACTCGTGCAGCTGCCGGATCCGCGCGCGGATCCGGTCGTCGGTCACCTGCGACTCGTCCGGCAGGAACTCGTGCAGCGGCGGATCGAGCAGCCGGATCGTCACCGGCAGGCCCGCCATCGCCTCGAAGATCCCCTCGAAGTCGGCCTGCTGGAACGGCAGCAGCCGCTCGAGCGCCGCCCGCCGCCCGGACTCGCGGTCGGCGAGGATCATCTCCTGCACCACCGGCAGCCGCTCGTCGCCGAAGAACATGTGCTCAGTGCGGCAGAGGCCGATTCCCTCCGCCCCGAACTCCCGCGCACGCGTCGCGTCTTCCGGGTTGTCGGCGTTCGCGCGCACCTTCAATCGGCGAACGTCGTCCGCCCAGGTGAGGATCGTCTCGAAGTCCTCGTTGATCTGCGGCGGCACGAGCGGCACCTCGCCGATGAACACGCGACCGGTTCCGCCGTCGATCGTGATCACGTCGCCCTCGCCGAGCTTGCGGCCGCCGATCGTCGCCGTCTTGCCGTCGATCGTCAGCTCGTCGCAGCCGGCGACGCACGGCTTGCCCATGCCGCGCGCGACGACCGCTGCGTGCGAGGTCATGCCTCCGTGCACGGTGAGGATCCCCTCGGCCGCGATCATCCCGTGGATGTCGTCGGGCGTCGTCTCGTAGCGCACAAGGACGACGGGGCCTGACTTCGCGCGCTCGACGGCGGTATCTGCGTCGAAGACGATGCCGCCGCTCGCGGCGCCGGGCGACGCGTTGAGGCCCTTCGCCGCGACTTCGAGCTGCGCGCTCGGGTCGATCATCGGATGCAGCAGCTGGTCGAGCTGCGCCGGATCGATGCGCGCGATCGCCTCTTCGCGCGTGATCAGGTCCTCCTCGGCCATCGCGGCGGCGGCCTTCAGCGCGGCTGCCGCCGTCCGCTTCGCCGACCGCGTCTGCAGGAGATACAGCTGCTCGTCCTCGACGGTGAACTCGATGTCCTGCATGTCGCGGTAGTGCTCCTCGAGCCGCCGCATCGTCTCCACCAGCTGCTCGAAGGCCGCCGGGAGGCTCGCGCGCATCGTCTCGATCGGCTGCGGCGTCCGGATCCCGGCGACGACGTCCTCGCCCTGCGCGTTCGCGAGGAACTCCCCGTACAAGCCGCGCTCACCGGTCGACGGGTTCCGCGTGAACGCGACGCCGGTACCGGAACGCTCACCCTTGTTGCCGAACACCATCTGCACGATGTTCACCGCCGTCCCGAGGTCGTCCGCGATTCCGTGCGCGCGCCGGTAGACCTGCGCGCGCGGCGAGTTCCACGACTCGAAGACCGCGACGATCGCGCGGCGCAGCTGCTCGCGCACGTCCTGCGGGAAGTCGGCTCCGGTCTCAGCGGTGTAGGCGGCGCGCGCGCTGTCCAGGTCGTCGTCGACCGAGAAGCGGTCGTGTGTCACGCCGTCGACCGTCTCGCCGTACATCTGGATCAAGCGCCGGTAGCAGTCGAGCGCGAACGGCTCGTTGCCGGTCGAGCGCGCGAGCCCGCCGACGGCCTGGTCGTTCAGGCCGACGTTCAGGATAGTGTCCATCATCCCCGGCATCGAGGCCGCCGCTCCGGAGCGCACGGACACGAGCAGCGGATCGTCCGGATCGCCGAAGCGCTTGCCGGTCTTCTCCTCGAGCCGCCGCACGTGCTCTTCCACCTCGGCCTCGAGCCCGTCGGGCATCCCGCCCGCCGCCAGG
Organism: Gaiellaceae bacterium; assembly: GCA_036268235.1. Lineage (GTDB taxonomy): Bacteria > Actinomycetota > Thermoleophilia > Gaiellales > Gaiellaceae > PALSA-600. The sequence continues at coordinate 1,828 of DATAUN010000245.1, forward strand.
TACGCACGGCACGCGTCGGTCGTGATCGTGAACCCCGCCGGCACCGGGACGCCCATCGCGGTCATCTCCGCCAGGCCGATTCCCTTCCCCCCGAGGAGCTCACGGCCGCCGTCGGTCGGCTCGTCGAAGTCGAAGACGTACCGGGTCGTCATGTGAGGCGGCAATCTACCCGCGCCGGCGCGCGCGGAACTCGGCGATCCACGCGAGGGTGCGCAGGCCGAACCAGAACGGCGTGAACAGGCCGTAGAAGAGGACGAGGGCCGCGCCGAGCGCGGTGTACCAGACGGCCCAGCGCCACTTCGGTACCGGTGGCTTGGGCTTCACGACGCTTGCTTCTCGTGCCGGCGTTCGTCGACCACCCGGATGATCCGGTGCGAGATCTCCTCGATCGAAAGCTCGCTCACCTCGATCACGGGACAGCCGAGCCGGCGGTGAATCTGCTCTGCGTAGTCGAGCTCCTCGTAGATCTCGACGAGGCTCGCGTACTTGCGGTCGCCGCGCATCCAGCGGATGCGCTCCCCGCGGATCTCCGAGAGGCGCTGTGCGTCGATCGTCAGCCCGACGACCTTCGACTGGTCGATCGTGAAGAGCTCGGGCGGCGGATCGATGCCCTTCACGAGCGGGACGTTCGCGGTCTTGTAGCCGAGGTAGCCGAGGTAGATCGAGAGCGGCGTCTTCGACGTGCGCGAGACGCCGACGAGCACGATGTCCGCATCGGCGAGACCCGAGCCGACGCCGTCGTCGAACTTGACCGCGAACTCGATCGCGGACATGCGGCGGAAGTACGCGTCGTTGAGCGGCGGCCGCGCGCCCGGCTTCATCTTCGCCGCCTGGCCGGAGACCTTCGCGATCGCGTCGATCGGATGGCCGAGGAGGTCGCAGTAGTGCAGTCGCGCCTTACGGCAGAGCGTGCGCATGCACTCGCGCAGCTCCGGCTCGACGAGCGTGTAGACGACGACGGCCGGACGCCCCTTCATGCGGTCGACGGCGAGCTGCAGGTCGGCGATCGTCTCGACGCGCGGATGCCTGATCTCCGAGAACTCCTGCTCGGGAAACTGTGCCTCGAGCGCCTGTACGAGCCGCTGCGCCGTCTCGCCGGTCGAGTCCGAGATCATGTGCAGCTCGACGGGATTCACGTAGGGAGCCTAGAAGCTACGAGCACGCGTTGCGCAATGCCCGACCTCTCCTCCTTGGACAGCCATTCGATCGAGTCGAACCCCGCCGCGCGCGCGGCGGCCTCTGTCTCGGCGCTCGTGTAAGCGCGATAGCGCATCGAGAGCTCGCGCGCCGACCACCCGTCGCTCGTCTCGGTCAGGATGACGTACCGCACGACGTATTCGGGCCGCTCGTCGTCCCAGTCGTGCATCCGTACGAGCACACGCCGCGGCGGTCCTGGCACGAGCGCCGTCGGCGCGAGCGCCGGCCGCTCGCGCAGTGCTTCGTCGAAGTCGCGGAGCGTGACGACGAGCACGCCGCCGGGACGGAGCTTCGCGCGCATCTCCGCAAGAGCGCCCACGACCTCCTCCGTCTCGAGCAGGTGCGGCAGCGCGTTGTCGCAGCACAGCACCGCGTCATACGTCCCGGGCACGCCGCTCAGGTCTCGGAAGTCCGCAAAGCCGAACGAGACGTCTGCCCCGAGTCGCTTCGCCTCCCGGCGCGCCCGCTCGACCGGCTCAGAGCTCAGATCGGTCCCGTGCACGCGGTAGCCGCGCAGTGCGAGCCCGATCGCCTGCGTCCCGATGCCGCAGGCGCAATCGAGCACGTCCCGCGCGCCCGGAACGCGGGACGCGAGCACACGGTCGAGCGCCTCAGCCTGTCGCGAGACGACTGCGTCCCAGTCCCCGCCGTAGGCGAGCTCGTACTCGGCGGCGAACCCGTCGTAGAAGCCGCGAACCTCGTCGGTCATCGACCGTAGGCTACGCCCATGGGACTCGCGCACTGGGACGACGTCGAATACGGCCGCAATGCGAAGGGCGAGATGGACGCCGAATGGCAGCGGCTCGGCGACGCCGCCGGCACAGTTGGCGTCGGGCTGAACCGCGTGCGCGTCGCGCCGGGGAAGCTGCCGACGCCGCCGCACTCGCACGGCGCCTCGGAGGAGCTCTACTACGTGCTCGGCGGCTCCGGGCTCGCCTGGCAGGACGGCGACGTGCACGAGGTGCGCGCGGGCGACTGCATCATCCACCGCGCGGATCACTTCGAGCACACGTTCGTCGCCGGGGACGAAGGGCTCGACTTCCTCGTCTTCGGCACCCGTCACCCGACGGAGATCGGCTGGCTGCCGCGCTCGCGCGCGATCCGCATCGGCTGGCCGTGGATCGAGGGCCGCGACGACGACCCGTGGGACGTCGAGGCCGGTGTGCCGCCACTCGAGGTCGGCGAGCCGAAGCCGCGGCCGGAGAACATCCGGAACATCGACGAGGTCGAGCTCGAGAGCCTGCGCCACCAGGCGTGGGCCGGGCTCGCCAACCCCACGGACACCGAGCTCGCAGGCATGGCCTGGGAGCGGATCGCGGCCGGCCAGACCGGCTCCGTCCCGCACTCGCATTCCGAGGAGGAGGAGATCTTCGTGATGCTCGAGGGCTCCGCCGCCCTCCACCTCGAGCCGAACCCGCGGCAGGCGAGCAACGGCGCCGAGCCGGAGGAGCACGCTCTCCGGCCCGGGCACGTCGTCGTCCGGCCGCCCGGGAGCGGCGTCTCGCATTGGTTCCGCGCCGGGGACGACGGCTGCGCGATGCTCGTCTACGGCACGCGGCGTCCCAATGACCTCGTCTTCTATCCCCGCTCGAACACGGTCAACTTCCGTGGCCTCGGCGTGATCGCGCGGGTCGAGCCGTTGCCCTACCCGGACGGCGACGCAGTCGACTAGCTAGCTTCCCGGGATGCTGGAGCAGTTCGATGGAGCTGCGACGATCGAGAAGGTCGCCGCCCTGTGCCGCCGTCGCGGGTTCGTCTTTCCGACGTCCGACATCTACGGCGGCCTCGGCTCGTCGTTCGACTTCGGGCACTACGGCGTCCTGTTCGAGCAGAACATCAAGAGCGAGTGGCAGCGCTCGATGATCCAGGAACGCGATGACATGGTCGCGCTCGACAGCGCCGTCATCCTCAACCCGGCCGTGTGGGCTGCATCGGGGCACGTCGAGGGCTTCTCCGACCCGATGGTCGACTGCCGCACGTGCAAGCTGCGCTTCCGTGCCGACCACATTCCCGAGTCGCATTGCGGCAAGCGACCCTCGAAGCGTCCGGGCGAGGATGCGCAGTGCGACCTGACCGAGCCGCGCCAGTTCAACATGATGTTCGAGACGTTCGTCGGCGCCGTGCGCGACGACGCGTCGCGCGCCTATCTCCGGCCGGAGACCGCGCAGGGCATCTTCGTCAACTTCAAGAACGTGACGTCCTCGCTGCGCGTGAAGCCTCCGTTCGGGATCGCGCAGATCGGCAAGAGCTTCCGCAACGAGATCACACCGGGGAACTTCCTCTTCCGCGTCCGCGAGTTCGAGCAGATGGAGATGGAGTTCTTCGTGCCGCCCGCGGACGCACCGCAGTGGCACGAGTACTGGATCGAGCAGCGGCGCAACTGGCACATCAACCTCGGGCTGCGCGAATCGCACGTGCGTGTGCGCGTCCACGAGCAGAGTGAGCTGTCCCACTACTCCCTTGCGACATCCGATCTCGAATACCTGTTCCCGATCGGCTGGCAGGAGCTCGAAGGCGTCGCGAACCGTGGCGACTACGACCTGCGCCGGCACTCCGAGCACTCGGGCACGACGCTCGAGTGGATCGGGCATGAGGAGCGCTACGTGCCGTACGTGATCGAGCCGGCGCTCGGCGTCGGTCGCGCGTTCCTCGCGTTCATGTGCGACGCGTACGACGAGGAGACGGTCGCCGACCGGCCGCGCACCGTCCTGCACCTGCATCCGCGGCTCGCCCCGGTGAAGGCTGCCGTCCTCCCGCTCGTCGGCAAGGACGCGGCACAGGTGG
>DATAUN010000246.1:0-14193 GCA_036268235.1 Gaiellaceae bacterium
GGGCCGGCGTTCGCGGTGACGACGGAGGGGCGGCTGCTCGGTCACGTGCACCTCGGGCTGCGGTTGATCGAGGAGCGCGCCGAGGGACTGAACGACGCGCAGCTCGCGGAGCTTCTGCACTGCGTCGCTACACATCACGACGCGCGTGGCGCGCGCACGGCCGAGGCGGCCGTGCTGTACCACGCGAACCAGCTCGACGCCGTCGCGGCAACGCGCAGAGTCGATTGACCCCGCTGCTGCTCGCCCTCGGCGCGAGCCTTGCGTGGGGCGTCGCCGACTTCGTCGGACCGGTCGTCTCGCGGTCGCTCGGCTCGCTGCCCGTCCTCTTCTGGGCCCAGGTCGGCGGTGTCGCGGGGATCGCGATCGCGGTCGCCATCCGCGGCGACGGTCCGCACGGCTGGGGCGTGCTCTACGCGATCCTCGCATCGATCGGCGGGATGCTCGGGATCTTCGCCTACTACCAGGGGATGATCGCCGGCGCGATGAGCGTCGTTGCGCCGATCGCCGGCGTCTCCGCGGTCATTCCCGTCGTGTTCGGGATCGCGACCGGTGACAAGCCGTCGGCGACGCAGATCGCAGGCATCGTCCTCGCGCTCGGTGGCGTCGGGCTCGCGTCGGTGGAGCACCAGGAGGGGCGGCGGCGCGTCGCGGCCGGGGTCGGGCTCGCGCTGCTCGCGGCTGCCGGCTTCGGCTTCTACTTCCCGTGGATGCACGCGGCCGGCAAGGTCGACTTCTGGTGGGCGTCGCTCGTCTTCCGCTTCACCGCGCTGCTGCTCGTCGCGTCGATCGTCGCCGCGCGGCGGCCGTCGTTGCGCCTCTCGCGCCGGAACCTCGTGATCGTCTTCGCCGTCGGCATCGGCGACACGGTCGGGAACGCGCTCTTCGCCGCCTCCTCGGGCAAAGGCGGGCTCGTCAGCCTGACGTCGGTGCTGGCGTCGCTCTATCCGGTCGTGACGGTGCTGCTCGCGGCGAGCATCCTGAAGGAGCGCGTCGCGCGCTGGCAGAAGGCGGGCATCGCGCTCACGCTCGCCGGCGTCGTGCTGATCAGCGTCTGACAGGTGTCAGACAGGTGTCTGACACCGGGGCCCTGCGCGGCGGATGGGGCATGCCGCGAGCGTCCTCGCGCTCTGCAGGGGAAGTCACACACGCGATACGTAGTCGTGGCAGTTCGTACCTGACCGCCGGGGGTCGCGCGTCAGACGTTGAAGCGGATGTTCAGGACGTCGCCGTCCTTGACGACGTAGGTCTTCCCCTCGAGGCCCTGCTTGCCGACCTTTGCGACCTCCGCGGCCGAGCCCAGCTCGACCAGGTCCTGCCAGTTCAGCACCTCGCAGCGGATGAAGCCGCGCGCGATGTCCGTGTGGATCGCGGCGGCCGCGTCGAGCGCCGTCTGGCCGTTGCGCAGCGTCCACGCGCGCGTGTCCTGCTCGCCCGCGGTGAAGAACGTGATCAGGTCGAGCGCCTGCGCGAGCCGGCCCGCGATGTCCTCGAGCGCCGACTCGCTGCCGTCGCGGTACGCCGCCGCCTCCTCGTCCGGCAGCTCGGCGAGCTCCGCCTCGAGCTGCAGGTCGATGCCGCCCGGCCCGTTGACGATCGCGATCAGCGGCTTGACGGTCAGCGGCTCGAGCTCACCCGGCAGGTCGCCCGGATAGTCCGCGAGCGATCCGCCCGCGTCGACGTGCGCGAGGACCTTCGTCAGCTCGTCGACCTCTGCGCGGAGCTTCGTGTCGCCCGACTTCGCCTGCTTCTCCACGCGCTCGAGCCGACGCTCGACGTGATCGCGGTCGGCGACGATCAGCTCGAGGCGAAAGGTCTCCAGGTCGTCGTCCGGCGTCGGTCCGATGCCGAAGCCGCGGAGCACGACGAGCAGCGCGTCGACCTGCCGCAGGTTCCCGAGCTGCGCGGCCCCCGAGCCGGCGATGTCCTGCACGCGGATCGTCGCGGGCGTGATCTTTCGCGCCTTCACGACCTCGGCCAGTTGGCCGAGGCGCTCGTCCGCGATCGGCGCCATGCCGACGTTCGTCTTCCCGTATTCGCCGCCGCCCGTCTTCGTGAGTGCAGTGAACAGCGACGTCTTGCCGCCGCCCGCGGGCCCGACGATCCCAACCTCGAGTGCCATCGCTACTTCGTAGCTTCGCGCTTCTCGAGCTGCTTCTGCAGCGAGACGAGCGCGCGGTGCTGGAGCGACTTGATCGCGCCCTCGGTCTTGCCGAGGATCGTCGCCGCCTCGGCGTTCGGGAAGTTGAAGACGAACTTCAGCGTCAGCACCTGCTGCTGCTCGGGCGAGAGGTCCTCGATCAGCTCGAGCATCGACTTTCGGCCGATCGACTCGAGCGCGCCGGCCTCGGCAGACGTCGACTCGTCGGGCTCCGGCTCGGGCACCTCCTCCTCGGGCTGCCAGCGCCGCGCCGCGCGGAAGTGGTCCATCGCCAGGTTGTGCGCAATGCGGAAGAGCCACGCGGAGAACGGCGCCGACTGCCAGCGGAACTTCCCGATCGACTCGAGCATCTTCAGAAACGTCTGGGTCGTCAGGTCTTCGGCGTCGTGGCGATTGCCGACGCTCACGTGCAGGTAGCTGTAGATCCGGTCGAAGTGGATCAGGTACAGCTCTTCGAGCGCGCCGCGGTCGCCCTTCTGGGCGTGGTCGACGAGCGCGCGGACGCGCTTCGCCTCGCTCTCCTTCTTCTGGCTCGCCGCCTCTGACATACCCCTGACCTCCACTCGTTGCCCCCGGACGGGCCGTGCGTAACGTCTCTACGCGACCGCGCCGAAGCCGACGCGGCTCTCGCGGGCGAACCGCTTGACGTAGACGACGCGCTTCAGGAGCACGGTGTAGCGGCCGTCTTCGGCCTCGAAGGAGAACGCAGAGTCGTGATCGCCCGCCAGCGAGCGGTCGAGATCCTCGGCGGTTTGCACGGGAACGAGGATCGAGAGCACCTGCTGCCCATCGAAGGCGATCTCGATGCGGATCCGGTCGGTGTCAGCCATTGCCGACGAACTCTGCCAGAACGCCGCCCGTCGCCTCGGGATGGACGAACGCGACCTGCAGCCCGAAGAGGCCCAGGCGGGGCTCCTCGTCGATCAGCTCGGCCCCCTCGGCCTTCAGCCGGGCGAGCTCAGCCGCCACATCGGCGACCTCAAAGGCGACATGGTGGAGGCCCGGCCCGCGCTTCGCGAGGAAGCGGCCGACCGGCGTGTCCGGCCCGAGCGCCGCGAGTAGCTCGACCCGCGACGGTCCGACGTGGAGCGAGGCCGCCTCGACGCCCTGGTCGTCGACGCGCTCGCGGTGCTCGAGCGTCGCGCCGAACAGCGCCTGGTAGCGGGCGACGGCCGCGTCGAGGTCGTCGACGGCGATACCGATGTGATGGATCGAGTTCGCGGAGATGCGCGAACGCTAGTTGCTCACGTCGACGCCGAGCGCCCGAACCACTCCGACGGCGTCCGACGAGTGGGAATCCTGCTCGACGCCGGAGAAGACCTCCACGAGCTCCTCACGGGAGAGCGTCTCGCGCTCGAGCAGCGCGGAGGCGATCCGGTCGAGCGCCACCCGGTGGGCCGAGAGCAGCCGCTGCGCCTCGCCGTAGGCAGCGTCGGTGAGGCGCGCCTGCTCGGTGTCGCGCAGCCGCTTCGTCTCCTCCGACAGCGCGTAGTTGTCCGCGCGCATCGTCCGCGACGTGACCGACTCGCCCATGCCCCACTCGAAGACCATCGCCCGTGCGATCTGCGTCACCTTCTCGAGGTCGTTGGCGGCGCCGTTCGTGACGCGGCCGAACACAAGCTCTTCGGCGGCGCGTCCGGCGAGCGCCATCACCATCCAGTCGAGCAGCTCTTCCTTCGTCTCGAGGTAGCGCTCCTCCTCGGGCAGGTGAAGGACGTAGCCGAGCGCGGTCCCGCGCGCGATGATCGTCGCCTTCTCGGGCTGGTTCCCGACGAGGTGCGAGACGAGCGCGTGGCCGCCTTCGTGGTAGGCGAGGATGCGCTTCTCCTTGTCGGTGACAACGCGCCGCTGCTGGAGGCCCGCGACGACACGCTCGAGCGCATAGTCGAAGTCCTGCGTCTCGATCGAGGCGCGGTTGCGCCGGCCGGCGGCGATCGCCGCCTCGTTGCAGATGTTCGCCAGGTCGGCGCCCGTGAGCCCCGATGTCTGACGCGCCACCGACTCGAGGTCGATGTCCTTGCTGAGCGGCTTGCCGCGCGTGTGCACGGCGAGGATGTCGCGCCGCCCCTTCAGGTCGGGCGGGTTGATCAGGATCTGACGGTCGAAGCGGCCCGGACGGAGCAACGCCGAGTCGAGATCCTGGAGGCGGTTGGACGCGCCCATCACGACGACCTGGTCGCGCGGGCCGAAGCCGTCGAGCTCCACGAGCAGCTGGTTCAAGGTCTGGTCCTGCTCGCGGTTGAACGAGTGGCCGCTGCGCGCCTGCCCGACCGCGTCGAGCTCGTCGATGAAGATGATCGACGGCGCGTTCTTGCGCGCCTCTTCGAAGAGCTTGCGGATGCGCGCGGCGCCGAGTCCGGCGAACATCTCGACGAACGCCGATGCGCTCTGCGCATAGAAGCGCGCGCCCGACTCGTTCGCGACCGCCTTCGCGGCGAGCGTCTTGCCGGTGCCGGGAGGCCCGTGGAAGAGGATGCCCTTCGGAACACGCGCGCCGAGCGACTCGAACTTCTGCGGGTCGCGCAGGAAGTCGACGATCTCCTGCAGCTCCTCCTTCGCCTCGTCGAGGCCCGCGACGTCACCCCACGTGACCGCCGAGGCAGAGCCCGGGGTGATCTCCATCGGCTTGACGCGCGGCATCAGCTTGACCGTCTTCCAGAGGAGCCAGACGACCACGCACATCAAGAGGAAGAAGAGGAATGGAATCCACGTGATGGCGAAGTTCTGGACGAAATTCGACATGTCGAAGCCGAGCAGCATCACTCCCCCATCGGCAGGGGGATGCCCGAGCTAAAGCGGACACCGCTTTCACGCCAGCGCGCCAGGCAGGAAGCCGTTCGCGCCTCGTCGAGGCCGCGCGAGGCGCTCTCGACGAACGTCACGTTGCGCCCGCGCGCGAGCAGTCCCCGGATCGCCGCGTCGTTGCACACATCAGTTGCGACGCCGAAGAGGACGATCTCTTGCGGATCGAGCAGCTCGAGTAGCCGGTCGGCGTGCGGGTTCGTGAACACATCGAAGCTCTTCTTCAGCAGCAGGAACTCGCGACCCTCGAGGTAGTGGTCGGCAACCGGCGTGAGCGCGAGCGGAACCGGGTCGTCCTGCCGCGTCTCGGCGATCTTCTCGGCGCCCCGCGTGCCGCGCAGGCAGTGCGGCGGATACGTGGTGGCGAAGTCCGGCGTGTCGGAGATCTCGGCGTCGGAGAGCTCGTGGTCGTCGGCCGACGCAATGTGCGGGATGCCCGCCTCGCGCGCCCAGACGACGAGCTCTGCCATCGCCGGCACCGCAGCTTCCGCCCCCGGGACGGCGAGCTTCCCGTCGGCGTGGACAAAGTCGACCTGCGTGTCGACGTCCCAGAGGACCCGCCTCATGTGACGAGTTCGAGCCGCTCGTTCGAGCGGTAGTGCCGGCCGACCTTCGCCGACGGCTTGCCGTCGGTGATCACGATGTCGCCGGTGAAGTCGTTCGAGCCGCGAATCAGCGACGAGCCGATGCCGTACGCGTCGACCGGCACGCCGCCCTCTTCGAACTCGCGGATCTTGTCGACCGTGAAGCCGCCCGACACGACGATGCGCACGTCGCCAAAGCCCGCGCCGTCGAGCGCGTTGCGCACCTTCCAGACGAGTCGCGGGTTGACGCCGTTCGGACGGAAGTCGCCCATCTCCTCCCACAGCGAGCGATCGACGAGCGACTCCGACGTGTCGAGCCGCACGCCCCACAGACGCGGGCCGAGCGCATCGGCGACCTCGAGCGCGGTGCGCACCGAGTCGTTCTCGAAATCGACGAGCACGGTCACATTCATGTCGTCGGGAGCCCACTCCGCGAAGCGCGTCGCGGCAGCGACGGTGTCGCCGCCGTACGCCGCGATCAATGCGTGCGGGACGGTGCCGAGCCCGCGCCCGCCCCACCACGACGCCTGCTCGTCGGTCGTCACGCCGACCTCGGTGCCGACCACCTGCCCCGCGACGTACGCCGCGTAGCCGTCGCCCGTCTGCACGCGATGATGGTCGTGCCGCGCCGGCATGAAGATCACCGGCTTGCCGTTCGCCGCGCGCAGCACGTTGACCGTGTTCGTGGTGATCAGCGTGCGTCGCGCGAGCACGCCGAGGTACACGGTCTCGAGATGCGCGAACGTCGTGTAGTCGCCCTCGATCGTCAGCACAGTCTCATACGGAGAAATCGCATCGCCGTCGTAGAGGGCGCGCACGTCGAGTGCGTCGAAGTCCTCCGCGCACAGCTTGAGGATCGCGATCGCCTCGTCCATGCCGCCGAGGTGCGAGTGCTTCTTCTGGAAGACCTGGAGCATGACGCGCGGATGCCGTCCCGCCTCGAGGAGCGCCGCACGCGTGTGGTTGAAGTACGCGTCCGTGTACCAGCCGGCGCGCATCTTCTCGACCGGCAGGTCGAAGATGGACGCATCGAGCCGCTTTCGAGTCGTGATCACCGCTCAAGCTCCAGACAAGCCTGGAGTGCCGTCTCCGCGACCTCGAGCTGCTCCCGCGACGGCTCGCGCGTGCCGGAGCGGTGCTGCAGCTCATAGCCGGGCTTCGAGAGGGCGCGCGCAAGCGGATGCTTCGGATTGCGCGTCATCCAGCCGAAGAGCTCGACCGACGCTGCCACCGCGCCGAGCCCGGCGGTGAGGCGCGCAGCCTGCCGGTAGCGCTCCGGCGCGTGCTCGGCGATCAGGTTCCCGGCCGCGGTCGTCATGAGCATCGGCCCGACGAGATGCGAGCCGCACCGTTCGTGCTCCTTCGGCCGGTCCTCGCCGTGCTCGTAGCGCCCGATCGAGATGTGCTCCGCGCCGTGGTACTCGGCAAGCTCGCCGCCGCGCAGTGCAAGCGCAGCCGGCGCGAACGAGAGCACCGCCGCAAGCAGCTCGCGCGCGGCCGGGCGGAGGCTGCTCCGCTTCGCGGCGTTGACGACGATCGCGCTCGCGACCATCGAGCCGATCACGCGCGGCCGCTCGAACGGCAGCTTCGCCTCGGGCAGCGCGCGCTTCAGCTGCGGCAGCAATGCGAATGCCTCTGCGAGCCGGGCCGGGCCGCGCAGAAACGGGTTCTCCACCTCGGACGCACGCAGGCGCTTTCGCTTCGCGACGACCTTCAGCTCGCCGCTCTCGGTGCGGATCGCGCACGCCCACGCACGCGGTCCGTGCACGAGGACGCCGTTCCCGAGCGCCATGCCGCCGAGGCGGATCTTCTCCGCAGTCATGCCGTTGAGCGTAGCCGCAGCGCGGCCTGCAGCCGCGCCGCGGCGGGGCCGGGGCGGCCGTCGGCGATCTGCGTTCCGTCCACGGCGACGACCGGCATCACCTCGCGAATCGACGAGGTGATGAACGCCTCGTCGGCTCCCAGCAGATCGGTGAGCGGGAAGGCTCCCTCGCGCACGGGCTCCAGACTGCAGATGAAGCCACGCGTCACGCCCGGCAGCACGCCTTCGCGCGTCAACGGCGTGAAGAGCTCGTCGCCGCGCCGCCACCACACGTTCGCGGTCGACGCTTCGAGGACGTTGCCGTTCGCCACGAAGACGACCTCGTCGGCGCCCTGCCGCTCCGCGACGCGCCGCGCCGCAAACGAGACGCCGTAACTCGTCGCCTTCACGCCTGCGAGCACCGCCGGCGGCTCGCCGACCTCGAATGTGCCGAGCGTAAGGCCGCGCGCGCGCTGCAGCTCGAGCTCCCCCGGAAGCGGCGCCGCCGATGCGATCAGCGTTTCCGTCGTGCGGTAGAGACGCAGCACGTGGTCGGGCGGTGCAGCGCCGACGACGAGGGCGACCAGCTCCTCGACGCCGTCGGGCGGCGCGAGCGCAAGCGCCTGTGCCGAGTGGCGAAAGCGCGTCAGATGCTCTGCGAGCAGGAACGGCGTGCCGTCGTAGACGCGCAGCGTCTCGAACGCCGCGCCGCCGCGCAGCAGTGCCTCGTCGTCCGCCAGGAACACCGGCTCTGCCGGGTCGACGAGCCCGCGCCCGGCGACACCAACGGCGATGAGGCTCATACGGGCACCAGTCCGCCGACGGCCGCAAGCAGCGGCCGCGCCTTGACCCAGGACTCCTCGATCTCCGCCTCGGGATCGGAGCCCCACACGACGCCGCCACCGACCCAGAGGTGGATGCGGCCGTCCGCGATCGCGAACGTGCGGATCGTCAGCGCGAGCTCGAAGTCGCCGTTCGCGTGCACGGTGCCGAGCGCTCCCATCGCCGCTCCGCGCCCGACCGGCTCGAACCGCGCGATGTGGTCGATCGCCGCAAGCTTCGGCGCGCCGGTGATCGAGCCGCCGGGGAACGTCGCGTGCAGGATCTCCGCGAGCCCGACGCCGTCGCGCAGGCGTCCCTCGACAGTCGAGACGAGATGCGTCACGCCTGCGAGCTCGCGCTGCACCATCAGCTCCGGCCAGACGACGGTGCCGACGTCGCAGACGCGCGAGAGGTCGTTGCGCTCGAGGTCGACGATCATCACGTGCTCGGCTGCGTCCTTGGCGTCGTCGATGTCTTCTCCGAGCGGGCGCGTGCCCTTGATCGGCATCGTCCAGATCCGGTCTCCGCGCCGCGCGAGGAAGAGCTCCGGCGACGCCGAGACGATCGCCCAGCCGTCGCCCTCGAGCGTCGCCGAGTGCAGCGGGCCGAGTGCTGCAGCGAGCGCCTGCGGCGAACCGGCGAACGGCGCGGAGAGATGCTGGACGAGGTTCACCTGGTACACGTCGCCGCGCGCGATCGCGGCGCGCACGGCCTCGACGGCGTCCGCGTACTCCTCGTCGGTCCAGGTTCGCTGCCACTCGCCGATCCGCAAAGGTGTCAGGCGCCTTTTAGATGTCTGACGCCACCCGACCGCGATGCGCGGCAACGCGCATGGCTCCGGCTTCGCAGGGGTGTTCGCGGCGTACGAGATGAACACCTCGCACTCACGGCCCGCGACGAACGCCTCCAGCTCCTCGAAGGTCTCGAGCTCAACCACAGACGGCCTGCGCGGCGTGCCGCAGGAACCGCACGCCGAGGTCGAGGTCGGCGACCGGAACGCGCTCGTCGGCGGAGTGGATCAGGCGCGCCGCAACCTCCGAGTCGAGCTCGCGCGAGGGGAAGAAGCCGTACGCGACCGTGCCGAACGCCTGGCGGAGCCAGTGCGAGTCGGTGAAGCCGGCGACGCACGTCGGCGCGGCCTTCGCCCCGGGCTCCTCCGCCTCGACGAACGACTCGACCGCGTCCCAGAGCGGGCCGCCGATCGGCGAACGCGTCCCGCCCTGCCGCTCCGTGTTCACGAGCTCGTAGTCGCCTTCGCCGAGGAACTCGCGCAGCACCGCCTCCGCCTGCTCGGGCGTCTGGCCCGGCAGGAGGCGAACGTCGACGGTGATCTCGCACAGCGCCGGGATCACGTTCCGCTTCTCCGACGCGTGCGCCTTCGTCGGCGAGACGGTCATGCCGAGCAGCGGCTCGATCAGCTCGGCCGCAAGTGGCGAGACGGCGCGCGCTGCGGCGAGCGCGTCGGTCGGCGGCGGTGTCTCGCCGAGCACCGTCTGGAGAAAGCCCTCGACCTCGGGGATCAGCTCCGGCTCGGCGTCGAACTGACCGAGTCGCGCGACGAGCGGTGCCGCCTTCACGAGCGCGTTGTCGGCAATGCTCGGCATCGATGCGTGACCGCTGCGTCCGTGCACGCGCAGCAGGAACGGCGAGCTCATCTTCTCCGCGGTCGAGCACAGATAGAAGACGCGGCCGCCGAGCTCGATGCGCTCGCCGGAGCCCTCGTTCACCGAGAAGTCGGCGCGAACCGCGTCCGGGTGCGCGTCGACGAGCCACTGGAGCCCGAAGCCGTCCCCGACCTCCTCGTCGGCGGCCGCGACGAAGATCAGGTCGCCGGAGCCGCGCCAGCCTTCACGCGCGAGCGACGCCATGGCTACCGCGGAGGCCGCGACCTCGCCCTTCATGTCGAGCGCGCCGCGGCCCCAGATCTCGCTGCCGACGAGCTCACCGCCGAAGGGGTCGCGCTCCCACTCCGACGGATCGGCGAGCACGACGTCGGTGTGCGAAAGGAACGCGAGCGAGGAGCCACCGTCGCGACCGGGAATGCGGGCGACGAGATTCGCGCGCTCCGGCACCTTCGCGTACAGCTCGCACTCGACGCCGTTCGCAGTCAGGTAGTCGCGCAGGAGCTCCGCGGCCCTCGTCTCGTTCCCCGGTGGGTTCGTCGTGTCGATGCGGATGAGCTTCTGGAGAAGCTCCGCGACCTCACTCATTTACGCATGCCGAGGACGAGCAGATAGCGGCGGGGGGCGCGCACCTCGCCCTCGGGCGTGCGATAGCCCTCGTACAGCTCGACGAACGCGTGGTGGAACTCCTCGAGGCGCTGCGCGTCGAGGCGGTTGATCAGCGCGATCACCGGCGGTGCGGACTCCGAGAAGAGCTTCCAGATCTCCTCGCCGGACGCTGCGTCGAGCCAGAGCGTTCCGTCTTCGAACTCGAGCTCGAAGTCCTCGCCGAGCATGTCCTCGACGTGGTCCTCACGACCCCACTCGTACGCCTCGCGGCCCTCGATCGGCTCCTCGCTGAAACGGCGGTAGAGCTCGCCGAGCTTCGGGTTCGGCTTCCAGGCGGTGAAGCCGAGTCGTCCGCCGGGGCAGGCGACGCGTGCAAGCTCCGACGCGACGTTCGCGTGATCGGGCGCGAAGACGAGCCCGAAGTTCGAGACGAGCACGTCGAAGCACGCGTCCTCGTACGGCAGGTACTCGACGTCGCCGTGATCGAAGGCAACCTCGACGCGCTCCTCTTGCGCACGCTCACGCGCCTTGGCGAGCATCGGCTCGGTCACGTCGACGCCCGTGACGGTCGCGCCGAGCTTCGCGACCCGCACCGCGACCTCGCCCGTCCCGGTCGCAAGGTCGAGCACGCGCTCGCCCGGGGCGATCCGGAGCAGGTTCACGAGCTGGTCCTGGACGGGCGCAAACCGCGCCGCGAGCCGCTCGTAGGTGCCTGCACCCCAGTCCAAGCTCATGGCTCAGAGCATACTTTCGCCGTGGGTGACCTCTTCAGCGAGGCCGCAGGGCGGCGGCTCGGCGCTTCGGCGCCGCTCGCCCAGCGGCTGCGACCGGCGTCGCTGGACGATTTCGCCGGCCAGGAGCACGTCGTCGGGCCCGGGCGGGCGCTCCGGCTCGCGATCGAGCAGGATCGCGTCCCGTCGATGATCCTGTACGGCCCGCCGGGCTCCGGGAAGACGACGCTTGCGCGGATCGTCGCCCAGACGACCGGCGCCGCCTTCGAGGAGCTCTCGGCGGTGCAGGCGACGGTCGCGAACGTGCGCGAAGTGCTCAAGCGGGCGCGCGAGCGGCTCGGCGCGCAGGGGCAGCGCACGATCCTCTTCCTCGACGAGATCCACCGCTTCAACAAGGCGCAGCAGGACGCACTGCTACCGGGCGTCGAGGAGGGCCTCGTGACGCTGATCGGCGCGACGACGGAGAACCCGTACTTCGAAGTGAACTCCGCGCTGCTCTCACGCGCGCAGATCTACGAGCTCGAGTCGCACTCGCTCGACACGCTGCGCGGCGTCGTTCGCCGCGGCGCGGAGGCGCTCGAGGTCGAAGTGCCGGAGGACGTCGAGGAGATGATCGCGCTGCGCGCGGGCGGCGACGCGCGCAACGCACTCAACATCCTCGAGCTTTCGGTCGAGACGGCCCGTGCCGAGGGCGGCGAGCTCGCCGAGCGCCACGTCGAGGATGCGGCGCGCAAGCGCCCGCTCGCCTACGACAAGGGCGGTGACCGCCACTACGACTTCATCTCGGCGTGGATCAAGTCGACGCGCGCCGGCGACGTGCAGGCGTCGATCTACTACCTCGCCGCGATGATCGAAGGCGGCGAGGATCCCCGGTTCATCGTCCGGCGGATGATCGTGCTCGCCTCCGAGGACATCGGCAACGCCGACCCGCAGGCGCTGCTCGTCGCGGTCGCCGCCGCGCACGCGGTCGAGCACGTCGGCTTCCCCGAGGCGCGGCTGAACCTCGCGCAGGCGGCGATCTATCTGGCGCGCGCGCCCAAGTCGAATGCGTCGTACGCCGCGATCAACAAGGCAACCGAAGCGGTGCGCACGCGCGGCAACCTGATGCCGCCGGCCGCGCTCCGATCGGCTGCGTATCCGGGCGCACGCAAGCTCGGCCGCGGGGAGGGCTATCGCTACCCGCACGCCGACCCGCAGGGCTTCGCCGTCGACTGCCTCCCCGAGGAGCTTGCGGGAACCGTGTTCTACGAGCCGTCGGGGAACGGCGACGAGGCGCCGCGCGAGCGCTCGGCTACAGCGCGGCCTGAGCCGAGAGCAGAGCCTGATTGAACTGCTCGGACGAAATCGGCTTCGAGAGGATCGTCAGGTTCGACGCGCGGCCGTAGGCGCGCATCTTGGCGCGCAGGGGATCGCCCGTCACGACGATCACGGGGACGTCGGGCGCGAGCTGCTCCGCGACCGCGAACCCGTCCATCCCGGGCAGCCCGACGTCGAGCACGGCGAGCACGGCGCTCTGGCTGCCGAGCTCGCGCAGCGCCTCCTCGCCGGATTCGGCCGCGATCACGCGGTAGCCGTGCTCCTCGAGGATCGTCGCCAGGTAGCTGCGGAGGCCGGCGTCGTCCTCGACCAAAAGCACCGGCCTTGCGAGTGGATCCTGGTCCTTTCCCTGCTTGAACAGCCGCATGAAGCGACGCTACCCACACGTCGGAGCTTGTCCATCCCCCGTCAGAGGATTCGTTTTCCGAGCGCGCTCGCCACCAGCTCGACCGCCAGCTTCCCCGTTTCGTTCTCCCGGTCGAGGATCGGGTTGACCTCGACCACGTCGAGGGAGTCCAGAACCCCGGCCTCGGCGACGAGCTCGAGCGCCAGGTGGGCTTCGCGGTAGGAGAGGCCGCCGCGGACCGGCGTGCCGACGCCCGGCGCGAACATCGGGTCGACGGCGTCCAGGTCGAGGCTCACGTGCAGGAAGGCCGCACCGGCGAGGAACTCCAGGGCCTCTCGGCCGACCCGCTCGAGGCCGAGCCGGTCGACCTCGCTCATCGTGAACACGCGGACGTCCAGGTCGGCGATCAGCGCCCGCTCACCCGGGTCGAGAGAGCGCACGCCGACGAGTGCCGCCTTCTCGATCGAAGGGGTCGGGTAGACGTCGGAGGCGAAGGCATCGCCGGCGGCGCCGAACGCCGCGGCAAGCGGCATCCCGTGGACGTTGCCGCTCGGGGAGGTCCACGGCCTGTTGAGATCGCCGTGCGCGTCGATCCAGAGAACGGCGCCGGGGCCGGAGCGGCGCGCCATGCCGCCGAGCGTCCCCATCGCGATCGAGTGGTCGCCGCCGAGGACGAGCGGCAGGTTGCCCTGGGCGGCCGCCTCGTCGACCAGCGCGGCGAGCTGCTCGCAGGCCTGCTTGATCGGGCCGAGGTACCGCGCCGACGGGTCTCCCTCGTCGGTCGCCTCGGGCACGGGCGAGCCGACGTCGCCCCAGTCGGAGACGTCGCGGCCGAGCTCGCGGATCCGCGAGGCGAGATCCGCGTAGCGGATCGCCGACGGCCCCATGTCGACGCCGCGCCGGCCGGCGCCGAGGTCGAGGCCGGCACTGATGATCGCGACGGGCCGGAGCGTTTCCGCAGCGTTCATGGAGGAGAAACTATGCAACCGCGATGGACGACGGGCAGATCAACGTCCTCATAGCCGACGACGACGAGTTCTTTCTCGAGTCGCTGCAGGCGCTGATCGACCGGCAGCCCGAGCTCGCCGTCGTCGCAACGGCGCGCAACGGCCTCGAGGCGATCGAGCTCGCCGACCAGCTCCGCCCCGACGCGGTCGTCGTCGACCTGCACATGCCGCTCCTCGACGGCGTGAGCGCCGTCGCCCGTCTGCGGGACGACCATCCGCACGTGTGCCTGATCGTGCTGACCGGCGACTCCGACGAGGCGCTGCACCGCGCGGCGATGACCGCGGGCGCCGACGCGGTGCTCGAGAAGCACGAGATGGCGCGCGGCCTCGTCGACCGGATCGCGCGCGGACGGGCCGCCTAGCCGCGCCAGGCGGACTGGAACGCGCGCTGCGC
>DATAUN010000247.1:0-14019 GCA_036268235.1 Gaiellaceae bacterium
GGTCGGCCGCGTCGATCTCGAAGGCGGGAACTGGGACACGCTGCTCGCGTCGGTGCGGATGCTGCTCGAGCGCTTCCCGGAGGACACCGTCGTGCGTCCCGGGCACGGGCCGGCGACGACGCTCGGCCACGAGCTGCAGACGAACCCCTTCCTGCGCGAGCTGCGCAGCTCCGATGGCTGAGCAGAAGTTCCAAGCTCCTCGGGGCACGCACGACGTGCTGCCGAACGACGCTGCGTGGTGGCGGCTCGTTCGCCTGATGGAGGAGGTGGCGGCGCTGTACGGCTGGCGCCGCATCCAGACGCCCGGCTTCGAGGACACGGGCCTGTTCGAGCGCACTGCGGGCCACGCATCCGACGTGGTGCACAAGGAGATGTACACGTTCGCCGATCGCAGCGACCGCTCGCTCACGCTACGCCCGGAAGGCACCGCGCCGATCTGCCGCGCGTACGTCGAGCACGGCCTGCACCGCGAGCCGCAACCCGTGAAGGCGTTCACGATCGCGCCCATGTACCGCTACGGCGCGCCGGGGCGCGGCCGCTATCGCGAGCACTACCAGCTCTCCGTCGAGGCGATCGGTTCCGCCGACCCGGCGATCGACGCGGAGATCATCCAGCTCTACCACGAGCTCCTCCGCCGGCTCGGCATCAAGCAGTGGGAGCTGCGGCTGAACTCGATCGGCGACGCGAACTGCCGGCCGCAGTACGTCGCGCGCCTGAACGAGTGGCTGGACGCTCACGCCGACGTGCTCGACGAAGACGCGCGCCACAAGCGCGAGACGAGCCCGCTGCAGGTGTTCGACGTGAAGAGCCCCGCCGTGCGCGCCGCGCTCGAGGACGCGCCGAGGATCGGCGAATCGCTCTGCGACGCGTGTCGCGAGCACTTTGCGGAGGTGCGCAGGACGCTCGACCTCTACGGCGTGCCGTACGTGCTCGACCCGACGCTCGTGCGCGGCCTCGACTACTACTCGCGCACGACGTTCGAGTTCGTCGGGCCGGACGAAAATGCGAACTCGACGATCTGCGGCGGCGGCCGCTATGACGGCCTCGTCGAACAGATCGGCGGGCCGCCGACGCCGGCGATCGGATTCGGCGCCGGCCTCGAGCGGCTCCTCCTCGCGCTCGAGAACGAAGGAATCGCGACCGAGCCGGAGACGATCGACGTCTTCTTCGTCTGCGGCGAGCCCACGGCGCGCGACGTGATCCTCGCTGCGCTCGTCAACCTACGTCGCGCCGGCATCTCCGCCGACACCGACTACGCCGGCCGCTCGCTCAAGGGTCAGATGACGCAGGCGGGCCGGTCGGGCGCGCACACGATCGTGATCGTGCGCGGCGACGGCGCGACGATCCGCCGCGCCGGCGGCGCAGAGCAGGCGGTCGCGCTCGACGAGCTCGTCGCTACGCTCACGCCGTGAGCTGGCGCGACCTCTATTGCGGTGAGCCCCGGCCTGCGCACGTGGGCAAGCGCCTCACGCTCGCGGGTTGGGTCGACACGCGCCGCGACCACGGTGGGCTCGTGTTCGTCGACCTGCGCGACCACACCGGCAAGGTGCAGCTCGTGCTCAAGGAGACCGACGTCGCGAAGGAGCTTCGCAACGAGTTCGTCATCCAGGCCGAGGGCGAGGTCGTCGCCCGCGGGCCCGGGGCCGTGAACCCGAACCTCGCGACCGGCGAGGTCGAGCTCCAGGTCGAGACGCTGCGCATCCTCTCCCGTTCGAAGCCGCTGCCGTTCCAGCTCGACGAGGAGAACGTCGACGAGACGACTCGCTTGCGCTACCGCTGGCTCGACATGCGCACCGAGCGCATGCAGCGCAACTTGCGCCTGCACCATACGACGGTCGCCGGCATCCGGCGCGTGATGGACGACCTCGGCTTCATCGACGTGTGGACGCCGAGCATGACGCGCGGCACGCCGGAAGGCGCGCGCGACTTCCTCGTGCCGGTCCGCCTGCAGCCCGGCAAATTCTTCGCGCTCGCGCAGTCGCCGCAGCTCTTCAAGCAGCTCTGCATGATCGGCGGCCTCGACCGCTACTACCAGATCGCAACGTGCTGGCGCGACGAGGATCTCCGCGCCGACCGGCAGTTCGAGTTTCGCCAGCTCGACCTCGAAATGGCGTTCGTCGAACGGCAGGACGTCCTCGACGTGATGGAAGCCGCGGTCGCGGGCGCGTTCGAAGCAGTCGGCCGCACGCCGCCGCCGCGACCGTTCCCGCACATCTCGTACGACGACGCGATGGCGAAGTACGGCAGCGACAAGCCCGACATTCGCTTCGGCATGGAGATCCAGGACGCGACGGAGATCACGCGCGACTCCGAGTTCGGCGTCTTCAAGAACGCGCCGTGCGTTCGCTACATCGTCGTCCCGACGACGTTCTCGCGGTCGGAGCACGCACGGCTCGAGGCGCTTGCGAAGGAGTGGGGGGCGAAAGGGGTCGCGCAGCACACGCAGATCTCGAAGTTCCTGTCCGAGCGCGAGCTCGAGTCGTTTGCCGTCCCCGAGGGCTCGACGGCGCTCTTCGTCGCCGACGAGGAGAGGACGGCCGCCCACGTCCTCGGGCTGCTGCGACTCCACCTCGCGCGCGAGCTCGACCTGATCCCCGACACGGACGTGTTCCACTGGGTGCTCGAGTTCCCGCTCTTCGAGCAGGACGAGGAGTCCGGCGGCTGGACGTTCATGCACCACGCGTTCACCGCGCCGGTCCCGGGCCAGGAGGTCTGGGACGAGTCCGATCCGGGGCACGTCAAGGGCCAGCACTACGACCTCGTCTGGAACGGCTGGGAGCTCGGCTCCGGCTCGATCAGGATCCACGACGTCGACGTGCAGGAGCGCGTGTTCCGCACGATGGGGATGAGCGACGAGGAGGCGCAGTCGAAGTTCGGCTTCCTGCTCGACGCGCTCGCGATGGGCGCGCCGCCGCACGGCGGGTTCGCGATGGGGATCGAGCGCTTCGTCGCCCTGCTCGCCGGCGAGCCGGACATCCGGCAGATCGTCGCCTTCCCGAAAGTTTCGAGCGGGGCCGATCCGCTGACCGGCGCTCCGACGCCGATGCCGGACGCCGTCCTCGCCGAGCTCGGGATCGCCGCGCTCCCGCAGGAAGATTCAAGTCCGGCCTGAACTCCGGCCGATAGACAAGGCATACTTCCGGTCTCCGGCCTCGCCGGACTAGTACGTGCTGCCATGACAACGCCGTCCCCGAATCCCTCACCGCTCACGTCGCTGCCGCGGCTCGACGATCTGCCGCAGACCGACGACGGCACGTACGAGGCCGACGGCGTCCGCGGTGCGTTCGACGCCTTCCGCCGGCACGCGCTGCAGCTTCAGGCGCAGGTCCGCGTGCTTCAGGCCGCAGGCAAGACCGCGAGCGTCGATCCGACCGGTCACGCGGTGCGCATGGACGCGCTGCACCTGATCCGCTCGGCCGCCGAATTCGCCGACGCGCTCGAGCGCGACGCGCAGAACGCATCGGCCGCGCAGCTCCAGCGGACCGAGGCCGAGGTGACCCGCCGCCAGCGCGAGCTCCAGGAGCGCGAGCGCGAGGTCGAGCGCTATCGCGACGAGAGCGAGCGCCAGCGCAATGAGGTCGTCAACGCGGCCAAGAACGAGGCGCGCGAGCTGCTCGCGAACTCGAACCGCGACGCGACCACCGAGCTTCGCGAAGCGGAGGCGCGCGGGGCCAGGCTCCTCGAGCAGTCCCGCCACCAGGCGACCGAGCTCACGAACTCGGCCCGCGCCGAGGTCGAGCAGACGCTCGAGTGGGCGCGCGCACAGGCCGGCGTCATCCTCGCCCGCGCCCAGACCGGCGCCGAGCAGCTGCTCACCGCAGCCGGCCTCGGCCCCGAGGCGCTCGCGGAAGTCTCCGAGGCGATCCTCGCCGCCGCCCGGGCAGCCACCGAGTCGAGCCGCAGCCGCGGCGGCCCGCCGCCGTCACCGACGCCGGCCGCCCCGCCCGTCGCACCGTCGCTCGCGGCAGCGCCCGAGCCGGAACCGGAGCCCGAGGACGAGCCGGAAGCGCCGCTTCCGCCGCCGGTCAGCCCGCCGCCGGTCTCAGGCCCGTCCGAGCCCGAGCAGGGCGACGACGCCTCGTAGTCGAAAGGGGAAGGCATGACCGAGCGCCGCGGGTCACGGTTCCTCATCGAAGTGCTCTTCCTGGTCGCGCTGGCCGGGGCGCTGACGCTCGCGCACCTCAGCGCCGTCCAGATCGCCGGGATCATGCTGCTCGGCTGGATCGTCGTCGCCGCCCTCGAATGGGCGGCCTGGCGTGGCGAGCCGCACTACGGAAGCGGGTTGCCGCCGCGCTACTACGTCCCGAGCGTCAACCTGCCGCCGGCACAGCCGCTCGAACAGGTCGCGGTCGGCGGGTATCCCGACGCGAGCCGCGACGAAGCGCCCACGTGGATCGCGTCGGCCGCGCTGCGCGAAGAGATGCTCGGCGAGTGGCCTGTCGCTGCGCACGTCGCCGAATCACCGGTCGACGAGGTGACCGAGGAGGAGCTCGATGCGGAGCTGGTCGTCCCGCTCCCGCCGGCGCCCGTGCTCGTCGAGCCGCCGGTGTCGCAGCCCGCAGCGGTCGCGCCTGCACCGGTTCCGCCCGCACCGGTCGCGCCTGCACCGCTGCCGCCCGCCGCCGAGCCGACGATCGACGTCGTGCTCGCGCGTTCGGCTCAGCGTGTCGCCCGCTACAGCCTCGACCCCCTCGCCGAGCCGGCGCCCAAGCGCCGCTTCGGGCGCGGTGACGGCGACGGTCAGCCGCCTGCCGTCGAGGTCCCGGCGCGCCCTGAAGGAATTCGCGTGCTCCCGGGCCACGCAAACAGTCAGGATTAGCGCATGACACTGCTCCGCCGTCCCGGCCTCCGGCTTCTGGTCGAGGCGATCGCGATCGTCCTCGCCGCCGTGATCACCGCCGTGCTCCACGCCGACTGGCTCGTGATCGCCGGCACCATCTTTGTCGTCTGGGTGCTCTCTGCGATCGTCGAGCACTCGCTCGCGCGCCAGCGCGACGCAAAGCGCCCCGCGCCGGCGCGCGCAAAGGCTGCCCGCGTCGAGCCGCCTGCCCCCGAGCCTGATCCCGAACCGCTTCCGCGCTCCGAGACGGTGCGCGTCCTGCCGCGCGAGGAGCCCGTCGCGGTCGAGCCGGAGGCAGCTCCGGTCGCCGAGGCGATCGTCGTCGAGCCAGAACCGGAGCCCGAACCGGAGCCAGAACCCGAGCCCGAGCCCGAACCGGAGCCGGAACCCGAACCGGAGCCGGAGCCCGAGCCAGAACCGGAGCCGGAGCTCGAGCCGGTTGCCGTCACGCCCTCAGAGCCACGGCGCTGGAACCTGTGGGATCTCGAGCGCGCCGTGCGTGACCGCGGCGAGAACGACGAGGAGCGCGAGTTCCTGCTGCTCTATCTCCGCGACTACGCAGACTCGACCGGTTCGCTGCCGCTCGACTTCGACGGGCTCGTCCGCGAGTCGTTCGGCGATCTGCTCGGCGCCGCGACGGGATGAGGCCACCGCTCGCCGTGCGCGAGATCGCGCTCGCGGGGCTCGCGCTCCTCGCGGCGGCGGTCTCTCTCGCGGTGAGCGCGCAGACGCGTCACACGAACGGCTCGACGCCGCAGCCCGAAGGCTCGTTCGTCGCGCTCGCCGGGTCGAGTGGGCCGGCGGCATTCGGTCACCGCAGCGCCTGCGGCGTCGTGATCGGACCCGACACCGTCGGCGTCGCGAACCCGACGCTTCCGTGCGGCGCGCGCGTCTTCATCACGTATCGCCACACGACCGTGCTCGTGCAGGTGATCGACCGCGGCCCGTACGTACCCGGCCGTCAGTTTGGGCTCACCGACGCGCTCGCGCGGCGGCTCGACCTGAGCGGCGTGCAGCAGATCCACTGGGCGTATGCGCGGCTGCCGTGAGGTCGGCTACGGTAAGCGCGCGTGCTCGATGTCGTTCGCGCGCCGCGATCCATGTAGAACCAACACCATGTGAAAGGGAGCCCGAGTCGGGAATAGGCGCCTAGCGTCCGACGTCCCGCACGGCACCCACCTGGCTTGTCCAGGTTCACACGGCGCGGCACCGTCGGCGATGTGGAGCACGGTGAGGGGGGCTTCGGCCCCCCTCACGACTACTCTGGAGGAATGCAGGAGCTTTCTGGCGACTCCTCGCGCGACGGCGACTGGGCGGCCGTGCGTCTCCGAGTCGACGGCGATCGGATCGTCGACGCCGACGCGCCTGGGGTCGCCGAGGACCTTCGCGGCCTGACCCTGCTCGAGGCGGCAGCGGTCGGCGGCGAGACACTGCCGGTCGACGCGCTCGCGAACGCGATCGGGCCGGCCGTGCGCGCGGCTGCCGATTCCACGCGCGTCGCCGTGGCGATGAGCGGCGGTGTCGACAGCGCAGTCGCCCTGCTCGCGTCCGGCCCGCGTGCGGTTGGTGTGACGCTCCGGCTCTGGCTCGATCCGCAGGGGCCCGATGCCGAGCGCGCTTGCTGCTCGCCGAGCGCGGTGATCGCTGCACGCGAGCTGTGTCATGCGCGCGGCGTGCCGCACGTGACGCTCGACCTTCGCGAGGAGTTCCGCCGCGCCGTCGTCACGCCGTTCGTGCGCGGCTACGCGCGCGGCGAGACGCCGAACCCGTGCGTCCGCTGCAACGGCGGCTTTCGCTTTGCCGAGCTGCTCGCGTTCGTGCGCCGCGTCGGCGCTGCGAAGCTCGCGACCGGCCACTACGCGCGCATCGTCGAACACGACGGCCGTCTGCTGCTCGCACGCGCCGCGGACGCGCAGAAGGACCAGAGCTACATGCTCGCGACGCTCGACCCGCGCAAGCTGGCGCGCGTCGCATTTCCACTCGGCGAGCAGACGAAGGTCGAGACACGCGCGCAAGCCGACGCCGCCGGCCTCGCCGCCGCCCGCAAGCCGGAGAGCCAGGAAGCGTGCTTTCTCGCCGGCGACGACTACCGCGCGTTCCTCGAGCGCCACGGGCTCGCCGCGTCCACCGGTCCGATCGTCGACGGCACGGGCCGCGAGCTCGGCACGCACGACGGCTTCTGGCGTTTCACTCCGGGTCAGCGGCGCGGCCTCGGCGTTGCCGCCGCCGAGCCGCTCTATGCGATCGAGACGAGCGCGCGCACGAACACCGTCGTCGTCGGGCCGCGTGAGTCGCTCGCGCGGACGCGCGTGTCGGCGCGCGGCCGCCTCTACGCGGACGCGAGCGAGGTCGAGGCGAAGCTGCGCTACCGCTCGCCGGCGGTCGCCGCGCGCGTCGAGCCGACGCCGAGCGGCTTCCGGCTCGAGCTCGCCGAGCCCGCCTACGGCGTCGCGCGTGGGCAGGCCGCCGTGCTCTACGACGGCGACGTCGTGGTCGGCGCAGGGGTCGTCTCGTCCGCGGCCAGTGGCTAGGCTGGACGCGTGATCGTCGCCTTTTCCTTCGGAGATCTCGCGGATCTGGCGCTCGCCGTCTTCCTCGTCGCGGTCGGGCTCGGCCTCGGTTGGGCTTTTTTGCGGTTGGCCGTAACTTTCGACCGGCTTTCTTCGTTGATTCGAGGAGCAGAACGAGAGGTTCTGCCCGTTATCAACAAAGTCGGGGGTTCCGTGGATCGGGTCAATGCGCAGCTGGACAAGCTCGATACGGCAACGGACAGCGCCGTCGACGCCGTCGAGGCGGTGGACGAGGCCGTGCGGTCGGTCAGCTTTGCTGTGAAGCGGCCGGTGCAGAAGCTCGCCGGGCTCGGAGCGGGCGTGTCGCACGGCTGGGCGTCCTTCAAGACGCGGCGGAGCTGGAGCGACGCGGTCGCCGAGGCCAAGGAAGCTGCGGCGCGGCGCGAGCGGGATCTCGACGAAGAGCTCAAGGCGACGCACGGTGGCAGCTGACGAAATCACGCTGACACTGCCGCGCGCGCCGGACTTTCATCGGGTCGCGCACCTCGTCCTCGGTGGGCTCGCCGTCCGTCTCGATCTCACGATCGAAAACCTCGAGGATCTTCAGATCGCGCTCGACGCGATCCTCGACAACACCGATCCGGACGCGGGCGACATCACCGTGCGGATGCGCGTGAACGAGAACGAGCTCGAGACGATGATCGGGCCGCTCTCGCCGAAGGTGCTCGACCAGATCGAGCGGGAGCCGAACGCCGAGCTCGGCCTCCGCCGCGTGCTCGAGTCGACCGTCGACGACGTGCACGTCGACGGGGAGTGGGTGCGCCTGACGAAGAAGGTGACGGCGCGTGGCTGAGAACGACAAGCTTCTCCTCCGCCGCTACCACGAGCAGGGCGATCTGCAGGCGCGCGAGCAGCTGATCGAGCAGTACATGTCGCTCGTCCGCTCGCTGGCCCGTCGCTACAGCTACCGCGGCGAGCAGCTCGACGACCTGATCCAGATCGGGTCGATCGGCCTGATCAAGGCGATCGATCGGTTCGACATCGACCGCGGCGTCGAGCTGACGACGTACGCGACGCCGAACATCATCGGCGAGATCAAGCGCCACTTCCGCGACCGCGGCTGGGCCGTGCGCGTGCCGCGCGGCCTCCAAGAGCTGAACGTGCAGCTCTCGAAGCTCGTCGAGCAGCTCACCGTGCAGCTCAGCCGCTCCCCGACGATCCCCGAGCTCGCGAAAGCCGCGGGGGTCGAAGAGGAAGAGGTGCTGGAAGCGCTCGAGTCCGGCCGCGCGTACTCGTCGCTGTCGCTCTCGTCGGGCGGCGGCACCGAGGACGGCGAGGAGCTCGACCCGCTCGAGTCGCTGGGCGAGGTCGAGCACCAGTACGAGGTCTCGGAGGACCGGGCCGTGCTCGCGCCGGGGTTCAAGGTGCTCGACGAGCGCGAGCGGCAGATCCTGCACCTGCGCTTCTTCGAAGGGCTGACGCAATCTCAGATCGCGCAGCAGGTCGGCATCTCGCAGATGCACGTCTCGCGGCTGATCCGCCGGGCGCTCGAGAAGATCCGCGACGAGATCGCCGCGGACGAGCTCGATCCCGACCGGGCAGCTTGAACGTTCGGCGCTTCGGTCGCCTCGGCGGGACGCCGTTCATCTTCTGGCACGCGCTCGGCCCCGACACTTCGGGCGCGTACTTCGAGGAGGTCGGCGAGGTGCTCGGCCGGCGCGGCTACGACGTGTTCGCGGTCGACGGCCCGGGCTTCGGCGAGTCGCCCGCGCTCCGCTTCGAGGCGGCCGTGCCGCAGACAGGTGTCCGCTGGCTCGAAGGGGCCGGGCACGGGATCTTCGACGACGTCGGTCCCGAGCTCGGCGACGAGATCGCGGACTGGCTGGAGCGCCGCTAGGGCCTCCGTACACTGTTCGTCGTGCCGATGACGACGAACGACCTGCGCGAGGCGTTTCAGCGCTTCTACGAGGAGCGGGCGCATCTTCGCGTGCCGTCGCACTCGCTCATCCCGCCGGCGGAGGACGCGTCGACCCTCTTCATCGTCGCGGGAATGCAGCAGTTCAAGCCGTACTTCCTGCGCACGAAGGAGCCGCCCGCTCCGCGTGTCGTGAGCGTCCAAAAATGTCTCAGAGCGGGCGGGAAGGACACCGACCTCGAGGACGTCGGGCGCACCGACCGCCACAACTCGTTCTTCGAGATGATGGGCAACTTCTCGTTCGGCGACTACTTCAAGGACGAGGCGGTCGACTACGCATGGGAGTTCGTCACGACCGTCCTGAACCTCGATCCGGAACGGCTGTGGGTGACCGTGCACGAGGGAAACCCGGTCTACGAGCTCGACGAGGACACGGTCGCGATCGAGGCGTGGGAGCGTGTCGGCATCCCGCCGGAGCGCATCGTCCGCCTCGGAGACGACAACTTCTGGAAGGCGGCCGACACCGGGCCGTGTGGGCCGTGCAGCGAGATCTTCTACGACCGCGGCGAAGAGCACGCCTGCGGCGACCCCGCGTGCCAGCCGGGCCACTGCGACCGGTACTACGAGTTCTACAACCTCGTCTTCATGCAGTACGACCTCAAGCCCGACAACACGCTCGTCCCGCTACCGGCCGCGAATGTCGACACGGGGATGGGCCTCGAGCGGACGAGCTGCGTCCTCCAGGGTGTCAGCTCGAACTACGACACCGACGGCTTCCGCGTGATCATGGACTGGATCGCGCGCGAGTCGGGCGTCGGCTACCACGACAGCGAGATCGCGACGAAGGCGCACCGCGTGATCGCCGACCACGGACGCGCAGTCAGCTTCCTGATCGCCGAAGGCATCACGCCGTCGAACGAGGGCCGCGGCTACATCTGCCGCCGTCTGCTGCGGCGCGCGATCCAGCACGCGAACCGCATCGGCCTGCGCAATCTGTACCGCCTGCCCGCAGTCGTCGTCGATCAGATGGGCGACGCGTATCCCGAGCTGCGCGAGCACGCGGACGAGATCGAGCGCGTCGTCCGCAACGAGGAGGAGCGCTTCTCCGAGACGCTCGCGCGCGGGATGAAGGAGTTCGACGAGCTCGCCGGCAAGGATGCGGTCACCGCAGACGACGCGTTCAAGCTCGCGGCGACCTTTGGCTTCCCGATCGAGCTGACGCAGGAGCTCGCCGAGGAGCGCGGCCAGCCCGTCGACGTCGACGGCTTCCGCGAGCTGATGGAGCAGCACCGCGACGTGTCGCGCGGCGGGGGCGAGGGCTCGACGCAGCAAGCTGCGGCCGAGCTCGTCGGCGGCGGCCGCCATCCGAGCGAGTTCGTCGGCTACTCGAAGACGCACACGTTGACGGCGGTGATCGAGGCGGCGCCCGCCGACGGTCCACGGCAGCTCGTCAAGCTCGAGCAGAGCCCGTTCTACGCGGCGGGCGGTGGCCAGGTGGCGGACCAGGGCTACCTGCGCATCGACGGCGAGGAGCAGGAGCTCGAGGTCGCCGACGTCGTGAAGTTCGGCGACGACCAAGTGCTCGTCGTCGACCTCGGCGGTCACGCGCCGCTCGAGCCCGGCACGCGCATCGAGGCGGTCGTCAACTGGAGCGAGCGCTTCCCGACGATGGCGAACCACACCGCGACGCATCTTCTGCACCAGGCGCTGCGCGATGTGCTCGGCGACCACGTCAAGCAGGCGGGCTCGGCTGTGCGCCCCGACAAGCTGCGCTTCGACTTCACGCACGACCGCCAGCTCTCGCCCGACGAGAAGGAGCGCGTCGAGAGAATCGTGAACGAGAAGGTGTTCGCAGCGATCCCCGTGCGCACGTACGTGACGCCGATCGAAGAGGCGCGGAAGCTCGGCGCGATGATGCTCTTCGGCGAGAAGTACGGAGACGAGGTGCGGGTCGTCGAGATCGGCGAGTACTCGAAGGAACTGTGCGGAGGCACGCACGTGCGCTCGACGGCCGAGATCGGCCCGTTCGTGATCACGAGCGAGGGCTCGGTCGGCTCAGGAGCGCGGCGCATCGAAGCGGTCACCTCCGGCGAGGCGTGGGCGATGCTCGAAGGCCGCAGCCGCGAGCTCGAGGCCGTCCGCGCAGAGCTCGTCGAGGCGCGGCGCGCTTCGAAGAAGCCGAAGGCGGCGGATGTCGGCCCCGACATCGTCTGGGACGACCGCGTCGACGGCGTGTACGTCGCGGAGGTCCGCTTCGACGGGCCGCTGCGTGACCTCTCCGATCGGCTGCGGCAGCAGGAAGGCGCGAAAGCGGTCGTGCTCGCTTCCGTCAACGAGGACAAGGTCGCGCTCGTCGTGAACCTCGACAACTCACTCGCGGAGCTCGACGCCGTGAAGATCGTGCGCGAGCTCGGCCCGATCATCGGCGGCGGTGGCGGCGGCCGTCCGACGCTCGCGGAAGCCGGCGGCAAGAACGTCGCTGCGGTGCGCGCCGCGCTCGAAGCCGGCCGCGACAAGCTCGCCGCAGCCATCGGGTGAAAGTCGTCGCGCTCGACTTCGGTTCGGCGCGCACAGGCGTTGCCGCGTCCGATCCCACCGGCACGCTTGCCCGTCCCGTGACGATCGTGGAGCGCGCGGCCACGCCCGACGGCTTTGCAAAGCTGCTTGCGGTGATCGAGGCGGAGGGCGCGGAGCTTGTGGTCGTGGGAATGCCGCTGACGCTGCGCGGCGCGCACGGCGAGCAGGCCGACGAGACGACCGCATTCGTCGAGCAACTACGCGCGGCGATTTCCGTGCCGGTGGAGACCTACGACGAGCGGTTCACCTCGGTGCTCGCCGGCGGCGACGACGCGCGCGCCGCGGCGCATCTCCTTTCGGGCTACCTGGAGCGTCTCTCCCGATGATGCCCATGCCCACCCGGCGTGGGCCGACGCCGGAGCAGATCCGCAAGCGGCGATTGACGGCGCTCGGCGTTGCGCTCGGCGCGATCGTCGCCGTGGTCGTCGTGGTCCTCGTGGCCCTGCCGCACGTGCGCGGCACGTCCGCGGCGACTCCTCCGCCCACGACCATCGCGGCCGAGCAGTTCCGGATCGTCTTCCCCGAAGGCTTCACACGCGCCCAGATGGCAAAGCGCGTCCACGACGTTGCGAAGATCGCCGAGCGGAAGAGCGGCAAGCCGGTGCTCCTGAACGGAACGGCCTACCTCGCCGCAACGCGGAGCATCTACGTGCCGTGCGTGTCGCCGCATCGCTGGAAGAACGCCGAGGGCTTCCTCTTCCCGGCGACGTACGACTTCGTTGCAGCGACAACCTCGCGGCAGCTCGTGCAGGATCAGCTCCAGGCGTTCTGCGCGAACTGGCGCCAGGTGAACCGTGCGTATGCGACGTCGAAGAACCTGACGGCGTACGACATCCTCAAGATCGCGTCGATGATCGAGCGCGAGACGCTCGCGCCGGACGAGCGGCGGCTCGTCGCCGCCGTGATCTACAACCGCCTGCACGACCAGATGGCGCTCGGCATCGACGCGACGCTCCGCTACGGATTGAACATCTCGCCGACGAAGTCGATCCTCGAGTCGCAGCTGCAGAACCCGACGCCGTACAACACGCGCCTGCATCTCGGACTGCCGCCGACGCCGATTGCGAACCCGGGCCTCGCGTCGATCCAGGCCGCGGCGCACCCGGCGAAGGTCGACTACCTCTACTTCGTGCGCAAGCCCGACAAGGTGCACAACTTCTTCACGGCGAGCGCGTCGGCGTTCGCCCAGTACGAGTGCGCCCACGGGTACGGCTGCGGGTGAGCGGCACGACGCACGTCGCGCTGCTCGGCCATCCGGTCTCGCACTCGCTCTCGCCGCGGATGCAGAACGCCGCGTTCGCCGCGCGCGGCCTGAACTGGTGGTACTCGGCGTTCGACGTCGAGGATCCGGTCGCCGCCGTCGCGGCGCTGCGCACGCTCGGATTCGCCGGCGCCAACGTCACGATCCCGCACAAGCAGGCGGTCGTCGCCGCGTGCGACGAGGCGGACGGCGACGCGGTCAACACGCTGCTCTTCGTCGATGAGCGCGTGATCGGGAAGAACACCGACACCGAGATCCTGGCGGGCATCGACGCGCAGGTCGCCTGCCTGATCGGCGGCGGCGGTGCGGCGATCGCTCTGGCTCCGGCGCTGCCCGCGGAGACCCGCGTGTACACGCGCAGCGGCGAATGGCCGCCCGACGCGAGCGGCTGCGACCTGATCGTGAACGCCACGCCGGTGCGCGACGAACTGCTCGTCGAGCCGGAGGCGGGGCAGACCGTCGTCGACCTCGCCTACGGCCAGGGCGAGACCGCGCTCGTCACGGCGGCGCTCGCCGCCGGCTGCACCGTCATCGACGGCCGCGAGGCGCTCGTGCGGCAGGGCGCGGCCGGCTTCCGCCTCTGGACCGGCCTCGAGCCGCCCGTCGAGGCCATGCGCGCCGCGGTCGGAATCTAAGGTTGGGCTCATGACGCTGCGGTTGTCCTCCGCCGGGGAGTCGCACGGGCCCGGGCTCGTGGCGATCCTGACCGGCCTGCCCGCGGGCCTCGCGCTCGACCGCGACGCGATCGACGGCGACCTGAAGCGGCGGCAGGAGGGCTACGGCCGCTCGCCGCGCCAGCAGATCGAGCAGGACCGCGTCGACGTGCTCGCAGGACTCAGGCACGGGCAGACGCTCGGCACGCCGCTCGCGCTCGTCGTCTGGAACCGCGACCACAAGAACTGGACGTGGGGGATGA
>DATAUN010000248.1:0-1688 GCA_036268235.1 Gaiellaceae bacterium
AAGTGCGCGTGGGCCGTGTCGGCTACCTCCGGCGTTCCCGACGCATCCAGATAGAGGAGGTACATCGGAGGGCCGCGACGAGATCTGCATTCAGGAAGCTGTTGATCACCTGCTCGGTGGCCTCGAGGCTTCGCTGCTTCCGATCGTCCGCTCCCTGATGACGTCAGACCGGAAGCTGGATCGTGGGAACCCGATCCCCGGCAACATCGGTGCAGACTTCGCTCGGCTCGGGATGCGCTTCTGGCCGGATGTCCGGGCTAGGCCTGACCCGTTTCCGTGGACACCTCCCATCCCTCTCCCGTCATGATGAACGAGGTGTCCATGAGTCCGACGAAGTCGTCCAAGCCGCGCAAGCGCCGCAAGTTCACGCCTGAGTTCAAGGCCGAGGCGGTCCGCCTCGCGCTGACGCCCGGCAAGAGTGTCACCGAGGTGGCGCGCGAGCTCGACCTGACCGTGACGTGCCTGCACGCCTGGGTGAAGCAGGCTGGCGTCGACGCGAAACGCGACCCGCAGGGCGCGCTGACGACCGACGAGCGCGCCGAGTTGACGCGCTTGCGTCGCGAGTTGCGCACCGTCGAGCAGGAGCGCGACTTCTTAAAAAAAACAGCAGCGTACTTCGCGAAGAGCCAGTCGTGAGGTACGCCGCAATCGCCGCCCAGGTGGGCGTCTATACGGTGGCGTTCATGTGCCGCGTGCTCGGCGTCGCGCCGTCGGGCTACTACGCGTGGCAGGAGCGTTCCCCGTCGAAGAAGGCCGCGCGCGACGAGGTGCTCACCACGCACGTCCGCGCCGCGTTCAAGGCGAGCCGTCGCCGGTACGGCAGTCCGCGGGTTCACGCCGAGCTGCGAGCGGGTGGGCATGCCGTCGGCCGCAAGCGCGTGGCCCGGCTGATGCGGCAGGATGGCCTGCGCGCTCGCCCGCGCCGCCGCTACGTGCACACGACGCAGTCGAAGCACAAGCATGCCATCGCGCCTAACGTCGTCGCGCGCGAGTTCGAGGTGTCGGCGCCGAACCAGGTCTGGGTCTCCGACCTGACCTACCTGCCGACCCTGACCGGCTTCGTGTACCTCGCCGTCGTGCTCGACCTGTTCGCGCGCCGCGTCGTCGGGTGGTCGGTCTCGGCCGACCTCGACGCCACCATCGCCGTCGAGGCGTTGCGGCGCGCGCTCGCGCTGCGGCCCGCACCGGGCGGACTGATCCACCACAGCGACCGTGGCGTGCACTACGCGTGCGCTGAGTACCGGGCGGTGCTCGCTACTCACGGCGTGAAGCCGAGCATGAGCCGCAAGGGCAACTGCTGGGACAATGCCGTCGCAGAGAGCTTCTTCTCGTCCCTCAAGTTCGAGGTCGAACTCGACGCGCACTGGAACGACGTGCACGACGTCGAGCGCGACATCGCCGAGTACATCGACGGCTTCTACAACTCACAACGGAGGCATTCGCACAATCAGTATCTCAGTCCCATTGACTTTGAGCGTCAGTTCCTTCAACAAGAGATTGCACCGTAGACCGGTGTCCACGAGACCGGGTCAAGCCCAGGTGCTGCACCGCCACAATGAGCTCCGCTTGAAGCGTCTCGAGTTGCTCGGGCATTGGCACAATGCGATCGCGCATCAAGACTTTGCCGGCAATTCGCAGCACCTTGGTGGGCGGGACGAGATCAGCCTCGCCGATGTCCGGCTGTTTCG
>DATAUN010000249.1:0-8405 GCA_036268235.1 Gaiellaceae bacterium
TACCGCTTCGAGGCACGGCCGTGGGAGATCCAGAACGTGCCGAGCGTGTGCGGCATGTGCCCGGTCGGCTGCAACACATCCGTGACGACACGTGAGGGCAAGGTCAAGCGGGTCCTCTCGCGCAACCATCCCGAGATCGACGAGGGCTGGCTGTGCGACAAGGGCCGCTTCGCCTACGCGCACCTGACGGCGCGCGACCGCATCGGCGCGCCGCTGCGCAAGGCCGGCCCACGCCGTTTCGAGCAGCTCTCGTGGGACGACGCGCTCGATGCCGTCGAGCGGGCGCTGCGCGACGGCGGCGCTTCGACCGTGACCGCGCTCTCCGGCGGCGAGTCGGTGGAGGAGGCCTACGCGCTCGCGAAGCTGCTGCGCCAGGGGCTCGGTGCGAACGAAGCGGTGCTGCCGGAGGGCGTGCCCGACAACCTCGACGCGCATCGCGCGCCGCTGTCGGCGCTACGCGACGCGAAGACGATCTTCGTGCTGTGCGACGAGCCGGTCGTCGAGCGCGCCCCGGTCGTCGACCTCTGGCTGAAGGCCGCGAAGCGAAACGGCGCGACGATCTCCTACGGACATCCGACGGGGCCGGCGGACGCGCTCGTCACCGACCAGCCCGGCATCACCTTCGGCGCGAAGAACGTCTACTACCT
Organism: Gaiellaceae bacterium; assembly: GCA_036268235.1. Classification (GTDB taxonomy): domain Bacteria; phylum Actinomycetota; class Thermoleophilia; order Gaiellales; family Gaiellaceae; genus PALSA-600. Next base: position 648 of record DATAUN010000249.1, read on the forward strand.
GCCGCGCACACCGAACGGCCGCGGCGTCTCGGATGCGTGGAGCGCGGCCGGCGACGGCGAGCCCCTCGACGAGCCGCCGACGCTGCTCGTCATCTCGGGCGACGAGGCCGCCACCGACCCGGCGGTGCGCAAGCTGGCAGAGGATGCGCAGGTCGTGATCGGGATCGGCATGTTCGAGGACAGCTTCCGCGGCCTCGCCGACCTCGTCCTCCCGGGCACGAGCTACCTCGAGCGCGACGGGACGACCGTGAACCTCGAAGGCAGGCTGCAGCGCCAGCGCCGCGCCGTGGTCGCGCCGGTGCCGGACACGCTCGCGTGGATCGCAAAGCTCGCGGAGCGCTTCGACGTCGAGCTCTCGCCGTACCCGTCGGTCGTCTTCGACGAGCTCTCGGCGAAGTGCTTCGGCGGCATCACCTTCGGCGAGATCGGCGACACGGCCGAGCTGCCGCCGCGCGCGGAGCGCCCCGACGGACCGGGCCAGGAGACCCTCCCGCTGCCGCCGAAGGACGGACTGAAGCTCGTCGCCTACCGGCCGTTGTTTTCCGGCGCCGCCGTCGAGCGCACGCCTGAGCTGCACTTCCAGAAGCCCGACGCCGAGGTGGAGCTCTCGCCCGACGACGCCAAAGCGCGCGGCATCCGCAACGGCGCCACGGTCACCGTCTCCTCGAACGGCACCTCGGTCGAGCTGCGTGCGCGCATCGCGCGCGACCTCGCCGCGGGCGTCGTCCGCGTCGCACAGGAGCACGCAGGCGACCTGCACGCGAACGTCGAGGTGAAGCCGTGACGCACGAGGCGTGGTGGATCACGATCCCGAAGGCGTTCCTCGTCATCAACGTCGTGATGGTGTTCTTCGCGTTCACCACGTGGCTCGAGCGCAAGCTGCTCGGCCGGATGCAGCTGCGCTTCGGCCCGAACCGCGCCGGTCCCAAGGGGCTGCTGGTGCCGATCGCCGACCTGCTGAAGCTGATCCGCAAGGAAGCGTTCTCGCCGATGTCCGCCAAGGAGCCGCTCTACATCCTCGCGCCCGTCGTGGCGATGTTCACCGCGCTCGCGGCGTTCAGCGTGATCCCGTTCGGCACCGGCTGGACCGTGTGGGGCCACCACATCGAAGGCCAGGTCGTGAACGTGCCGATCTCGCTGATCCTGATCTTCGCGCTCGGCTCCGTCGGCATCTACGGCTTCATCGTCGGCGGCTGGGCCTCCGACTCGAAGTACTCGATGCTCGGCTCGATGCGCACCTGCGCGCAGCTCGTGTCGTACGAGGTCTCGCTCGCGCTCTCGGTGCTCGGTGTCGTGATGATGGCGCAGTCGATCAATCTCGTCCAGGTCGTGCAGAAGCAGCAGGCGACGATGTGGTTCTTCATCCCGCAGTTCGTGGGGCTCATCGTCTTCCTGATCGGCGGCACGGCCGAGACGTCACGTCCGCCGTTTGATCTACCAGAGGCAGATACAGAACTGGTCGCCGGCTACCACACGGAATATTCGGGAATGAGATGGGGTCTGTTTCAAGCGGCCGAGTACATCAACATGATCACGCTCTCCGGTCTCTGCGTGACGCTCTTCTTCGACGGCTACCACTTCCCGTGGGTGCATTCGCTCGACCAGTTCGGCCCGATCTGGTTCGTGCTGAAGCTCTTCACGCTCGTCTCGGTGTTCATCTGGCTGCGCGCGACGCAGCCGCGCCTGCGCTACGACCAGCTGATGCGGTTCGGCTGGAAGGTGCTGCTGCCGGTCGCGACCGTCAACGCTCTCGTCACCGCGTTCCTGGTGGTGCTCGTCAAGTGAGCTTCATCGTCCCGAACACGCTCAAGGGCTTCGGCGTCACGTTGAAGCAGGTCTTCAAGAAGCCGATCACCATCCAGTACCCGGAGGTCAAGCGGCCGCTCTACCCGCGCTACCGCGGCCGGCACCGCCTGCACAAGCACGAGAACGGGCTGGAGAAGTGTGTCGGCTGCTCGCTGTGCGCCGCCGCGTGCCCCGCCGACTGCATCCGCGTCGTGCCGGCCGAGAACACGCCGGACAACCGTGTCTCCGCAGGCGAGCGCTACGCGCGCATCTACGAGATCAACCTTTCGCGCTGCATCTTCTGCGGCTACTGCGAGCTCGCGTGCCCGTTCGACGCGATCACGCTCGGCAATGAGTTCGAGATCTCCGAGTACAACCGCGACGACCTGATCTACACGAAGGACATGCTGCTCGCCCCGCCCGTCAAGCGTGTGCCCGTCGCCGACCGCGACCTCTACGACACGCCGATCCCGTACTACCAGGACCATTCGTAGTGGCGAACTTCCTCGTGTGGGTCGTCTGGTTCGGCGCCGCGTTCGCGTGCCTCGTGAGCGCGCTCGCGGTCGTCAGCTTCTCGAACCCGTTCTACTCGGCGCTCTCGCTGATCGGGAACCTCGCCTCGCTCGCCGTTCTCTACCTGCTGCTCGGCGGGGAGTTCGTCGCGGCGGGCCAGGTCCTCGTCTACGGCGGCGCGGTGATGGTCATGTTCCTGTTCGTGATCGCGTACCTCGGCGACCGCACCGACGAGTCACCGTGGTCGGGAGGGCCGTCGTGGCAGGTGTTCGGCGCCGTGCTCGCAGGCGGCGCGATCCTCGCCGAGGTGATCGTCGTCGTCGGGCTGAAGGCCGGCAACCTCCTGTCGCAGCCGAAGCACATCGGCCGCTCGTTCGGCACCCCGGCCGCGCTCGGCCGGCTGTTTCTGACCAACCACCTGCTCGCGTTCGAGGTCACCTCGATCGTGCTGCTGATCGCGGCCGTCGGCGGCGTCGTCCTCGGCGCGCACGCGCGCGAGCTGGGGAGCGATGCACGGGCCTGACATCCAGTGGTACGTGATCCTGAGCGCAATCCTGTTCACGACGGGCGCGCTCGGCGTGATGCTGCGCCGCAACCCGCTCATCATCCTTCTGAGCGTCGAGATCATGCTGAACTCGGCGAACCTGCTCCTGATCGCGTTCTCGCGCCTGCACGGCCGTGAAGACGGCCAGGTGTTCGCGATCTCGGTGATGGCGGTCGCGGCCTCCGAGGTCGTCGTCGGCCTGGGGCTGATCGTCGCGATGGGCCGCCGGAACGTCGAGCTCGACGTCGACAAGCTCAGGACGCTGCGCGGATGAAAATCGCCGCCTGGATCTGCCTCCTGCTGCCGCTTGCCTCGGCGCTCGCGATCACGATCGCGGGAACGCGCATCCCGCGCCGCGCCGCGGCGTACGTCTCGACCCTCACGACGATGGGTGCGTTCGTCGCCGCGGTCGTCGCGTTCTTCGACATGTGGAGCAAGGCGCCGCACGCGCGCGCAGCGGCAACGACGAGCTGGACGTGGCTCAGCGCAGGGCAGTACCACTTCGGCCTCACGCTGCTCGTCGACCAGCTCTCGATCGTGATGATGCTGATCGTCGCCGGCGTGGGCTCGCTGATCATCGCGTACGCGGTCGGCTACATGGACGGCGAGGACGAGGAGCGTCGCTTCTTCGCGTACATGTCGCTGTTCGTCTTCTCGATGCTGCTGCTCGTCGAGGGCGGCAATCTGCTGCTCCTCCTCGCCGGCTGGGGCATGGTCGGGCTCTCGAGCTACCTGCTGATCGGCTACTACCAGGAGCGCGCGTCGGCGATCGCGGCGGCGAAGAAGGCGTTCGTGATGAACGCGTTCGGCGACGCAACGATGGCGCTTGCGCTCTTCCTGTTGATCAAGGTCACGGGCCGCCTCGACTACGCCGGCGTCTTCGCGCACTCCCCGCACGGCGGCACGACCGCCAACCTGATCGCGCTCGGGCTGCTCGGCGGCGCGCTCGCCAAGTCGGCGCAGCTGCCGCTGCACACATGGCTCCCCGACGCGATGGAAGGACCGACGCCGGTCAGCGCCCTCATCCACGCGGCGACGATGGTCACCGCCGGCGTCTACCTGATCGTGCGGACCCACGTGCTGTTCGAGAACGCGTACATCGTGCAGGACCTCGCCGCCGGGCTCGGCGCGGCGACACTCGTGATGGCGGGCCTGATCGCACTCGTGCAGACCGACATCAAGCGCGTGATCGCGTACTCGACGATGTCGCAGATCGGCTACATGTTCGTCGGAGCGGGGCTGGGCGCGTATCCGAACGCGATGTTCCATCTGATGACGCATGCGTTCTTCAAGGCGCTGCTCTTCCTCGCGGCCGGCATCGCGATCCACGCGGTCACCGGCGAGCAGGACATCCGCAAGCTCGCGGGCGTCGGGAAGCTGATGCCGTTCACGAAGATCGTCTTCCTGATCGGCTCGCTCGCGCTCGTCGGCATCTTCCCGTTCGCGGGCTTCTTCTCGAAGGACTCGATCATCGCGGCCGCGCTCGCGCACGGCACCTACGGCGCGATCATCTGGGTCGCCTGCATCGTCGGCGCGTTCCTGACCGGCGTCTACGCGTTCCGGCTCTACTTCATCGTCTTCACGGGCGAGCCTTCGGCGTTCGCGCGCGAGCACTTCCACGCGCACCACGACAAGGAAGGCCCGCTGTCGATGCTCTGGACGGTCGGCACGCTGGCTGTGCTCGCGCTCGTCGGCGGGTTCCTGCAGTTCGCACCGGTCTGGCATCCGCTCACCGACTGGCTCGCGCCCGTTGCCGCGCCGATCACCGACCCGTCGAACACGCAGGAGTGGATCACGTCCGGATTCGCGCTCGCCGTCGGCCTCGCGGGCATCGGCGTCGCCTACGTCCTCTACGTCGCCCGCACCGTGCCGGTGCCGAAGGCCCTGCCGCTCTTCGAGAAGAAGTTCTACTGGGACGAGCTCTATGACGTGCTCTGGTACCGGACCGCCGACGCGTTCTCGCGCATGCTCGGCACGGTCATCGAGGTGCCGCTCGTCGCGGGGGCGATCTCTGCGATGGCCGGCCTTGCCGGTGCGAGCTCGCGCGAGCTCTCGGTGGCGCAATCCGGTCTCGTGCGCACGTATGCGCTCTTCCTCGCGGGCGGCCTCGCCATCCTCACCCTCGTCTTTCTGGCGGCGCGATGAACGGCTGGCTGACGACGATCCTGATCGTGCTGCCCGCGGCCGGTGCGCTGCTCGTCGCGATTGCGCCGCTCTCGACGTACTGGCTCGGCTCGCTCGCCGCACTGCTCTCGCTCGTCGAGGTCGCTTTCTGGATCACCGCCGCGGGGCGCTTCGACTTCGGCTCCGCCGATCTGCAGCTCGCCCAACGCCACTCGTGGTTCTCCGACCTGCACGTGAGCTGGCACGTCGGCCAGTACGCGTTCTCGCTCTGGTTCGTCGGCATGACCGTCGTCTGCATGGCCGCGTGCACGATCTACGGCTGGTGGGTCGGCCGCGACCGCGGCCGCGCGTACTTCGCCCTGATGCTGTTGCTGACCGCGGCGATCGTCGGTGTCTTCACCGCGCAGGACCTGCTGCTCTTCTACGCGTTCTTCGAGGCGATGCTGATCCCGCTGTACATCCTGATCGGCGTCTGGGGCGGCTCCGACCGCATGCGCGCGACGATCACCTTCGTGATCTACACCGTCGTCGGGTCACTGCTGATGCTCGCGTCGATCGTCATTCTCGGGCTCAAGGAAGGCACGTTCGACCTGACGAAGATGCACCCGTCGACGTCCTCGTGGCTGTTCCTCGGCTTCGTCGTCGCGTTTGCGATCAAGTCGCCGCTCTTCCCGTTCCACGGCTGGCTGCCTCTGACCTACCGCGAGTCGCCGCCCGAGGTGGCGGGTGTGCTGTCGGGCGTCGTCGGCAAGGCCGGCCTCTACGGGCTGCTGCGGATCGTGATCCCGCTCTTCCCGAGCGTCGTCCACGACTGGCGCGGGCTGCTGCTGTTCCTGTCGGCGTGCTCGCTGATCTACGGCTCGTTCCTCGCGTTCCGCGCGCCCGACTTCCGCGGCGTCGTCATGTACTCGTCGCTCGCGCAGGCCGGGCTGATCGGCCTGGGGCTCTTCGCCAACAACTCGCTCGGCTTCGACGGCGCCGTGCTGCAGATCGTCAACCACGCGCTCGTGTCGACCTCGCTCTTCCTGGTCGCCGGGATGGTGGAGCGGCGCACGTCGACCGGTGAGTTCGCGCTGCTCGGCGGCATGGCACGCGGGCGGCCTGCGCTCGCCACGCTCGTCATGACGATCGGGATCATCTCACTCGCCGTGCCGCTCTCGACCACGTTCGCAGGCGAGTTCCTGATCCTCGCCGGCGTGTTCCAGCAGGGCTGGGGCTGGGCCGTCGTCGGCGCGGTCGCGATGGTGCTCGCGGCGATGTACATGCTGCGCGCGATCTCCGGCGTGCTCCACCAGGACGTCGGCCCGGCCGTCTCCGAGCGTGCGACCGACCTTCGCCTCGGCGAGCTCGCGATCGTCGTGCCGCTCGTCCTCTGCCTGCTCGGGCTCTCGGCGTGGCCGAACCTGGTCACGCACAGGGCGATGGGCGGCAATCAACGGGTCGCTATTACCGTGATGGTGCAAGGACCCGGCGCCTGCATAACCACCGGGACCGGGAACAGCTTCGGACTCTGCTCCACCGGAACGTACGGCTGGACGAGGTACGCACCGTGATCCAGAAGCCGCACGTCGACTGGTTTGCGCTCTCACCGTCGCTCGCGCTACTCGCAGCGTCGGCGCTCCTTCTGATGGTCGCCGTGTTCGTGCCGCGCAGCACTCGCAAGGCGGCCGCCGCTTCCGTCGGCTTCGCCGGGTTCGTCGCGGCGGGGATCTTCGCGGGCTTCCTCGACGTGCGCTCACCGCACGCCCAGACGCTCGTCCACGACGCGATGTTCCGCGACCGCTGGAGCGCGCTCGCGCAGGTGATCCTCGCCGGTTGCGGCGCCGTCGCTGTGCTGATCGCCTACCGCGAGCGCATGCGCGACGAGCACGTCGCCGAGTACTACGCGCTGCTCACGGCGGCGGGCGCGGGCATGGCGTTCTTCGTGCAGGCGGCGAACCTGATGACGCTCTTCCTCGGGCTCGAGTGGTTCTCGATCGCGCTGTACGTCCTGACGGCGATCGACATCGACCTGATCGGTTCGCTCGAAGCGGGGCTCAAGTACCTCGTCATCGGCGCGGTCGGCTCGGCGACGCTGCTCTTCGGCTCCGCGCTCGTCTACGGCGACACCGGGCAGCTGAGCTTCGACAAGATCGCCGCCGCGGGGCACGCCCACGACTCCATGCTCGTCGTCGGGCTTGCGATGATCATCGCCGGGCTCGCGTTCAAGTCGTCGGCGGCGCCGTTCCACATGTGGACGCCCGACGCCTACCAGGGCGCGCCGACGCCGGTGACGGCGTTCATGTCGTCGGCGACGAAGATCGCCGCGCTCGTCGTCACCTACCGCGTGCTGATCGAGGGCTTCCCGCACGACGAGCATCTCTGGCGCTACGCCGTCGCGATCATCGCGGTGATCTCACTCGCCTGGGGGAACATCGCCGCGCTCGTCCAGCGGAACGTGAAGCGGATCCTCGCGTACTCGTCCGTCTCGCACGCCGGGTTCATGCTGATCGCCGTCGCCGCAGCGAGCGCGCTCGGCGAGCGGGCGCTTCTCTACTACCTGATCCCCTACTCGGCGATGTCGCTCGGCGCGTTCGCCGTCGTCGCGGCGCGCGAGCGCGAGCTCGGTGTGCCCGTGACGCTGCAGAATCTCGCCGGCTTCGGCTGGGAGCGGCCGTTCCTCGGCGTCTCGATGTGGTTCTTCATGCTCGGGATGCTCGGCTTCCCGCTCACCGGCGGCTTCATCGGCAAGTTCTACGTCTTCGCCGCCGCGTACGACCACGGCATGTGGTGGCTGATCGTCGCCGGCGTGA
>DATAUN010000250.1:0-32013 GCA_036268235.1 Gaiellaceae bacterium
CAGGGTGGTCGAGATCGAGCCCGCCTCGTCGCGGGCGGGGATGACGACGGACAGCTTCATCCCCCGGCTCATCGGCTCCGTCGAGCCGTTGCTTGAGCGGTTTTAGACCTTCGTTTGCGCGATTACGAGCGGCAGCTCGAAGGTGAACGTCGTGCCCTCGCCGAGCGCGCTCTCGACGAGGATCTCGCTGCCGTGCGCCTGCGCGATCGACTGCGAGATGCGCAGGCCGAGCCCCGTGCCCGGGATGTGATTGGCCTGCGCGGTGGATGCCCGGAAGAACCGGGTGAAGAGCTGCGGCAGCTCGGCCGTCGGGATGCCCACGCCCGTGTCGCTCACCTGCACCGCTACTGCGTCGCTCGAGCTCTCGGCCGCGATTCGCACGCGCCCGCCTGCCGGCGTGAACTTGACGGCGTTCGAGACGAGGTTGTCGACGAGCTGCGCGACGCGAACACGATCGACGTGCACCGCGATGTGCTCAGGTGCGACGAGCTCGAGCTCGACATCCTTCGCGGCAGCGGCCGGCTGCGCGGTGGCGGTGGCGTCGGAGAGCAGGAGGCCGAGATCGACGCTCTCCGGGTGGAGCTCGAGCCCACTCTGCTCGAGCCGGGCGACGAACAGCAGGTCCTCGACGAGGTTCTGGAGCCGGTTGACGTTGCGCTCGACGACGCCGAGATAGGTGAGCTGCTCCGGATCGAGTGAGCTCGATCCGTCTTCGAGCACGAGCTCGAGGTAGCCGTGGATGGAAGTGAGGGGCGTGCGGAACTCGTGCGAGACGACTGACATGAACTCGTCCTTCAGCCGGTCGAGCGCGAGCAGCTGCGTGTTGCGCTCTTCGGTCAGCGCGGCGTTCGCGCGCACGTTCTGGACGAGCCGCTGGATCGTGAGGCCGGCGATCGCCGAGACGACGACCTGGACGACCGTGCCGCGCCAGCCGGAGATGGGGTAGTCGGGCGCGCCGACGACGAGGAGCGGGACAACGGTCGCGGCCGCGGTCAGCACGAGTCCCAGCAGCACCTCGGCGAGCCCGTAGAAGAGCGCGAAGTAGATGACCGGCAGAAGGTAGAAGCCGCCGAATCCGGAGATCGACCCGCCGGTCGCGTCCCGCAGCAGCGACACGACGAGCAGGAAGCCGACGGGCACGGCGGTGCCGACGAGCTGTGGCGCGCGGCGAAGCGCCGTCGAGCCGGCGATCACGGCGAGCGCGGCCAGCGCGCTGATCCCGATCTCGGTCCAGCGCCGGTGCGGCGCCGGCAGGAGCAGTAGAGAGAAGACGCAGGCGAAGCTCGCGACGACGACGGGCGTGAAACGCGGCGGCCGCAGGCGAACCGATCCCGGGAGCCAGGCTTGGCTCAGCGAAGCACTCATGGGCGACCTTTAGCCGTTTGCGGCAGAGAGCGAACGCGCGCCGACCGAGCCGTTGGCGATGCGTTCGTACGCCTGGCGGATCGGGCTCCCCGGGTCGGGGCTCCCAAGCGGGTTCAGCCGGCGATCGTTTTCGAGCGTCAGCCGGTCGAGGCAGCGGACAGCCTGCTCGAAGGTGCGTCCGTCTCCCATCCCTGTACGTGTCGGACAGAGAGCGCCTCCGTCGTCATCCCTGAATGGAGTGAGCGGGCCCGTGCGTTCCTTAGGTCCGGCACAGCAGGTCCATCCTAAAATCGACAGGTGCAGGCCTTGCGGTACTCGCGGCGGGCGGCGCTCGGCCTGGGCGCCGCAGGCGCGCTTGCGCTGCAGGCCCGGCCGGCGCGCGGCGCGGACCTCACGCCGGCGATGCGGTTCGCGACGGCGCCCGCGTGGAACGTGCCTCCGCTCGCGATCGACCGCTTCAGCGACGAGACGGCGCCGGGGTACGTGTTCCTCGCGCCCTTCGGCTCGCAGTCCGGCCTGCCCGGGACGGCCGGCCCGCTCGTCGTCGACGACGCGGGCGAGCCGGTCTGGTTCCTGCCGCTGAAGACCGAGTCGGCGTACAACATGCAGGTCCAGACGTATCGCGGACGCCCGGTCATCACGTGGTACGAGTCGACCGGCGGCGAACTCTACGGCGGAACCTGCGTCCTCTACGACGCCGGGTACCACGAGGTGAAGAGGGTGCACGGCGGTCACGGCTACGCAATCGACGTCCACGAGTTCCTCATCACCTCGCGCGACACGGCGCTCGTCGCGATCGCAAACGACGTGACCTACGACCTGACACCGGTCGGCGGCTCGGCGGACGCGATCGTCGTGGAAGGGATCGTGCAGGAGCTCGACATCGAGACGGGCAAAGTGTTGTTCGAGTGGCGCAGCCTCGACCATGTGTCGCCGGAGGAGTCGTTCCGCACCGCGGTGACCGACGCCGGAAACGTCGACTACTTCCATCTCAACTCGATCGGCGTCGCGCCCGACGGCGACCTGATCGTCTCGGCGCGGCATACCTCGACCGTGTACAAGCTCGATCGCCGCACCGGAGCGATCGTCTGGCGGCTCGGCGGCAAGCGCAACGAGTTCACGATCGGCGAAGGGGCCAACTTCGAGTTCCAGCACGACGCGCGATTGCACGCGGACGGCTCGCTCACGCTCTTCGACAACGGTGCCACGGATCTCTTGCCGGGAGACGACGTCGAAGTTGCCTCGCGTCCGCTGCGGCTGCAACTCGACGAGCAGGCGAAGACCGCTGAGCTCATCCATGTGTACGCGCCGCCCACGCCGCGGCTCGCGACCGCGATGGGAAACGTTCAGCGGCTCCCGGACGGCTCCGTCTTCGTCGGCTGGGGGACGGCCGGCGGCTACACGGAGTTCGCCCCGGATGGAAGCGTGCGGCTGGACGCGCGCTTCACGGACGGTTCGGCCAGCTATCGCTGCTTCCGCTTTCCCTGGGACGGCCGGCCGCAGGACGACCCCGCGGTCGTGCTCGCGCACGGCGACGACGGCGACCTGGTCGTGCGCGCGAGCTGGAACGGCGCGACCGAGGTCGCCTACTGGCAGGTGCGCACAGGCGGCGCGACGGGGCCGCTCACGGCGCGGGGGACGACGCCGCGGGACGGGTTCGAGACGACGCTCGAGGCGGCGCCCGCGGACCGGCTCACCGCCGTCGCGCTCGATGCGAAGCGGCGCGAGCTCGGCGCGACGCGCGTCGTTAACCTCACGTGACATGGGGACCACCAGCGCGACGTCGCAGTCGCTCGAACGCGGGCTCGCGATCCTGTCCGCGTTCAAGTCCGGGCGACCCCTGCTCGGCGTCAGCGAGCTCGCTCGTGAGGTGGGGCTGAGCCGCAGCACTGCGCATCGCTACATCGCGACGCTCGCCGGGCTCGGGTATCTCGACCAGGACCCGCAGTCCCGGAAATACCGACTCGGCCCGCGGGTGCTCGACCTCGGTTTCTCGGCGATCAACTCGATGGACCTCCGCGAGGTTGCGGCGCCGCACCTGCAGGCGCTCTCCGACGAGACGGGGCACACGGTCAACATGGCCGTGCTCGACGGTGCGGACATCGTCTACATCGATCGCTGCCGCACCTCGCAGCGCGGCCAGCGCGAGATCGATTTGAACCTGCACATCGGCTCGCGGCTGCCGGCGTACTGCACGTCGATGGGAAAGGTCCTGCTCGCAGCGCTGGCGCCGGAGCAGCAACGCGCTGCGTTGAACAACGTCGACTTCGCCCAGCACGGCCCGAACACGCTCACGGCTTGCGAAGACCTGCTCGACGAGCTCGAGCGGGTGGAGCGCGCCGGGCTCGCGGTGAACAACGAGGAGCTCGCATACGGCCTCCGCTCGATTGCCGCACCGGTGCGCACGCAATCCGGCGACATCGTCGCGGCGATCAATCTCGCCGTCCATCGCACGATGGTCTCGCTGGACTCGCTCGTCGCGCACCTCGGGCCGTCGCTCAAGCGGACCGCCGACGCGATTTCCGTCCGGCTTCCGTAGGGCTGTTCCGAAGAGCGGAACAGCGTCTTGACGAGTGGACGACCGGGCGCCTAGCTTCGAGCAGGGATGCAGGAGGTCCAGCAGTTCATCGCCGGTCAGTGGGTCGCCGCGAGCGGCGGCACGTTCGAAGACCGGGACCCGTTCACGGGCGAGACGGTCGCGCTCGTCCCAAAGGGGACTCGCGCCGACGCAGCGCGCGCGGTCGAGGCGGCTGCAACGGCGTTCCCCGCGTGGTCGCAGACCGCACCGGCGGAGCGGCAGCGAGTCTTTCTCGCGGCAGCCGACCTGCTCGAGGGCCGCCGCGACGAGATCGTCTCGCTGCTCGCACGCGAGACGGGCTGCACGCTCGGCTTCGGCATGTTCCAGCTCGGCTTCGTGCCGGGGCTGTTCCGTCAGGCGGCTGCCATGGCCTACGCGCCGCTCGGCCAGGTCATCCCGTCAGACCACCCCGGCACGCTCGCGCTCGGGATCCGCAGGCCGGTCGGCGTCGTCGGCGCGATCGCGCCGTGGAACGCCGCGCTGATCCTCTCCGCGCGTTCGATCGCCGCGCCACTCGCGCTCGGCAACACGGTCGTGCTCAAGCCGTCAGAGCTCTCGCCCGTCGTCGGCGGGACTATCTGGGGCGAGATCTTCGAAGCGGCGGGACTGCCCGCGGGTGTGCTGAACGTCGTCACGCACGCGCCCGGCGAGGCTGCGCCGATCGGCGACGAGCTCGTCGAGAACCGAGCCGTCCGCTGCATCAACTTCACCGGCTCGACGGAGACCGGCCGGCGGCTCGCCGAGGCGTGCGGCAGAAACCTGAAGCGCGTCGTGCTCGAGCTCGGCGGCTACAACCCGTTGATCGTCCTGGCCGACGCCGACCTCGAGTACGCGGTCAACGCATCGACGTTCGGCGCGTTCCTGCATCAGGGCCAGATCTGCATGTCCTCGCGGAAGATCCTCGTCGAGCAGCCGATCGCCGACGCGTTCACAGCGAAGCTCGCGGCCCGGGCGCAGTCGTTGAAGGCGGGCGACCCGAAGGAGCCCGACACGATCATCGGGCCGCTGATCAACGACGCCGCGCTGCAGATGGTCAAGGGCCGCGTCGACGATGCCGTCGACAAGGGCGCGAAGGTGCTCGCAGGCGGCGAGGCGATCGGGCCGTGCTATGCGGCGACCGTCATCACCGACGTCCCTCCGGGCTCGGACTTCGCCAAGTACGAGACGTTCGGCCCCGTCCTCGCGGTCGAGGTCGTCGAGAGCGCAGAAGATGCCGTCGCACGTGCGAACGCGACGCCGTACGGGCTCAGCGCGGCGATCATCACGAACGACACCGACCGTGGCTTCGCGCTCGCGCAGCAGATCGAGTCGGGGATCGTGCACGTCAACGACCAGACCGTCGGCGACGAGCCGCAGATGCCCTTCGGCGGCGTGAAGGACTCCGGGTGGGGCCGCTTCGGCGGGCAGGCGGCGATCGACGAGTTCACCGAGCTGCGCTGGATCACCATCCAGAGCGGCACGGGCCACCCGTTCCCGTTCTAGGCGATGGCGGAGATCGTCTCCCTCGCCGCTGCGGTTCGCGAGCTCGTCTCGGACGGCGACACCGTCGCGGTCGAGGGGTTCACGCACCTGATCCCGCACGCGGCCGGGCACGAGCTGATCCGGCAGGAGCTCCGCGACCTCACGCTGATCCGGATGACGCCGGACCTCGTCTACGACCAGCTGATCGGGATGGGCTGTGCGCGCAAGCTGATCTTCTCGTGGGGCGGGAATCCCGGCGTCGGCTCGCTGCATCGCCTGCGCGACGCGGTCGAGCACGGCTGGCCGGCGCCGCTCGAGCTCGAGGAGCACTCGCACGCCGGGATGGCGGCGGCGTTCGCGGCCGGGGCGGCCAACCTCCCGTTCGGAGTGCTGCGCGGCTACTCGGGGACCGATCTGGCGGAGCACACGCGCGTGAAGCGGATCACCTGCCCGTTCACCGGCGAGGAACTCGCCGCCGTGCCCGCGCACCGTCCGGACGTCGGCATCGTGCACGCGCAACAGGCCGACCGGCGGGGCAACGTGGGGCTGTGGGGAATCACCGGTGTGCAGAAAGAGGTCGTGCTCGCGTCGGCCCGCTCGCTCGTGACCGTTGAGGAGATCGTCGACGAGCTCGACGCGCGACCGGGCTCGATCACGATCCCGCACTGGGCGATCGACAAGGTCGCGTGCGCACCGGGCGGGGCGCGGCCGTCGTACGCACACGGCTACTACGACCGCGACAATGAGTTCTACGTGGCATGGGATGCGATCAGCCGCGACCGCGACACGTTCACAGCGTGGATGCGCGACCACGTGCTCGAGGCGGTGCCGGCGTGAGCTACACGCCCGACGAGATGATGGCGGTGGAGGCGGCGCGCCGGCTCACGAACGAGAGCGTTTGCTTCGTCGGCATCGGGCTACCGAGCCTCGCAGCGAACCTCGCCCGGCGCACGCACGCGCCCGGCTGCGTGCTCGTCTACGAGAGTGGCGCGATCGGCGCGAAGCCGACGACGCTTCCGCTCTCGATCGGCGACGGTGAGCTCGCGGAAACCGCGGATGCAGTCGTGTCGGTGCCCGAGATGTTCGCGTACTGGCTCCAGGGTGGGCGTATCGGCGTGGGCTTCCTCGGCGCCGCGCAGATCGACCGGCACGGGAACTTGAACAGCACCGTCATCGGCGATTACGCGACGCCCAAGGTGCGGCTGCCGGGCGGTGGCGGCGCGCCGGAGATCGCGACGTCGGTCGCGGAGGTGTTCGTGATGCTGCGCCAGTCCCGGCGCGCGTTTGTCGAGAAGCTCGACTTCCTGACGAGCGTCGGCGAGCGTGTGCGCGTCGTCGTCACGGATCTCGGCATCCTCGAGCCGGTCGACGGTGAGCTCACGCTCACGCGTGTGCACCCGGGCTCGACCGTCGACGACGTCCGCGAGGCGACCGGCTGGGAGCTGCGCGTCGCCGGCGAGGTGGGCGAGACCGAGCCGCCGACCGGCGCCGAGCTGAAGGCGCTGCGCGCGCTCGAGACGAAGGGCCGGTCGTGAGCGACGTTCTGCTCCCGGACGATCCCGGCTTCGGGCCCGACGTGCAGGTCGACTACCCGGGCTACCGCGCGAGCCGCTATCGCGCACCGGACAGGCCGCTCGTCAGCCTGCCGGAGGAGCTCCACCGCGTCGACGGTCCCGTCTTCGGCGAGGACGCGCTCGGCGAGCTCGACTGGGATCTGACGCGCCAGTACGAGGGCGAGCCGCTCGGAGAGCGGATCATCGTCAGCGGCCGTGTGCTCGGCGAGGACGGCCGGCCGGTGCGGAACGCGCTCGTCGAGGTCTGGCAGGCGAACGCCGGCGGCCGCTACCACCATGACGTCGACCAGCATCCGGCCCCGGTCGATCCGAACTTCGCCGGGGCGGGGCGATGCCTCACGGGCGACGACGGCAGCTATCGGTTCGTGACGATCAAGCCCGGCTCGTATCCGTGGGGCAACCACGAGAACGCCTGGCGGCCCGCCCACATCCACTTCTCGCTCTTCGGCCGCGCCTTCGTGGATCGTCTCGTGACGCAGATGTACTTCCCCGGCGACCCGCTGCAGGCGTACGACCCGATCATGCACGCCGTGCGCAGCCCGAAGGCCCGCGAGCTGCTGATCGCGCGGTTCGACCTTGCGAACACCCAGCCCGAGTGGGCGCTCGCCTACGAGTGGGACATCGTGCTCGGCCGAAGCGGCGGCGCGACGCCGCTGGAGGAGGAGTGACGCTGCCGCCGACTCCGTCGCAGACCGTCGGGCCGTTCTTCTCGATCGGCCTCTGCCGCCGTGCGGAGAACGAGCTCGGCTCGAGCCTGCGCCTCCACGGACGGCTGATCGACGGGACGGACGAGCCGATCGGCGACGGTGTGATCGAGGTCTGGGACGCCGCGCGCCGCAAGTGGGGACGCTGCCCCACGGATGCGCAGGGCATGTTCGAGTTCACGATCGACCCGCCCGAGCCGTGCCTGCACGTGAACGTGTTCGCGCGCGGACTGCTCAAGCATCAGGTCACGCGCGTCTACGCGCCGGGCGCGTCGGACCATGTGCTCGAAGCGCTCCCCGCAGCGGACCGCGCAACGCTGGTCGCGGTCGGCGAAGACGGCGCACTGCGCTTCGACATTCGCATGCAGGGCCCGCATCAGACAGTGTTCTTCGCGGTGTGAACCCCTTCTCGGCCATCTTCGTGCCCGACGAGCTGACGGAGGCGCTCTCCGACCGTGCGTGGCTCGCGGCCATGCTCGCCGCCGAGAGTGCGCTTGCGGCCGCACAGGCGCAGGACGGCACGATCGACCCGGTCGCAGCGGCGGCCGTGGTTGCGGCATGCGATCCGGCTCGCTACGACGTCGCCGCGCTCGCCGAGCAGGGTCGGAGCTCCGGCAATCCCGTCGTGCCACTCGTGCACGCGCTGCGTGAGCAGATCGGTGAGCCGCACGCAGCCGCTGCTCACCGCGGCGCGACGAGCCAGGACATCCTCGACACCGCCTCGATGCTCGTCTCGCGTGACGCTCTGCGTTTCGTCGACAGCGCACTCGGCAGGATCGCGGACTCGTGCGCGCAGCTTGCGGACGAGCACCGCGGAACCGTGATCGCGGCGCGCACGCTGCTCCAGCAGGCGGTCCCGACCACGTTCGGCGCGAAGGCAGCCGGGTGGCTCGTCGGCGCCCTCGACGCGCGTGAGGCGGTGCAGGCGTGCGCCGGGCGGCTGCCGGCGCAGCTCGGCGGCGCGGCCGGAACACTTGCCGCCTTCGGGGAGAACGGGATCGAGGTGCTGCAGGCCTATGCGGCGTCGCTCGAGCTGCGCGAGCCCGACGTGCCGTGGCACACGATCCGCACGCCGGTTGCCGAGCTCGCGGGAGCGCTTGCGACGACCGCAGGCGTCGCGGGGAAGATCGCGCGCGACATCGTGCTTCTTGCGCAGACCGAGGTCGCCGAGGTCAGCGAGGGCGACGGCGGCGAGTCGTCGACGATGCCGCACAAGGCCAACCCGACCGCCGCCGTTCTCGCCGCCGCGTGCGAACGCCACGCCCGCGCGTCGTGCGGTGTGCTGTTCGAGAGCGTCGTCGCCGAGCACGAGCGCGCGGCCGGAGCCTGGCACGCCGAGTGGCACGCGCTCACGACGGCGCTCGCAGCGACAGGCGGCGCGGTCGACGCGACGGCGCGGTCGCTCGCGGGGCTGCGCATCGACGCGGAGCGGATGCGCGCGAACGTCTCGGAGGCGACGCTGTCGGAGGCGCGCAGCCTCGGCCTCGCCGCCGAACGGCCCGAGGACTACCTCGGCTCGGCCGACGCGTTCGTCGAGCGGGCGCTTGCCAGGTACCGCGCGTGATCGTCTTCTGCGGCTCGCTCGGCTCGACCGCCGAGATGTGGGGGCCGCAGCTGCCGGTGCTGGGAGAGCGGCAGGTCGTATTCGTCGAGCTGCCCGGGCACGGACGCGCTGCGCTCCGAGACGCACCCGACCTGGACGCGCTCGCCGACGCCGTCTGCGAGCTGGTCGTCGACGAGCCGTTCACGATCGTCGGGCTCTCGCTCGGCGGCGCGGTCGCGATGACGGTCGCGGCACGGCGGCCGGAAGCGGTCGAGGCGGTCGTGCTCGCGTGCACGTCAGCACGTTTCGGCGATCGTCAGCAGTGGCTCGACCGCGCCGACACCGTGCGGCGCGCTGGGCTCGAGCCGATCGTCGACGCGGTCCTGGCGCGCTGGTTCACGCCCGACTTCGACGACGTCGAACGCTGGCGTGAGATGTTCCTCTCCGTCGAGCCCGAGGGCTACGCGCGCTGCTGCGAGGCGCTCGCGGGCTGGGACGGATCCGGCGATCTCAGGCGCATCGAGGCGCCGACGCTCGTGATCGGCGGGAGCGACGACCCGACCTGTCCGCCGGCGGCCGCGCAGGAAGTCGCCGCTCTTGTTGCACACTCTCGGCTCGCGGTGATCGACGGCGCGCAGCACCTCGCGAACGTCGAACGGCCCGACGAGTTCAACCGGCTGCTGGAGGAGTACCTGTGACGAACGACGACGGCATGCGCGTGCGGCGCGAGGTTCTCGGCGACGAGCACGTCGACCGCGCGATCGAGGGGACGACGGAGTTCACCCGAGACTTCCAGGATCTGATCACCCGCTATGCGTGGGGTGAGATCTGGGCACGGCCGGGTCTCGACCGCAAGACGCGCAGCTGCATCACGCTGACGGCGCTCGTCGCGCTGAACCACCACGAGGAGCTCGCGCTCCACGTGCGAGCTGCGCTCCGGAACGGCCTGACACCCGACGAGATCAAGGAAGTGCTGCTGCAGTCGGCGGTCTACTGCGGCGTGCCGGCCGCGAACCGCGCGTTCGCGGTCGCGCAGCGCGTCCTCGACGAGCCCTCATAGGAGGCCGCGGAGCGTGGCGGCCGCCGCGTCCGCCACATGCGGCTGGAGGCCCAGCTCGCGCTCGAGCTCGGCCGCTGCCTTCAGCTCGTCGACGCGCCGGCGCGCGTGCAGCTTGCTGCCGTCGACCAGGCGCTCCACGAGCGAGCCCTCGAGCACCGTTGCGAGCTCCCCGCGCAGCCAGTCCTCGCAGCCCGCCGCATCCGCCGCGGCCAGGCTCTCGACGACGGAGGCCGCAAGTCCCTTCATGAAGATGCTGCGGAGGAGCTTGCGGGTCGACGCCGTTCCCGCGTCGGGGCCGGCGATCTCCACCGGCATCCCGAGCGGCCGGAAGACCTCGGCGAACCGCTCCGCGCCCGGTCCCGAGACGAGGCAGGGCGTGCGCACGCCGGTCGCCGGGACCGGCCCGAGGATCGCGACGTCCACGAAGGCTGCTCCCGACGGCACGACGATCGCGGCGACGCGGCGCTTCAGCGACGGGCTCGTCGTGTTCAGGTCGGCGTACAGCCTGCCTGGAGCGAGCGCTGCGAGGACCGACTCCGCCGCGGCGATCGCGGCCGCTTGCGCATTGACGCTCAGGACGACGTCTGCCTGCGCGGCGCACTGGAGCGCCGACGCGACGCGCTCGACTCCCTCGGCGGTGCGAGCGGGATCGGGATCCCAGCCGCGCACCCGCACAAGCCGCGCTGCGAGGCCGGTTGCGAGCGTCGCACCCGCCTCGCCGAGCCCGAGCACGGCGATCGTGCCGGAAAAACGTTCGCTCATGGCGCGCTCCTGAGTAGATTGGTCGTGTGACAGTCGACGCGTACGAGACGCTGCGAGAGGCGATCGTCACGGGAAGGCTTCGGCCGAACGAGCGACTCGTCGAAGCAGACCTGGTTGCGAGCCTCGGCGTGCGCCGGACCGCCGTGCGTGCTGCACTCGCCCGGCTCGCGCACGAAGGGCTCGTCGAGCACGAGCGGAATCGCGGCGCGAAGGTGCGCCTCGTCGGCGAACAGGAAGCGGTGGAGATCCTCGAGACGCGCGCCGTGCTGGAGGGCCTGATCGCCCGCAAGGCAGCGGAGCGCGCGACGCCGAAGGACGTCGAGGAGCTGCGCGCGATCGTCGACGAGATGCGCGGGCGGCTCGAGCACGGCGACCTGCTCGGTTCGTCGGAGCCGAACATCCGGCTCCACGCGGCGATCCAGCGCATCTCGGAGCACAGCACGGTGGCGCGCGTCGTCGCGACGCTCAACTCGCAGCTCGTGCGCTTCCAGTACCGGACGATTCTGCAGCCGGGCCGGCCCGAGGACTCGCTCGCCGAGCACAGGGCGATCGTGGACGCGATCGCGGCGAAAGACGGCGACGCGGCCGAGGCGGCCATGCGCCGGCATCTCTCGCAGGTGACGGAGACGCTTCGCGCCACTGCCGCCGCCAACGCCTCCGCGGGCGACGGCGTCCTGCTCTCGAGTCGCTGATCCCACTTGCATCGGCCTCGGGCCGAGAGTAACGTGCCGCGAGCGGATGCGCGACAATATTGTGGCGAATCCAGGTTCGGGTCGGTCTCCTAGCTCGTGGGGGGCAGGCGATCCGCCGTCGTCGACGGCGCGTGACCTCGTCCGCACGGCCTATGACCTGCACGTCCATGTCGGGCCGGACGTGATGACGCGTGCCGTCGACGACGTGACCCTCGCCGAGCGGTTCCTCGAGCTCGGCCTGGCCGGCTTCGGCCTCAAGTCGCACTACACCTCGACTGCCGAGCGCGCGCAGGTGGTCGAGCGCGCCGTTCCCGGAATCGACGTGATCGGCGCGCTGACTCTCAACGCGGCGGTCGGCGGGCTGAACGCGCTCGCCGTCGAGATCGCGGCCCGCGAGGGAGCGCGGATCGTATGGCTGCCGACGGTCGACGCCGTCAACGAGGCAGGCGCGCGCGACCGCGTGTACCCCGAGGGCGTGCACAAGCCGTTGTGGGCCCGAATCCAGAGCGAGCTGCGCGAGCAGGGAATGGAGGCGGCGCCGGTCGCGGTCGTCGACGACCGCGGTGAGCCTCTACCCGAGCTGCTGGACGTGCTCGCGGTCGTCGCGCGACATCAGCTCGTGCTCGCGACCGGACATCTCGGACGCGACGAGATCTTCACCGTCGTCGACGCAGCGCGCGCCGCGGGCGTCGAGCACGTGGTCGTCACCCATCCGGAGTTCCCGGCGCAAGACCTCGACGTGGCCGATCAAGTTGCGCTCGTCGAGCGCGGCGCGCTGCTCGAACGGTGCTTCACGACGCCGTACACCGGCAAGTGCTCGTGGGAGCGCGTCGTCGAGGGGATCCGCGCGACCGGCGCGGAGCGCAACCTTCTCTCGACCGATCTCGGCCAGCCGGCGAACCCGCCGGTCGAGGACGGCCTCGCGCTCTTCGCCGATGCGCTGCTCGAGCGCGGTGTCACGGAGACCGACATTCACGCCATGACCGTCGTCAACTCGCGGCTCCTCGCCGGGGTGACCGTCGCGTGAGCCGTCGCCTGCTCGTGATCGGCGCGCATTCGGCGGACTTCGTCTGGCGCGCCGGCGGCGCGATCGCCGCCGCGACGCGCGCGGGCAGCTCGGCCACGGTCGTGGCGCTCTCGTACGGCGAGCGCGGCGAGTCGGGCGAGCTCTGGCGCGTCGAGGGCCAGACGATCGAGAACGTCAAGCAGGCGCGGCACGCCGAGGCGGAGCGCGCCGCGAACGCGCTCGGCGCCGACTTCCGCGCACTCGACTTCGGCGACTATCCGCTCGAGATCGACGCCGACCGGCTCGGCGTCGTCACCGACACGATCCGCGAGCTCGCGCCCGACGTCCTCGTCACGCACACCGACACGGACCCATTCAACCCCGATCACCCGGTGGCGCATCACGCCGTCGCCCGTGCGCGCACCTTGGCGGCGGGCGCCGGCGTGCAGAGCGCGTTCGACACGATCAAGCCGCCGGCCCTCTTCCTCTTCGAGCCGCACCAGCCCGAGCTCTGCAACTTCATGCCGACGACGTTCGTCGACATCACGGCCGTCGTCGAGCTGAAGCGCGAGGCGATGGCCGCGATGGAGTCGCAGGTCTACCTCCAGACGTACTACGACGAGCGTGCCGCACACCGCGGCAACCATGCGCGCCGCGCCTCGGGCAACGACGACGTGCGGTACGCCGAGGCGTTTCAACGCGTGATCCCCCAGGTGGTCGACGCGCTATGAGCATGTTCGACGAGCTCGCGCGCCTCGGCTCTGCAACGGTCTACGAGGCCGCCGGCAGGCAGGGTCTCGTGGACGTCCCGCTGCACCGGATCGTGCCCGGCTCCGCTGCGGCGGGCCCTGCCCGCACGGTCCGGTGCGGCAGGGGGGACAACCTCATGGTCCACGCGGCGATGGCCGCGGTCGCGCCCGGCGACGTGCTCGTGCTGACGATGTCGGAGCCCGAGCCGTTCGCGCTCGTCGGCGACCTGATGGCGACGCAGGCCAAGGCGCACGGCGCGGCGGCGATCCTCGTCGACGGTGCCGTGCGGGACGTCGACGAGCTCGCCGAGCTCGGGCTGCCGATCTGGGCGCGATTCGTCTCGATCCGCGGCGCGACGAAGGACGTGCCAGGTGAGCTCGACGTGCCGGTGACGGTCGGCGGACAGGCAATCGAGCCCGGTGACGCCGTAGTGCTCGACGGCGACGGGGCCGCGATCGTGCCTGCGGCGCGCATCGCCGAGGTTCTCGGGCTCGCCCGCGAGCGCGCCGAGCGCGAGGCCGTGAAGCGCGACAAGCTGCGCAGCGGCGCGCTGTCGTACGACCTCGACGGCCTGCGCGAGCGCGTGGAGGGCGCGTGAACGACCTCGCGCACCTCGGTCACGTGGAGCTGCTGACTCCGGAGCCGGAGCGCAGCCTGCGCTTCTTCGTCGAGGGGCTCGGCATGGAGCAGGAGTCTGCCGCCGGCCAGTCGGTGTACCTGCGCGGCTACGGCGACTACCAGCGCTATTCCCTCAAGCTCACGGAGGCTGCGGCGCCCGGCCTCGGCCACCTCGCGATCCGCGCGCGCGACGCACAGTCGCTCGAACGCGCGGTCGCGAGGGTCGAGGCCGCCGGGCGCGGGATCGGCTGGACCGACGGCGACGTCGGTCACGGCGCGGCGTTCCGCTGCACCGATCCCGACGGGCACGAGCTCGAGCTCTACTACGAGACCGAGCGCTACGAGCCGCCCGAGCACCTGCGGCCGGTGCTTCGGAATCAGCCGCAGCGCTATCCCGCGCGCGGCGCGAGCGTGAACCGGATCGATCACGTCAACCTGCTCGCGCGCGACGTGACCGCGTGCCGGGAGTTCGCGACGGACGCACTCGGCTACCGCCACTACGAGGGCATCGTGCTCGACGACGGCACCGAGGCAGGCGCGTGGCTGAGTCTCTCGATCGCGGCGCACGAGCTGATCTACGTCGCCGACGCGCGTCACGCGCAGGGACGGCTGCATCACGTCGCGTTCTGGGTCGACACCCGCGAAGAGGTGATGCGCGCCGCGGACGTGCTCATCGAGCACCTCGTGCCGATCGAGTTCTCGCCGTCCAAGCACACGATCAGCCAGGGCTTCTTCCTCTATGTCTTCGAGCCGGGCGGCAACCGGATCGAGGTCACGAGCGGCGGCTACTTCGTCTACGACCCGGATCGCGAGCCGGTCCTCTGGTCCGAGGCAGAACGGGCGCGCGGCCAGGCGTGGGAGACGAAGACCGTCGAGAGCTTCCACTACTACGGGACGCCCGCCGCGCATCCCGACGACGACGCCTACGTCGCGCGCTGTCGCGACGCGATGCGCGGGGAGGCGATGCAGCGATGAGCGGCGTCCTCGAGGGCAGGCGCGCCGTCGTGACCGGCGCGCTCGCGAACATCGGCGCGGCGACCGCCAAGCGCTTCGCAGACGAGGGCGCGCGCGTGCTGCTCGTCGATCGTGACCCAGGCGTCGAGGAGACCGCGCGCGCGGTCGGCGGGGAGGCGGCCGTGGCCGACGTCTCCTCTCCGGCGGCCGTCGACGCTCTTGCCGAGACGGCGGTCGAGTTGCTCGGCGGCGTGGACATTCTCGTCAACAACGCGGCGGTCCACCGGGTCGGCCCGATCGAGCGGTTCTCGGTGAACGACTGGGACGAGACCTTCGCCGTCAACGTGCGCTCGTGCTTTCTCACCGCCCGCGCGTTCGTCCCGCACCTGCGCGAGTCGTCGGCCGCCGCGATCGTGAACACCTCGTCGCAGGTGGGACTGCACGGCGCGCCCGGTGCGACGGCGTACTCGGCGTCGAAGGGCGCGGTGATCGCGTTCACGAAGGCGCTTGCTCTCGAGCTCGCGGGCGACGGGATCCGCGTGAACGCGATCTGTCCCGGCTGGGTGGACACCTCGGTCAACGCACCGGCGATCGAGCTGCTCGGCGGCGCCGAGGCGCACGCGCGCATCGTCAGCGAATCGGTGCCGCTCGGCCGGCAGGGAACGCCTGAGGAGATAGCGGCGGGAACACTGTTCCTCGTCTCGGCTGCGTCGTCGTACATGACCGGCCAGATCCTTCCGGTCGACGGAGGCGTCACGTGATCGGGCGCGTCCGGGCGTCGGTACCGGAGAACCCGCTCTACCGCATCCGGCGCGGGCTTGCGAGCGCGGACGCGGCGAGTGTCCTCTTCGCAACGGTCGTCCTGACGCTCGCGATTGGGCTCTTCCACCACGACTTCCTGGAGCTGCAGAACCTCCTCTCGATCCTCCAGGAGTCGGTGTACATCGGGATCCTCGCCGCGGGGATGTCGTTCCTGCTCGCGATGCGCGAGCTCGATCTGTCGGTCGGCTCGAACTTCGGCCTCTCGCTCATCATCGCGGCCGAGCTGATGACGCACGGCTGGACGCCGTGGCTCGCCGGCGCCGCAGCCGTGGTAGCAGGCGGCCTCTTCGGCCTGCTGAACGCGCTCGCCGTCCAGATCTTCAAGATCCCGACGATCATCGCCACGCTTGCGACGCTCTCGATGGGCCGTGGGCTCGCGTACGCGATCACGAGTGGCACGCAGGTCGTGAACTTGCCCGCCGGCAGCTCGTTCTTCACCGTGCTCGGAGGCAAGGAGCTCGGTGTCGCGACGAGCGTCTGGGTGTTTCTCGGCGGCGTCGTCGTCCTGACAGTGGTGCTGCGGATGACGCCGTTCGGCTACCGCGTCCGTTCGATCGGCTCGAACCCGGATGCAGCGGTGTTCGCCGGCATCTCGATCGCGCGTGTTCGCATCCAGGCGCTCGTCTTGGTCGGGCTGCTCTGCGGGCTCGCCGGCGCGCTCGGGCTCGCGTTCTTCATCTCGGGCGACCCGAACATCGGAACGGGCTTCGAGCTGCAGGCGATCGCGGCGGCCGTGATCGGCGGCACGCCCCTCCGCGGCGGTACCGGCACCGCGTTCGGCGCCGCGTTCGGCGCCATCCTGCTCACGGTCGTCGCGAGCGGTCTCGTCTTCTTCAATGTCCCGCTGAACTGGAGCTCGTTCGCGACGGGTGCAGTGATCCTGCTCGCCGTCGCGCTCGACAGCCTCGTAAGGCGGCGCAGCCGGCCGGACCGGCAACCGGGGCTCGGGCAATGAGCGGGGCCTCGCCTTCTAGCACCACCACTCGTTCCATCAACCGGGAGGGATTCATGCGCACCACCCGCTTGACCCGGCGCGTCGCGATCGCACTCGCGGCCGTCGTAGCCGTCGCTGCCGTTCTGACGGCGACGTCGCTCGCGCGGTCCTCGTCGCACCAGGCGAAGACCGTGCACCTGGCGTTCATCTATCCGGGCGCGTTCGCGAACTTCGCCCAGGAGATGGCGCTCGGGGCGAAGGCCGCAGCCCAGCACACGCCGGGCGTGAAGATCACCGACGTGGGGCCGCCGAGCAACGACGGCAATGCACAGGTGCAGCTCTTCCAGGATGCAACCCGTACCTCCACCGACGGCATCGCGTGGATGACGCTGTTCCCGCAGCTCTTCATCCGGCCGGTGCAGCAGGTCGAGAAGTCGATCCCGCTCGTTGCGGTGGACGTGCCGCCGCCCGCCGGGACGACCGTGACGACGTTCGTCGGCAACAGCAACACCGAGCTCGGCCAGGCGCTCGCCGCGCAGCTCTTCAAGCAGTCGGGGTTCAGCTGCTCGAGCGGCGGTCAGATCCTGGTCGGCACGGATACGCCGGGGCTGCCTCCGCTCGTCGCGCGCAACAACGGCTTCAGCGCGGCGGTCAAGGCGAAGTGCCCGAAGGTCACCTTCTACAACTTCGACTCGAAGCAGACGGCGACCGACAACTACAACGCGTGGAACGCGGCAGTGAAGTCGCATCCGAATGCGCTCGCGTTTGTCGGGCCCGGTAGCGAGGACGCGGTTTCGCTGGCGCAGATCGAGCGTCTGACAGGCAAGCACCTGCTCGCAGGCGCGGACGACCTCGATCCGGTCGCGCTCCAGGGCGTGAAGAACGGCTACATCTTCGCGCTGATCTCACCGGAGCACTGGCTCAAGGGCTACATCGCGATCAAGCTGCTCGCGAAGCACGCGCAGACCGGTGCGGCGCTGCCGAAGGGCTGGTGGAACCCGGGCTATCTCGTCGTGAACAGCAAGAACATCGCGAAGATCCTGGCCCGCCAGAAGACAGCGGCGAGCCAGTACGCGTACTTCGCGCCGATCGCGGCGAAGGAGCTCGCCAATCCAGCGAAGTACATCAAGCCCTTCTCGAAGATCAACTAGGGAAGGTGTTCGAGGCCCGCGATATTCGCAAGGCCTACGGCGGTGTCGTGGCGCTGCACGGCGTGGACTTCACGGTCCGCGCCGGCAGCGCCCACGCGCTGCTCGGGGAGAACGGCGCGGGCAAGTCGACGCTCGTGAAGATCATCGGCGGGGCGGTGCGGCCCGACGACGGGACGCTGAGCCTCGACGGGAGACCGGTGCGCTTCCAGAGCACGGCGGAGGCGGTCGCAGCCGGGGTTGCGGTCGTCTCGCAGGAGCTGAATCTCTTCCCCGATCTCGACGTGCTCTCGAATCTGTTCCCGATGCGGGAGCCGAAGCTCGGGCCGTTCGTCGACCGCGGTGCGATGACCGAGCAGGCGGCCGCGGTGCTCGACGAGCTCGGTTTGCACGTCGCCCTGACGCAGACGGTCGCGTCGCTGACGCTCGCGCAGCGACAGCTGCTCGAGATCGCGCGGGCGCTCGTTTCGAATCCGCGCGTGCTCGTCCTCGACGAGCCGACGTCGGCGCTCGAGGCGCAGGGCGTCGACCGGCTGATGGAGATCCTCAACGTCGTTCGCGCCCGGCAGGTGGGCGTGGTGTACGTGAGCCATGTGCTCGAGGAGGTGATGAGCCTCTGCGACGAGGTGACGGTGCTGCGCGACGGGCGCACCGTCATCGAGGCGGCGCCGCGCTCCGATCTGACCGTTCCCGCGATCGTCGCGGCGATGCTCGGCGACCGCGAGCTGCACCGCCCTCAAGCAGCGGCGGATGCCGCCCGCGACGTCGACGAGCGGCGTCAAGGCGTGCTGCAGCTCGAGCACGTGACCGTGGACAGACGCCTGCGCGACGTCTCGCTGGCGGTCGAGAGCGGGGAGGTGGTCGGCCTGGCGGGGCTCGCAGGCTCGGGGCACCTCGCCGTGCTGGAGGCGGTCTTCGGGCTGCGCCGCGTGTCCGGCGGGCGGATCCTCGCTCCCGGCGGCCGAGCCGTTCGCAGCCAGCGCGAGGCGCTTGCCCGCGGCGTCGCTCTCGTCTCGGGCGACCGCCACCGAGTCGGGCTGATGCTCGACAAGCCCGTGTGGGAGAACATCGCGCAGGTTCGTGCGGTCGCGTTGCGTCGCGCCGGCCACCTCATCCGCCGCGGTGCGCTTCGCGCGCGCGCCAGGCGTCACGTCGAACGGCTGAACGTCCGCGTGCCGCACGTCGACGTGACGGTCGGCCGGCTCTCGGGCGGCAACCAGCAGAAGATCGTGTTCGCAAAGTGGCTCGAGATCTCCCCGTCCGTGCTGCTCCTCGACGACCCGACCCGCGGCGTCGACGTCGGCACGAAGGCCGAGATGCACGATCTGATCCGCGCGGAGGCAGCCGCCGGCGCGGCGGTGCTGCTTGCGTCCACCGACATCGACGAGCTGGCAACGGTCTGCGACCGCGTGGTCGTGTTCTTCCACCACGAGATCTGCGCCGTCCTCGACGGAGACGATCTCGCGCAGCACGCGATCCTCGAAGCGATGAACACCGGGTCGCCGCCCTGATGACCGTGCGCGAGCAGGCATTCGACGTGTTGCGCGAGCTCGGCATGACGCGCATCTTCGGCAACCCGGGCTCGACGGAGATCCCGTTCCTGACCGACCTGCCGGCCGACTTCGACTACGTGCTCGGCCTGCACGAAGGGCCTGTGGTGGGGATGGCGAGCGGTTACGCACTCGGCAGCGACGCGCCGGCATTCGTGAACGTGCACACCGCAGCCGGGCTCGGCAATGCGGTGAACGCGATCGTGTGCGCGCGCGACAACCGCATCCCGCTCGTGATCACCGTCGGGCAGCAGGATCGCCGCCAGCTCGACCTGCAGCCGTTCCTCACCGGCCGGAGCCTCGAGCGGCTCGCCGGCGACTATCCCGTGTGGTCGACGCAGCCGGCGCATCCGTCGGCCGTCCCGGGCGCGATCGCACGCGCCGCGTACGAGGCGCGTCTGCATCGCGGTCCCGCACTCGTGATCGTCCCGATGGGCGACTGGGACGAAGAGCTCGAGGAGGGTGCGGGCGCGCACGCTTCGCCGAGCCGCCTGGTCGTCGCACCGATGGCCGGCGGAGACGAAGTGCACCGGCTCGCGGCGCTGCTGGCCGCGTCGAGCTCGCCGACGCTCGTCGTCGGCGCCGGCCTCGACAGCGCCGAAGGCTGGTCGGCGGCGGTGGCGCTCGCCGAGCGCCTCGCCTGCCCGGTCTGGCAGGACACGTTCTCGAGCCGCGCCGGCTTCCCGCAAGACCATCCACAGTTTGCGGGTCACCTGCCCTGGCAGCGGAGCGACCTGCGGAATGTGTTTGCGGGCACCGACGTCGTGCTCGCGGTCGGCACGCCGGCGTTTCGCCTGTACCTCTACGACGCCGGCGGTCCCCTCGTCGACGGCGACACGAAGGTCGCGGTGCTGAGCGAGGATCACGAGGAGGTCGTGCGCTCGGTCTGCGACCTCGGCGTGGTCGCGGCGCCTGCTCCCGTCTTGCGGCAGCTGGCGGAGCGGCTGGCGCGGCGCCCTCCTGTCGCCTCGCCACCGGACGTGCAGCCGAGGCCGCCCGCCGACGGCCCGCTGCGGGCCGAGCATCTGGTCGCAGCGCTCGCCGAGCGACTTCCTGCCGACGCGATCCTCGTCGAAGAGGCGCCGTCGACGCGCCCCGAGATTCTCGCGCGCATCAAGACGCGGTCACCGCTCGGCTTCGTGGCCGTCGCAAACGGAGCGCTCGGCTTCGGGCTCGCCGGCGCCGTCGGCCTGCGCATGGCGCTTCCGAATCGACCTGTCGTCGCGCTGCTCGGCGACGGCTCCGCGATGTACTCGGTGCACGCGCTCTGGACTGCGGCGCACTACGGCGTGGGAACGGTGTTCGTGATCGTCGGGAACGGCCGCTACGGCGTGATGGACGAGCTCGCGCGCAGGCGCGGCGCCCCCGGCGCGTGGCCGTCGTTCGACGAGCTCGACCTGACTGCGATCGCAACCGGTCTCGGCTGCCCGGCCGAACGCATCACGACCGCCGACGAGCTCGAGCACTCGCTCGACGCGGCGTTCTCGGATCTCGCGGGACGTACTGCGCCGTTGCTGCTCGACGTGCGCGTCGCGGCAGAGAGTTGAATCCTTAGGTCCGCCACCGCAGGTGTTCGATCGGAGCCGCGCGGGTACTCGCCAGCCGCGCAATGCTTTCGCCTGCCTCGAAGCTGCTCGCTCTCGTCGTCTTCCTCGCGGCCACCCTGACCGTGGGAGCACAGGCGACGGCTCCGCCGACGCTGGCGCAGCTCGCCGCGAGCACGCTCGGCCTCTCCTGCGCGAATGTCACTACGTCGGACAACGTCTCCTACGTGAAGTGCTCCGGGAAGATCCCGAGCTTCGACGGCCTCGGCCTCGACACCGACATCTCGATACCGGTCAACGCGACGCGGCCCGCGCCGACTCTCGCGATGCTCCATGGCTGGTCGCAGGACAAGACCTTCTGGGAGGCCGACACGACGGCGGGCGACGGCGCCGGCTCGTGGCACTGGAACAACGTGTGGTTCGTGTCCAAGGGCTGGGTGGTCGTCAACTACACCGCGCGTGGCTTCCAGCAGTCCTGCGGCCTGACCGATCAGGACGTGAGCTGCACGCCGAACGGCTACACGCACATCGCCGACCGGCGCTTCGAGACCCGCGACACGCAAACCATCCTGGGCAAGCTGGTCGATGCCGGTATCGCGGCACCGAAGGAGCTCGCGTCGACGGGCGACTCGTACGGCGGCGGACAGACGTGGCTGCTCGCGACGTCGCTGCCGTGGCTGAGCCCGAAGGGCACAGCGCTGCAACTGGCCGCGGGCGTGCCGATGTACGGGTGGACCGACCTGCTCGACTCCCTCTCTCCGAACGGCCGGGCCACTCCCGCCGTCGACCAGCCCGCGAACCACGAGACCCCGTACGGAATCCCGAAGGAGAGCTACACCGCCGGCCTGTGGGCGGTCGGCCGCGCGGAGGCGAACGGCCGCTACGACGAGAATCCCGCCGACTTCGGGACGAACCTCGACGAGCAGCTCCAGCGCGATCAGCAGGGCGAGCCGT
Source organism: Gaiellaceae bacterium (assembly GCA_036268235.1). Taxonomy (GTDB): domain Bacteria; phylum Actinomycetota; class Thermoleophilia; order Gaiellales; family Gaiellaceae; genus PALSA-600. Next base: position 22,020 of record DATAUN010000250.1, read on the forward strand.
TCGACCCGAGCATCGACCCCGAGCTCCAGGCGATCGTCGAGTCGTTCCGGTACCGCTCGGCCTTCGACGCGACCGACTACTTCGACGCGCTGCAGGCGGGGACGGTGCGCCCGGTGCCGGTGCTGTCGATCCAGGGCTGGACCGATCCGCTGTTCCCGCCGGTGCAGACGCTGCAGATGTTCCGCAAGCTGAAGGCGGTCGCTCCGAGCTACCCGATCCAGATGGTGTTCGGCGACGTCGGCCACTCGAACGCGCAGAACCCGGCCTGGCAGTGGCAGCCGATCAACACGCTCGCCTACGGGTTCCTCGAGGCGCACGTCCTCGGACAGAAGAGCCTCGCGCCGCCGAGTCAGGCGTATTCGTTCCAGACGGAGTGCAGCGGGACGGGTCAGCCGGCAGCGATCGCCGGGGAGTGGGACTCGCTCGCGAGCTCGAACGTGGAGCTCAAGTCGACCACGGCGGCGACGACGTCATCCGTCGATCCGAACCCCGTCGACGGCGTCGACAGCGACCCCATCGCGAACAGCGGCTGCCGCACCGAGGACGCGAGCACCACCGACCCCGGCGCCGCGTACTACTCGTTCCCGTCGACCGGCGAGCATCTGCTCGGCCTCCCGACCGTGCAGCTGCCGTACACGCTCACCGGCGAGGACGCGACCGTCGCGTTCAAGCTCTGGGACAAGGCGCCGGACGGCTCGAAGACGCTCGTCACCCGCGGCGAGTACCGGCTCTCGACCGCCGCCGGGGATCCGGCCGCCGGAACCCTGAAGACGACCCTTTACGGCAACGACTGGGTGTTCCCGGTGGGCGACACGATCGTCCTCCAGGTGACGCAGGACGACGCCCCGTACCTCCGTCCCGACAACGAGCCGTCGGCGATCGAATGGTCAGGCGTGACGCTCGACCTTCCGACGCGCGGGTCCTGAGAGCAACGAGACCCGCGTAATCCTCTACCCGGTGGGTCACGGGACGTGAAATGCAGCCAGGGTGCCGAGGCCGACCACGGCGCCGGCGGCCAGCGAGGCGGCGAGAATGGGGACGCTACCGAGCAGGCGACGCCGGGAGCGCCACAGGGGCAACCCGATCGTCAGTCCGACCCCGAGCGCGAACTCCACGTCCCAGTAGTGGGCGGGGGTTGAAAGCGTGAGCTTCGTGAGGCCGTAGACCGCCTCACCGGCCAGCAGACCGCCGAGCACGCCTGCGCCGAGTGCGCCCGCGGTGCGGCCGGCGTGTCGGAACCAGCCGGCGGCCAGCCCGACCAGCGGGCCGACCACGACGCTGGCAACACACCAGACCACGATCTGGTGCCGGGACACCGGCCACCCGCGGTAGGCCTCCGCCGCGTAGAAGCCCAAGACAAGGGCGACCAGGGTGACCACGGCCAGCCGCAGCGACTCGCCCATCCGGCGGGCGGTCAAGGCCACAGCGAAGGCGACGAGCACCCAGGGAGCCGCGCTGTTGCCGAGCGGCTCGAGGGCGAACGGCAGGTGCGGCACCGACCACTCGGTCGCCGCCCCGGCAACGAACCCGACTGCGGCTGCGAACGCGAACCGGGCCGCAATCTTCGACCGACCGGATACGCCGGATGGGTTCGGGTCGGGACGAGCGGCTGGGACGTCGGTGGCCGTGGCGGCGAGGTCAGACACGATTTCAAAGTCATACTGGCATATCCGGAGGCGGTGGCCCGCCGACGCGGGCCTTCTCGGAGATGGAGCTAGGCGGGCTCGAACCGCCGACCTCCTGGGTGCGATCCAGGCGCTCTCCCAACTGAGCTATAGCCCCGGGCGGCGGTCAGTGTACCGCGCCGGGCCGGATTTACCGGAACCTCACGCTGCCTTCACCCGTTGAACCTGCGGGCGGGGAATGACCTCCCCTGACCGCAAACCAAGGAGAAGGAATGACGCGCAGGATGAACCTCTTGGCGCTGCTCGCCGCGGGAGTCGTGACGGTGCTTGCCGTCGCGGGGCTCTCGAGCGCAGCGAGCACCGCCGCACCGACGAACCAGAGCCTTCCGTCGATCACGGGCACCGCCCAGGAAGGGCAGACGCTGTCGGCATCGTCCGGCTCCTGGGGCGGCACGACGCCGATCTCGTACGCCTACCAGTGGCGCCGCTGCGACAAGAACGGCGCCGGCTGCGCGAACATCAGCGGGGCCGACTCGTCGACCTACCTCGTGAAGCACGCCGACGTGAGCGACACGCTCCGCGTTCGCGTGACCGCGAAGAACAGCGACGGCAGCTCGCAGGCAACGTCCGACCAGACCGCGGTGGTCACGGCCAAGACGCCTGCCACGCCCGCCACCGGCTGCCCGAGCGGCACCGGCCCGCTCAACGTGAGCCAGATCACGCTCCCGGCGCAGCTTCAGATCGACGGCCAGCAGGTCACGCCGACGCCGATCACGCGTGCGCAAACCGACATCACCGTCCGGATCCACGTCTCGGCGTGCAGCGGCCGCTCCGTCGCGGGCGCACTCGTGCTCGCGGAGGCGATCCCGTTCCAGCAGTTCTCGATCCCGGCCGAGACGCCGACCGGTGCCGACGGCTGGGCGACGATGACGATGCACCAGGCGGGCTCGTTCCCGGCCTCGTCGCGTCAGCAGATCCTCGCCGTGTTCGTGCGCGCCCGCAAGCCGGGCGACCCGATCCTCAGCGGCATCGCCGCGCGCCGGCTCGTCTCGTTCCCGGTGCACCACTAACGCATCGTCCCGACCGCGCGCACGGCCCTACGATGGGGCTGTGCGCGCGGTCGTACTCGACGAGGACGGGCTGCCCGAGCTCGCCGACCTGCCCGACCCCGCCGGCCCGGGCCTCCTCGTGCGCGTGCTCGGCTGCGGGCTGTGCGGCTCCGACGTTGAGAAGCTCGGGCGCGCAGCAGCCGGGAGCGTGCTCGGTCACGAGGTCGCGGGCGTGCTCGAGAACGGCGCGCGCGTGACGGTCATGCACCGCGTCCCGTGCGGGACGTGCGAGCGCTGCCTCGCCGGGCATCAGTCGACGTGCGGCGAGTTCCGCGAGCTGCGCATCGCTCCCGGCGGCTTTGCCGAGCAGCTGCGCGCGACGCATTGCGTGCCGTTGCCCGACACGCTCGAGGAGCTCGACGGCGTGTGGGTCGAGCCGCTCGCGTGCGTGCTGCGCGCCGCCGACTCGGTGCCGCGCGGCCGCGTGCTCGTCGTCGGCTGCGGCGCGGTCGGCCAGCTGTGGATCCAGGTGCTGCGCCGCCGCGGCGACGACGTGGTCGCGCTCGAGCTCCGCGAGGACAGGCGCGCCCAGGCGCACCTGCTCGGCGCCGAGCTGGACGACGACGATCCTGTCGACGCCTCGGTCGTCACGGCGCACGGCGGCATGAACGAGGCGCTGCACCGGCTCGAGCCGGGTGGGACGCTGCTCGTGTTCGCGGCGCCGGAGCAGGACGTGCCGGTCGCGCTCGACGCCGTGTACCGCAAGGAGCTGCACGTCATCGGCTCGCGTTCGGCGAGCCCGGCGTACTTTCGCGCCGCCGTCGATCTGCTGCCGACGCTCGTGCTGCCACAGGTGACGACGCTGCCGCTCGAGCGCTTCCTCGAGGGCGTCGAGCTCTACCGAACCGGCGACGCGCTGAAGGTCGTCTTCACGCCGTGAAGGCGGCACGGCTCTACGCGCCGGGCGATCTCCGGATCGAGGACGTGCCGAAGCCCGAGCCCGGCCCCGGCGACGTCCTCGTCCAGATCGAGGTCGCGCTCACCGACGGCACCGACTTGAAGACGTACCGGCGCGGGCATCCGCTGCTGCTGCGCAACGCGCCCGCGCCCTTCGGGCACGAGTTCTGCGGCATCGTCGACGGCCGCCGCGTCGTCGCCGCGAACTCCGCGCCGTGCGGCGCGTGCGACGGCTGCGCGCGCGGCGAGCAGTGCCGCGAGCTCGTGTTCCTCGCAGGCGCGTACGCCGACTGGCTCGTGGTGCCGGAGCGCATCGCCGTCGTCAACCTGCTCGACGTGCCGGCGGCGCTCGCGCCCGAAGTGGCGGCGATGGTCGAGCCGCTCGCGTGCTGCCTCCGCGGCATCGAGCGCGCGGGTGTGCAGGCGGGGGATACCGTCGCGATCCTCGGTGCCGGGCCGATCGGGCTGATGCTTGCCGCGTGCGTCGCCGACGCCGGCGGCTGGCCGGTCGTCGTCGGCGGGCGCGAGGAACGGCAGGCGCTCGTCGAGTCGTTCGGCGGGGAGACGGGCGACGGACGCGGGGCCGATGTCGTGATCGAGGCAGCGGGAAGCGAAGACGCCTGGTCGACGGCGGTCGAGCTCGCGCGACCGGGCGGGACGGTCGTGATGTTCGGCGGCCTCCCGCGCGACGCGCGACCGCCGGTCGATGCGTACCGGCTGCACTACGAGGAGCTGACGATCCGGGGCTCGTTCCATCACTCGCCTGCGACCGTGCGCGCCGCGCTCGGCTTCCTCGCGAGCGGCGCATATCCGTGGGACGCGCTCGTCACGCACCGCGTGCTGCTCGCCGACCTGCCGGCGCTCTTCGCCGACCCGCCCCGCGACCTCCTCAAGGCCGCTGTCACTCCGTGAGCTGAACCGGACGCTGCTCGCGCGGCAGCTGCTGCTCGAGCGGAGCTCCGTGACGATGCGGGTCGCGCTCCGCCGTCTCGTCGCGCTTCAGGCGCAGGCGGCCTTCTCGCCATACGTTGCGTTGTGGACGCGCGTCGAAGGGTTCGGCAAGGACGCGCTGACGCAGGCGCTCGCCGACGGAAGGATCGTCAAGGCGTCGAGCCTGCGAATGACGCTGCACGTCGCCACCGTGGAGTGGTACCCCGACCTGGCAGCAGCAGCGATCGCGGCCCGGCCTGGCCGTATCGAGCCCGCCGTGCGGGAAGCTCCGCTCGCCGCCTGGCCGCACAACAAGCCCTCGCCGTCACGCGCTTGGGTCGAGGCGCTGCCCGATGCGCGGGAGGCGTCGATCCGCGTCGTGCGTGCGTATCTCGCCGCGTATGGCCCGGCGACGCGCCTGGACGTCCAGAAGTTCACCGGGTTCAAGATGGGCCAGATCGATCCGGCGCTCGAAGGTCTGCGCGAGCGCGACGGCTACTGGGATCTCCCGCGCGCGGTGCGTGTCGCCGGCGACGTGCATGCGCCGGTGCGCTTCCTGCCGGCGTTCGACTCGATCATCCTCGCCCACCGCGACCGCACGCGGATCGTCCCGGCCGACTACGAGGAGATCGTCTTCAACAAGGCGAACGCGACGGTCAGGAGCACGTTCACCGTCGACGGCTTCGTCGCGGGGGTGTGGCGGGTCGAGAAGCGCCGGCTCGTCGTCGAGCCGTTCGCGCCGCTGCCCCCGAAGTGGCGGCGCGAAGTCGACGCCGAGGGCGAGCGGCTGCTCGCGTGGTGGCTCGCCTAGAAGAGGGTCAGCTCGGGCACGCGCTCGCCGCGGAGCACGGCGAGATCGACCTGCACGGTCGCGATCCCGCGTTGCTCTGCGAGCGCCACCGCCTGCGGCTTGATCTGCTGCGCGGCGAGGATGCCGCGGCAGGCGGCGCGCGCGGGGTCGACGCGGATGCAGTCGAGGTAGCGCGTGAGCTGCTCGACGGCGTCGATCGTGCCGATGCGCTTGATCTCGACGGCGACCCACGCATCGTCCTCGTCGCGGCACATCAGATCGACCGGGCCGACGTCGGTCGGCCACTCGCGCTTCACGAGCCGCAGGCCGGGGCCGACGTGCGTCGGGTCGTCGGCGAGCAGGAGTTGCAGGTCGCGCTCGACGCCGTCCTTCTCGAGCCCGGCCGCCTCGCCCATGTCGTGCGTCACGTCCGAGATGACCTCGATGAGCTTGATCTCGAGCCGGTCCTCACTGCGTCCGGCGCGCTTGCGGACGACGACGAGGTCGTCGCTCGTCTCGATCACCGTCGGCGGCGTCATCCAGTTGAGTGGCTTGTAGCCGCCGGCGTCGGCGTGGACGAGCACCGAGCCGTCCTCCTTCAGCATCAGGAGCCGCGTCGACTCGGGCAAGAACGCGTTCAGCCGCCCGGAGTAGGTCACCTCGCAGCGCGCCACGATCAGCCTCATGGCGGGACAACCTACTGTCCCTTTCGGACATGACCGGGGTCAGACGCCGTACAAAACGGCCTAGGCTCGGCGGATCAGGGTGATCCCGTCGCGGACGCTCAGGATCACCTGGCGCGAGCGGGGATCGGCGGCGACGTGCTCGTTGAACGCGACGATCGACGCGCCGCCGTCGAGCACACGGCCGCCCGCGAGCGTGTTATCGGCCGCGATCAGGCCGTGCTCGGAGAGCCGCGGCAGCACCGCCTCGTAGTAGCCGACGTAGCCCTCCTTGTCGGCGTCGATGAACACGAAGTCGAAGTCGCCCTCGAGGCCCGCGACCGTCTCGAGCGCGGGGCCGACGTGCAACGTGATCTTCGAGCCGTGCGAAGAGCGATCGAAGTAGCGCTGGGCGAACGCGGCGCGCTCGGGGTCGAGCTCGCACGCGTCGATGCGGCCGCCCTCGGGCAGCGCCCCGGCCATCGCCAGCGCCGAATGACCGCTGAACGTGCCGATCTCGAGCACGCGCTTCGGCTGCCCGAACCAGATCAAGAGCTCGAGGAAGCGCCCCGCCACCGGCCCGGTGAGCATCGACGTCGAGCCGAGCTCGGACGCGGTCTCGGCGGAGAGCTCTGCGAGCAGGTCGTCGTGCGGCGAAGTGAGCCGCTCGACGTACTCCTCGATCCTCGGGTCGATGATGTCCACTCAGCTCCGCTCGACGCGCGAACCGCCGACTATTCGATCGTCGCCGTCGTCGAGCCGTACCCACGCCTTGCCCTTGCCGTCGTAGTCCGGCGACCAGACGATCAGCGTTGCGTCGCGGCCGCCGACCTGCACGCGCTCCGTTCCCTCCGGCTCGACGCCGCGCCAGACACGCACGAAGGGGTTCTCGTCCCACTCGCGGCCGATCGTCGTCTCGTCGGTGTGGCCCGGCAGCACGCGCCGGTCGTGCGGCATCGCCATGTAGACGTCCATCACCGCATGCTTGATCGCCGCGAAGTCACCGCCGCCGACCGCGTCCTTGAAGAGCGTGTCGCCGGAGAAGACGAGCTCGCCCCCGATCACGAAGCCGACCATGTCATCTGAGTGGCCGGGCGTCGGAATCGCCTCGACCTCGAGGCCGCCGGCGCGGTAGGCGCCCGTGACCACCGGGAGCCCGAGCTCGTGCTCGTGCACGACGTGGTCGGGATGCCCGTGGGTGCGCAGGACGGCAGCCGGGGCGACCCGCCATTCCTCGGCTGCGGCGAGCAGCGGCTCGAGCGGCGCGCCCGAGTCGACGAACACCGCGGCGCCGCCGGGCTCATCCGCGACGAGGTAGGCATTTGAGAGCCAACCGGAATCCATGCTCCGTGCGACCAGCACGGCGTTAGGCTAACGGGACCCGATCACGAGGAGACAGATGCCCGGTCTTTGGTCCCGCTTCAGCCTCATCTTCAAGGCGAAGGCCTCGAAGGCGCTCGACCGCGCCGAAAACCCGAACGAGACGCTCGATTACTCCTACGAGCAGCAGCTCCAGCAGCTCCAGAACGTGAAGCGCGGCATCGCCGACGTGACGACGGCGAAGAAGCGCCTCGAGCTCCAGTACACCGGCATGCAGCAGCAGGTCGACAAGCTCGACGGCCAGGCCCGTGACGCGCTGAAGGCGAACCGAGAGGATCTCGCCCGCGAGGCCCTGACGCGGAAGACCGCCGTCCAGGCGCAGCTCCAGGACATCATGACCCAGGGCCAGCAGCTCGAGGCGCAGCAGCAGAAGCTGATCGACGGCGAGAAGACGCTCCAGGCGAAGGTCGAGTCGTTCCGCACGCAGAAGGAAGTGATCAAGGCGCAGTACTCGGCCGCCGAGGCGCAGGTGCGCATCAGCGAGGCCGCGACCGGGATCGGGGAGCACATGCAGGACGTCGGGCTCGCGATCGACCGCGCGAAGGACAAGACGGAGCAGATGCAGGCACGTGCGAACGCCGTCGAGGAGCTCTCCGCCTCGGGCGCGCTCGAGGACTACACGTCGAGCGGCGACGACATCGACCGCCAGCTGAAGCAGATCTCGCAGGGCGGCCAGGTCGACGACGAGCTCGCGAAGATGAAGGCCGAGCTGGGAACGGGCGGCGACGCACCGAAGGCGCTCGAGGGCGAGGCGAAGGAGACGGAGGACGCCCCGTCGTGATCGTGCGTCTCCTCGGCGAAGGTCAGTACCGCGTCGCCGACGATTTCGTCGCTCGCCTGAACGAGCTCGACGAGGAGATCGGCCGCGCCGTCGAGTCGAGTGACGAGCGCGCGCTGTGGAACGGGCTTGCGGCGCTCGCCGCCGCGGTCCGCGAGAACGGCGAGCGCCTCTCGGACGAGGAGCTCACGCCCTCGGACGCGGTCATCCCGCCCGAGGACCTGTCGCTCGAAGAGGCACGTGAGCTGCTCTCGGACGAGGGCTTCGTCCCGGATCCGGTGGTGACGTGATGCGCGAGATCGTGCTCGCCGCCCTCCCGCAGGGCGAGCCGCAGGAGTCGGACTTCGAGCTGCGCGAGGCGCCAACCGCCGAGCCCGGCGACGGCCACGTCGCGATCCGCAACGTGTTCGTCTCGGTCGACCCGTACATGCGTGGACGCATGACCGGCATTCGCACGTACGTCGACCCGTTCGACGTCGGCTCGCCGATCGAGGGCGGCGCCGTCGGGCGCGTCGTCGATTCGCGGCACGACGGGTTCGCGGAGGGCGACTGGGTGCTCTCGATGCTCGGCTGGCGCGAGCACGGCGTCGCGCCGGGCGACCGGCTGACCAAGCTCGATCCGGCGCTCGCGCCTCCGTCGGCGGCGCTCGGCGTTCTCGGCATCACGGGCTTCACTGCGTGGCTCGGGCTCACCGACATCGTTCCGATCGAGGCCGGCGAGACGCTCTACGTCTCGGGTGCGGCCGGCGCCGTCGGGAGCATCGCTGTGCAGATCGGCAAGCTACGCGGGCTGCGCTCGATCGGCAGCGCGGGCTCGCCCGAGAAGGTCGAGTGGCTGCGCTCGCTCGGTATCGAGGCGTTCGACTATCGCGAGACGCCGATGAAGGACGCGCTTGCCGACGGCATCGACGTGTACTTCGACAACGTCGGCGGCGCGCAGCTCGAAGGGTCGCTCTTCGCGCTCCGCCCGTTCGGCCGGGTCGTGGCGTGCGGTGCGATCTCGCGCTACAACGACGCGCAGCCCGAGCCGGGTCCGCGCAACCTCGCGTACATCGTGTCGAAGCGGCTGCGCATCCAGGGCTTCATCGTCACCGACCACATGAAGCGCTACCCGGAGTTCCTCGCCGAGGTGGGCGCGTGGCTCCGCGAGGGGAAGCTCGAGCACCGCGAGACGATCGTCGACGGTCTCGAGAACGCGCCGACCGCGTTCGCAGGCCTCTTCCGCGGCGCGAATGTCGGGAAGATGCTCGTGCGCGTCGGGCCTGACGACTGACCGCTAGACCGGTGCGTCGAAGAGCGCGAACCAGCGGGTCAGGTCCTGCTCGATCGGGAGCTCCGGCTCGAGCTTTGCCTTCAGCTCGAGCTCGGTCGCGTTGTCGCGCTTGTCCTTCCCGATCGGCACGAACGGCCAGAACGCGCCGCGCTTGAAGCCGTAGATGAAGTAGACGGGATTCTCGCCGCCGTCGAACTTGAACGTGGCTGCGAGCAGTTGCTCGCCGAAGCCCTGCGCGGTCAGCTCGGAGGCGAGCGTGTGCGCAGCGCCGACAAGGTCTTCGAGGTCGGGGTCGTGCACCACGATCCAGTCGAAGCCGAACTCGTCCGACTTGCGCTCGATCGTCGATCCGCACTGCTGTGCGACCGCGTCGACGAGCTTGTCGACGTCGTCGAACGCGCTGCGGAACTCGCCTGAGGACTGCGGCTTGAACGCGACCGCGGCGGCGCCGGCCGTCTTGAGGCCGAGCTCCGTCTCGAGCGTGACGGCCGCGGTCGTCAGCGCAAAGAGCCGGTCTTCCCTCGGCCCGGGCAGCTTCTTGCGCCCGCCG
>DATAUN010000251.1:0-2015 GCA_036268235.1 Gaiellaceae bacterium
GCAGCTGGGCCGTCCGGCGCCTGCTCGAATGCGTCGCGCAGCGTCGCCCCGTCGTCGCGGTGCTCGACGACCTCCACTGGGGCTCGCCGCCGATCCACGACCTCGCCCGCCAGCTCGGCGAGGCAGCCGACGTCCCGCTCCTCACGATCGTCACCGCGCGCGAGACGCCTGCCGGCTCGACGGCGGACGTCACCGAACTGCGTCCGCTCGACGCGCTCGCGTGCACTGCCGTCGTCGCGGCGCTGCTCGACGGCACCCCGGCCGACCCTGCGACGGTCGACGAGCTCGTGCGCGCGTCGGGCGGCAACCCGCTCTTCCTCGAGGAGCTCGTCCTCTCGCTCCGCGCCGGCGACGCCGGCCCACCTCGCCCGCTCGAGTCGCTGCTCGCCGCGCGCCTCGCGCGCCTCCGCACGGACGTGCGCGGGACAGTCTGCTGCGCGTCGGTGCTCGGCCGCTCGTTCTCGCTCGACGCCCTGAGCAACCTCGTCGAGGGAGCGATCGAGGACACGGTCGGGCATGCCGTCGCCGAAGGGATCCTCCAGCCGACGCGGTTCGAGGATGAGGACCTCGAGTTCCGGCATCTGATGATGCGCGACGCCGCGTACGCATCGCTGCCGCTCGCGCGCCGCGCCGAGCTGCACGAGCGACATGCGCAGTGGCGTGACCGCTCGCCGGGAATCCCGCCGCTCGAGAGCGAGGCGCTCGTCGTCTACCACCTCGACCAGGCGTTCCGCGCACGGCAGACGCTCGCACCGGCGAGCGCGAGCCTGGCGGACGACGCGCGGACGATCGCCGCGCGGGGGACGGCGCTCGGGCGCATGCTGCTCGCCCGCGGCGACGCCGCGGACGCCGCCGCACTTCTGGCACGCGCGCACGAGCTCACCGGCGACGATGCGACCGCCGTCGACCTGGGCCGGGCGCAGCTCGATGTCGGCGACTTCGCAGCCGCCGAGCGGGCGTTCGCGGCCGCCGAAGGCCCGCGCGCCCGGCTCGGCCTCGTGGACGTGCGGTTCCGCGTCGAGCCGAGCGCGGACCTCGCCGCCGCTGCAGCCGAGATCGCGGCAGTCCGCACCGAGCTCGAGCGGGCGCACGACGACACGGGGTTGACGGAAGCGCTGCTCGCCGCGGCCTACCTCGCGGTCGTGCGCGGCGATGCAGCCGCGCTCGCTGCCGCGCTCGAGGAGGCCCTCGCCGTTGCCCGGCGCGCCGGCCGGTCGCGCGCCGAGACGTGGATCCTCTTCCTGCTCTGCAGCGCGTGCTGGTACGGGCCGCTTCCCGTTCCCGACGGCCTCGAGCGCTGCGAGCTGATCCTTGCCGAAGGAGCCGGCCGGCCCGGCGTCGAGGCGGCGGCGCTCCAGTCGCTCGCCGTCCTGCACGCGCTCGACGGCGCCTTCGGCAAGGCGCGCCGGCGCGTCGCCGAGTCGCGCGGGCTGCGTCGCGAGCTCGGTCAGCGCATCGGCGCCGCCGCGAGCGCGATCGACGACGGGATCGTCGAGCTCCTGGCCGGCGACCCCGCCGCTGCAGCGCGCACGCTGCGCGAGGGAACCGCCGAGCTCGAGCGGCTCGGTGAGCAGGCCTACTTCTCGACCGCGGCGACGCTGCTCGGCGAGGCGCTCGTCTCCCTGGGCGAGCTCGACGAGGCGCAGCGAGTGGCACATGCGGCCGCGGACGCGGCAGCGGACGACGACGTCGCTTCGCAGGTCGGCTGGCGCGCCGTGCTCGCCCGCTGCGGCGGCGCAGACGCCGAGCCGCTCGCGCGCGAAGCGGTCGCGCGCGCAGATGCGACCGACTTCCTACTGCTCCGCGCGGAGGCCTGGGCGGCGCTCGCCGACGCCACGGGTGACGAGCGTGCACGCGAGCGGGCGCACTCAGCTCTCGCAGAGAAGCGCTGCGCACCCGCGGCGATCGCCCACTGGACTCGCGCCGGCCTCTGACCTTCCGAGTCGCTCGATAGGGTGGCCGCATGGCGGCGATCGAGGTCCAGGATCTGTGTCGGACCTACAAGTCGCGGTCGG
>DATAUN010000252.1:0-3721 GCA_036268235.1 Gaiellaceae bacterium
CCGACGGTGAGCGGGCCGAAGTCCTTGACACGGAACTTCCAGAGGCACTCGGGCATGAGCTCCTCCCACTGCACGTCCTCGATCTCCTCGATCTGCGTCGTCTCGAGCGCCGCGGCGCCGCCGACGATCGCGAAGTACACCATCCCGAGCTGGTGCATGGGCTCAATGGCTTCGTCGGGGAAGCCGCCCTTGCCACAAATGGCCCGGACTCCGTATTGACTTCCGAGCGGCTCGGTGAAGCGCACCATGCGCGCGCTCGTCGTCGTGCCGATGCAGACCTTCTCGTACTTGTGTTCGGCGACCTTGCGCACGCCCGGCGCGGTGTGCAGCAGGAACGCGCCGGTGAGGTCCATCGGCGGCGGCACACCTTGGTCGAAGATGCGGATCTGCGTGCGGTCGCGGATGCCGATGATGTGGCCCTGCACGGTGACCTCGTCGCCCGCTTTCAGCTTCAGGATCTCCTGCGGGTCGGTGATCGGGAACGTGACTTCGTGATTCGCCATTAGAACTCGCGATCGAATTCGGTCTCGCCGATCGGCGAGATGTGGGCGGAGGCACGGCGCGCGGCCCAGCACTGGTAGTTGACCGCGACCGGGTTGAGGGTCATGTGCGTGTCGGCGTGCTCGATGTGGCACTGGAGGACGGTGACGTCGCCGCCGAGCCCCATCGGGCCGATGCCCGTCTCGTTCAGCAGGCCGTAGAGCTCGTCCTCGAGCTGCGCGACGAGCGGGTCGGCGTTGCGCGTTCCGACCGGGCGCGTGATCGCCTCCTTCGCGAGGTACATCGCGTAGTCGGCGGTGCCGCCGATGCCGACGCCGACGATGCCGGGCGGGCACGGCTTGCCGCCGGCGCCGACGATCGACTCGAGCACGAACTGCTTGATCCCCTTCACGCCGTCGGCGGGGACGCACATCTTCAGGAAGCTCATGTTCTCGGAGCCGGAGCCCTTCGGCACGCACTTCACGTCGAGGCCGTCCCAGTCGGGGATGAACTCCCAGTGCACGATCGGGAGGCGATAGCCGATGTTCGGGCCGGTGTTCTCGCGCGTGATCGTGTGCACCGCGTTCGAGCGCAGCGGATGCTCGACGGTCGCGCGCCCGGTGCCGTCGCGCAGGCCTTCGTAGATGCGCGTCGGGTGCAGCGGGAAGTGCTCGCCGACGCGGCATGTGTAGACGGCGATGCCGGTGTCCTGACAGACGAGGTTGTTCTCGCTGTCGGCGATGTTGACGTTGCGGTGGATCGTCTCGAGCACGCGCTTGCCGGGCACGGACGTCTCGCGCAGGCGCGCCGCGGCGAGCGCGTCGCGCAGATCCTGCGGGATGTCCTTCAGCGCCCAGACGTAGAGGTGCGCGGCTGCGTCCTCCACCGCATGCTGCAGGTCGGTTCCGGTGACTGTGCTCATGCGCTCGCTTTCTCTGTGGCGGCGCGGCCGGCGCGGCGGCCGAAGACGGCGCATTCGAGCAACGAGTTGCCCATCATGCGATTGCGTCCGTGCGTGCCGCCGGCGATCTCGCCGCACGCGTAGACGCCCTCGAGCGTCGTCTCGGCGTCCGTGTCGATCACGAGACCGCCGTTCTGGTAGTGGAGGACGGGATAGGTGAGGAGCTTTTCCTTGAGTGGGTCGATCCCCGCGCCGCGATAGCGGCGGAGCATGTACGGGAGGCTCACGTCGGCATCCGCCTCGGGGATGCGCGTCGTGTCGAGGTACACCGCCGGGCGTCCGTCGGGTGTTGCGACACCTCTGCCCTGCTTGACCTCGTCGAAGATCGCCTGGCTGACCTGGTCGCGCGGGCCGAGCGAGTCGGTGAACTCCTCGCCCTCCGCGTTCAGGAGCACAGCGCCGTACGCGCGCGTCGTCTCGGGGATCGAGTAGCCCTGCATGTTCGGCGGCCACGCGCCGCCGTTCGGGTGGTACTGCAGCGCGTCGAGATCGCGTGACTCCGCGCCGGCGTCGAGCGCGATCTGCGTGACCTCGCCCGTCGCGTTCGGATGGTTGGTCGAGAGCTCGCCGCGCTTCTCGGCCTCGGCATAGCAGCGGCCGCCCGCGGCGAGGACGACGGTGCCCGCCTCGACGGTGTGCTCGCCGACGACGGCGCGCCAGTGGCCGTTCACCTGCGTGAGCTCGCGGAGCGGCGCATTCGTCAGGCTCGTGCCGGTCGATGCCTCCCAGGCATCGCGCAGCTGCTTCGTGATCGCGTGACCGGTGCGGTCGCCGACCTGGAGGAGGCGCTTCGCGCTCGCGCCGCCGCAGCGGGCGAGGCGGTAGCCGCCGTCGGGGTCGCGCGTGAACTCGACGCCGAGCTCCTCGAGCCAGTGGATCGCGGACTGCGCGTCGCCGGTCAGGACCTCGACGAGCCGGCGGTCGGCCGTGTCGTGCGAGGAGCGGAAGACGTCGTCGCCGTGCTGGTCGGGCGAGTCGTCGGCGCCGAAGCTCGCCTGGATGCCGCCCTGCGCCTTCGAGGAGTTGTTTGCCTGGAGGGAGGCCTTGGTCGCGAGCGCGACGTTCGCGCCGGCGCGATCGGCGGACACGGCGGCCGCGAGCCCGGCGGCCCCGCTGCCGACCACGAGCACGTCAAAGCTGCGCCCAGGACTCGCCACAGCTCGACTATACCTGAGATAAGCGGATCTTATTCCTTGTTCACCAGATCGCCTGGAAAAGGCCGAGGATCTCCTGGGGGGTCGCCGGGCGTGGATTTGCCTGGTTCCCGCCCCGCTGCGCGGTCGCTTCTGCGAGGGCGGGCAGGTCGCCGGCCGGGATCCCGAACTGGCGCAGGTTCTCGAAGCCGCCGAGCAGGGCGAGCTCGCGCGAGCGCTCGACGGGGTCGCCGCCGATCGCTTCGCCGAAGGCCTGCACTTCCGCGGGCGCGAGCGCCCGGTTGAATCCGAGCGCGGGCGGCAGGCAGAGCGCGTTCATGGCGCCGTGCGGCAGGCCGTAGGTCCCGCCGAGCGCCTGCGCCATCGCGTGCGCAAGCGCGAGCCCCGCCAGGCCGAGCGCGTGGCCCGCGTGCATCGCGCCGCGCAACAGCTCCTCGCGTGCGACGCGATCGTGGGGCGCCGCGAGCACGCGCGGAAGTGCGCTCGCGATCAGGGGTGCGCCGGCGAGCGCCTCGGCGTCGCCCTCCTCGTTTCGTCCCCTGACGTACAGCGCCTCCGCGCAGTGCGCGAGCCCGTTCAGCGCGGTGCCCGCCGTGACGTCGGGCGGCAGCTCGAGCGTCAGGTCGACGTCGTAGACGATCGCCACCGGGCGCGCGCCTGCGCCGCCGCCGCGCATGATCCGGTCGGGCGAGCGGATGCCGTAGAAGGTCGTCCATTCGGCTCCGGAGTACGTGGTCGGCACGTGCGCGACCGGCTTGCCGCTCTGCGCCGACGCGAACTTGCCGAGGTCGATCGCCGAGCCGCCGCCGACCGCGAGGATCCCGTCGGCGTCGCTCGGCACGTCAACCGTCGCCGACGGGACCTGGGAGAGGTGCGCGACGTGCGGCGGCAGATCCAGCGACGCCCAGCGCGGGCTCGCGATCAGGAACGGCCGCTCGATCCCGGCTTCCCGCAACGCCGCCGGCAGCTCGGCGAGGCCCCAGCGGACGATCACACCAGGCGCGCCTTCGCAAAGTCGAGGAACGTCCGGGCGGCGCGCGTCTCGGTCCGGCGCGCGCGGCGGGCGACCCAGATCTCGCGCTCCGCCTCGAGGCCGATGACGCGCGCCTCCGCCAGGCTGCCGCCG
>DATAUN010000253.1:0-12914 GCA_036268235.1 Gaiellaceae bacterium
GGTGTCGACGTCGCGTAGGGCGCGAGGTACCGCTCCCAGCGCTGGGGGATCTTCGGCGTCGCGAGCCGGATGAAGAGCACCGGCGCGGGCGGCCGCGGCCGCGCGGGCAGCTCCATCTGCACCTCGTGCGGCAGGCGGTTCCCCTTGCGGAGGTTGCACGGCGCGCACGAGGTGACGACGTTCTCCCAGGTCGAGTCGCCGCCCTTCGAGCGCGGGATGACATGGTCGAGCGTCAGCCGCCCGTTGGTCGTGCCGCAGTAGACGCACCGCCAGCCGTCACGGGCGAAGAGGGCACGGCGCGAGATCTTGCGCTGCACCATGCGCGGGACGCGGACGTAGTGCACGAGGCGGATCACATGGGGCCACTGGTACGTGTCCGTGGCCGAGCGAAGTGGTCGATCGAGCTCCTCGATCACCTCGGCCTTGCCCTTGAAGACCAGTACGTGGGCGCGGCGCAGAGAGCACACGTTGAGCGGCTCGTAACTCGCGTTCAGGACGAGTACTTGCTGCACCTCGCGGACAATGTACCCGGCAGCGCGGAACTCAGGAACCTAGCGGCCCATCGCCCGTTCGACAGCCTCCTGCTCCTCCGGTGACAGGGCGACCGAGGCGCGGCCGCGGTCGAGCTCCTTCATGTAGATCCGGGCGTAGTCGCGGCCCTGGATCGCGGTGATGACCATCCCGGTCCTGACGGAGTCGAGGAGAGCGAGCGAGGCGGACTGGTGGCCGCCCGTGTCCTCGTAGGCGTCGTAGCGGACGATCGCCGAATTCGTGACCGTCCCGTCGACACGGCGGTCGACGCGGGCGAGGCTCGCCGCGACCTCGTCCACGGCGCGGTGCAGGTCGTCGACGCGCGCCTGGAGCGCGACCGCGAAGTCGACGAGGTCGCGCCGCCCGCCGCCGATCAGCAGCCGCTGCGCGTCCCGCACCCGCCTGACCCGAATCGTCGACCACCAGGCGACGCCGAGGCCGATCGCGCCGACGCCCACCGCCGCGATCGCGACGATCAGCGCTTCAGTCGCCGTCGCGTGCACGCCCCGAGGCTAACTAACCGAGCGAGAAGATGATCGGGTACGACGCCTTGTTGTTGTCCAGGCGCACTTCGCCCGGCACGGCCGCGACGTCGACGTTCAGCTGCTCGGTGCGCGCGAAGTTGACCTCGCCCAGGTTCGTGAACGTGACCGACTTCTGCGCCCCCGCGTTGATCGCCGGGATCGTCAGCGTCTTCGTGATCACCGGCGTGTTCTGCGGGATCGTCAGCGTCACCTTGATGTCGACCTCCTGGGAGTCTCCGGAGTCCTGGATCGTGACGACGAAGCCGAGGTCGGTTCCCGCCGTGACCGTGTTCGTGGTGCCTTCCTGAAGCGTCTGGTTCGCCGGGATCGCCTTGACGCTGACGAGGTTCGTGCCGTGCAGGCCGGTCGGCTTGCCGCCGGTCGCGGCGCCCTTCAGGCGCTGGAGCACGCCGCTCAGCGAATGCTCGGTGACAAGAGCGCTGTTCACGACGAACTGGGACGTCGGGACCTGCACGTCCTTGACGCCGTCCTGCGTGAGCTGCGTGAACGCCGGGTCGTGGAAGAGGTCGGACCACACGATGTCGCTGGCGGAGAGGCGCGCCGCCTGCTCGGCGAGCGTCGCTGCGTCGCCGGTCGTCGAGGCGGCGCCCGGGACCTGCTGAAGCGTGCGCGCAATTCCCTGCACGCCGTCGATGCGCAGCTGGAGCGCGTCGATCACATGCTGGTTCTCGGGCCGGAGCTTCCCGGGCGGGTCGACCTTCTCCGCCTGCGCGAGGTTCTGCCGCTCGGAGGTGACGATCCCGTCCAGCGTCTGGACGAGCGCCGGGACCTTCACACCCGGCGTCGTCAGCGCGTTCGCAAATGCAGTGCCGTCGGCCTGCGAGCTGTGCCCGATCTTCGCGACGGCGCTCATGTAGCTCGCGTAGGCGTCGTGCTTGGAGGTCGACGCGCAGGACTGGATCGCGAGCCCGAAGAACACGAAGAGGACGACGAGGACGACCACCGCGCCGAGCAGGCGGACGAACGGCGTCAGCCCGCGGGGCGGCCCTCCCGGGCGGCGCATGCCCGTGCCGCGGCCGCCGCGCCGGGGCAGGCGGACGCGCGCTTGCGGGGACTGGGCCTCCGTGGTGGCGGGCTCGTCCTCGAAGAAGTCGAAATCGATGTCGTCGTCGCGAGGGTCCATTTGCTGGCGAATCTAGCGCGTTGGTTCGTCCCAGAGAGGAAATGTCCTGGCTAGGACGTAGAAGCGCAAGGTGTCCTCGGCCCTCGCGCACGACCTCTTCCTGGGCCGGTACCGGCCGGTGCGGCCCCTGGGCTCGGGCGGGATGGGCCATGTGTGGCTCGCCCGCGACGAGCGTAGCGGCCTCGACGTCGCCCTGAAGATCATCTCCCGGGAGGGCAAGAGCGGCCATCGCGCCGAGCGGGAAGCCCGCGCCGCGGCGTCGCTCAGGCACCCGCGCTGCCAGCGGATCCTCTCGCTTGCCCGCGACCCGTCGCACGTCTACATCGCCTACGAGTACGTGCCGGGGCGCACGTTGCGGGAGGCGATGCGGGCCGGCGAGCTCGACGACCGCGCGGCGATCGAGGTCGCCGGCCAGATCGCCGAGGCACTCGCGCATGCTCACGCTCGCGGGATCGTGCACCGCGACGTCAAGCCGTCGAACGTCCTGCTTGCCGAGTCCAGCGAGATCGATGTGCGCCTCGTCGACTTCGGGCTCGCGCAGATGGCCGAGTTCGACACGCTGACTGCGCTCGGCGACGTACCGGGAACGCTCGCCTACATCTCGCCGGAGCGCCTGCAGGGGCTGCCCGCGACGACGGCCGCCGATGTCTGGGCGGTCGGAGTTCTCCTGTGGGAGGCGCTCGCCGGCGAGCATCCGTTCTGGGGCGGCGACATCGGCGAAACCGGACGCAGCATTCAGCGCGGCGCGGCGCCGCTCGAGACCCTGCGCCCCGACCTGCCGCAGCACGTGCTCGAGACCGTTGCGAGCGCCCTCCTCGTGAACCCGCAGCGGCGGCCCGCCGCCGAGAAGCTCGCGCAGGAGCTGCGCTCGCTGCCGAAGCGCCGGCGCAAGAAGGGCGGCTCGGGCTCGAAGCCCGCCGCGCCCACCCGCGTGAGCGCGCTCGCCCTGGGCGAGCGGCTGCTCCCCGGCGCGCTCGCCGGGATCGCATCGGGCTGGGTCGCCGCCGCGCTGCCGTTCTACCCGGCCGGCTGGCCGCTCGGGCTCGCCGCCGCCGGCGCCGCGCTCGGCTTCGCCACGCCGCGCCTCGGCCTCGTCTTCGCGCTCGCCGTGGCGTTCTTCCCGCTCGCCAACATCTCGCTCGGCCTGGCGATCGTCTACGGCGTGCTCGCCGCCGCGTGGACCGCGCTCACGTGGCGGGACGCGCGCGCGGGCCTCCTGCTGGCGGCCGGCCCGCTGCTCGCGCCGCTCGCCGGGCTCGCACTGCTGCCGCTCGCCGCGCAGGCGGCGCGCGGTCGTGTCCGCCGCGGCGCGCAGGTGGCCGTCGCCGTGCTGCTCGCAGCGGTCGTCGCAGGCATCCGCCGCGTGCCGCTGCCCTTCGACGGTTCGGCGCCGCCGCTCGGACTCGGGATCGCCGGCTCCGCGCGGCCGACGGCGGTCGCGAGCGAGCTCTGGCGCCAGCTCGCCGCCCATCCGACGATCGGGGTCGAGGCGCTCGTGCTCGCCGCCGCAGCGGTCGCGCTCCCGCACGTGCGCGGCCGGGGCCCGTGGCCGGCCGCCTTCTTCGGCGCAGCAATGCTCGCCGCAACCGCGCTCGTCGCACCTGCGGCCGCGCTCCTGCCGCTCGTCGGCGCGGCGTGGCTGACGGCCGCCGCTCTCGCGCTCCAGCGCCGGACATAAACTCTGCCGACGTGGGGAATGGTTCCCCGCTGCTGCCCATGCCCGTGCTCAGAAGCCTGGAATCCAAGCTCGAGTCGCTCTTCGAGGGCGTGTTCGGCCGCGCCTTCAGAACGAACGTCCAGCCGGTCGAGCTCGCGCGCAAGCTCGTGAAGGAGATGGACGACCACCGGAACGTCTCGGTGTCGCGCGTCTACGTCCCGAACGAGTACACCATCTACCTCTCTGTCGCCGACCGCGAGCAGTTCTCGTCGTACGAGGCACAGCTGCGCGACGAGCTCGGCGACTACCTCGCCGAGCACGCACGCCGGGAGAGCTACGTCCTGCTCTCGCCGCCGAAGGTCGAGATCGACACCGACGAGGATCTCGACGTCGGCGTCTTCGGAATCGCCACGCGGATGGTGCAGTCGGGCCGCGGCGACGGGCCCGACACCGACGCCGAGCCGAACGCGACGATGGTCTACAAGCCGACCGCTGCCGCGCCGGGCGCGACCGAGGCCGCCTCGCCGGTCGACCTCGGCATCCAACGCGAGGTCGCAGTGCTCGAGTGGGACGGGAAGCGCCACGAGATCTCCAAGCGGCGTGTCGTGATCGGCCGCTCGAAGGACGCGGACGTCCAGGTCAGCGATCCGAACATCTCGCGCCGCCACGCCGAGCTGCGCCAGGAAGGCGCGACGTACTGGCTCGTCGACCTCGACTCGACGAATGGCGTCGAGGTGAACGGCCAGCGCGTCAAGCGGTTGAAGCTCGAGGACGGCACGCAGTTCACGATCGGCTCGACGGAGCTCACCTTCTCCCGGGAGCTGCAGTAGGTGGCGCTCCTTGCCTCGGCCCAGGTCGAGACGACGCTCCTTGCCCTGAAGCTCGCGTTCCTCGTCCTCCTCTACCTGTTCATCTGGCGCATCGTGCGCTCGGCCGGACGCGACCTGCGCCTGCCGCAGGAATCGATGATCCTCGCGCCGCAGCAGGCCGTCGCGGCCGGCCTCGTGCCGCAGCCGCGCGAGCTCGGCCGTCTCGTCGTGCTCGCGAGCCCCGCGCTCAGCGAGGGCGACGTCGTCGAGCTCGACTCGCGCGCGGTCACGATCGGCCGCGGGCCGAAGAACGACGTGCCGCTCGAGAACGACGAGTACGCCTCGACGCGCCACGCGCGCGTCGAGCCGCGCCGCGACGGAATCTGGGTCGAGGACATCGGCTCGACGAACGGCACCTTCGTGAACGGCATCCGCCTGACGCGCGAGCGCAAGCTCGCAGCCGGTGACGTCGTGCGCGTCGGCGAGACCGACCTGAGGTTCGAGCCGTGAAGGTAGGGCAGTTCGCGTCGGCGACCGATCCTGGGCGCAAGCGCAGGCAGAACGAGGATACGTTCGTGCTGCGCCCGCCGATCTTCGCGATCGCGGACGGCATGGGGGGCGCACGCGCGGGCGAGATCGCGTCGGCGCTCGCCGCGAGCGCGGTGAGCGACGCGTCCGCGCAGAGCGGCGGCGAGGAGCTCGTCAAGCGGCTCGTGCAGGAGGGAAACAGACGCGTGCACGAGCGCGCGTCGAGTGACCCGTCGACGAGCGGAATGGGCACGACGATGACGCTCGCAATCGTCGAGCCGAACGGCGACGTGACGTTCGGCCACGTCGGCGACTCCCGGGCGTACCTGCTGCGCGACGATCGTCTCGAGCAGCTCACCGACGACCATTCGCTCGTTGCCGAGCTCGTGCGCCGCGGCGAGCTGTCCGAGCGTGACGCCGAGGTGCATCCGCAGCGTTCCGTGATCACGCGCGCGCTCGGCACCGATCCCGACGTCGACGTCGACGCGTTCACGATCACGCCGCAGCCGGGCGACCTCTACCTGATCTGCTCCGACGGCCTCTCGGACATGGTCCCCGGTGAGACGATCGAAGAGGTGCTGCGCCGGTACCGCAGCGACCTCGATGACGCCGCGCGCGCGCTCGTCAAAGCGGCGAACCGCGGCGGCGGCGACGACAACATCACTGCCGTGCTCTTCGAGATCGTCGACGGGGACGCCGACGCGCCCGCCGGGGAGCCCGACGAGCACACACGCGAGTTCGCACTCCCGTCGGCCGACGACGAGGACACGCTCCATCCGGAGGACCACGTCGCACCGCCGCCCGCCGCCGCGCAGGCGCCCGTCGACACGATGGTGCTCTCGGCAGCCGAGGTGAACGCGGCCATCGCCGATCAGAACGGCCCCGAACCCCCGCAGGCAGGCATCGGCCGGCGGCTGCTCGCGCTGCTCGTCATCCTCGCGCTGATCGCCGTCATCGTCGTGCTCGTCTACTGGGGGCTCGCGCGCTGAACTCGCTCAGCCCGCGCAACCGCGAGCTCCTCTACCTGTGGGCGGTCGGTGTCCTGACCGGTCTCGGGTTCGCCTCCGTCTACATCGCGCGCCAGTCGCTCGTCAGCTGGGGATCGCTCGGCTACGCGCTCTTCTTCTTCGCGCTCTACCTCACCGCGCACCTCGTCGCGCGCTTCGCCGTGCCGGACGCCGACCCGTACCTGCTGCCGATGGCCGGCCTCCTGACGGCGATCGGCGTCACCGAGATCTACCGGCTCGGCCCGAGCGACGCGTTCAAACAGGGGCTGTGGATCGTGATCGGTGTCGTGCTCTTCGCCGTCGCGCTCTTCGGACTGCGCCGCGACTACCGCGTGCTCGAGCAGTACAAGTACCTCTTCGGGATCGGCGCGATCCTGCTGCTCTTCCTGCCGCGCGTGCCCGGGATCGGCGAGACGGTGAACGGCGCGCGGCTCTGGGTGCACATCGGCCCGATGGAGTTCCAGCCGGGCGAGTTCTCGAAGATCTTCCTGATCGTCTTCCTCGCCGGCTACCTGCGCGAGAAGCGCGAGGTGCTCGCGCAAGGGCGGCTGAAGGACATGGGACCGCTGCTCGTGATCTGGGGCGCGTGCATGCTGACGCTCGTCTCGTCGAACGACCTCGGCTCGGCTCTCCTCTACTACGGCATCTTCCTGGCGATGCTGTACGTCGCGACGGCGCGGCTGTCATTCGTCGTCGTCGGCCTTGCGCTCTTCGTCGCGGGCGGCGTCGGAGCGTACGAGAAGATCCCGCACGTCCGCGAGCGCGTCGTGATCTGGCTGCATCCGTGGACGTCGACGAAGGTCTTCTGCCCGCAGACCGGGACGCTGGCGCTCCGCCAGGACTGCGAGAGCTACCAGCTCGTCAAGTCGCTGTACTCGATCGCGAACGGCGGCTTCGGCGGGGCCGGGCTCGGCAAGGGCACGTTCACGACGACGAGCGGCGCACCGCTGATCCCATACGTGAACAGCGACTTCATCTACTCGGCGCTCGCGCAGGAGCTCGGGCTCGTCGGCGCCGCCGCCCTGCTGCTCGTGTTCATGCTCTTCGTCGCGCGGGGGATGAAGATCGCCCTCCAGGCCGACGACGGGTTCTCGAAGCTGCTTGCGGCAGGCCTCACGTTCGGCTTCGCGTTCCAGACGTTCATCATCGTAGGCGGTGTGCTACGGATGATCCCGCTGACCGGGATCACCCTCCCCTTCGTCTCGTACGGCGGCTCGTCCGTCGTCGCGAACTTCCTGCTGCTCGCCGGGCTGCTCCTCGTCTCGAACCGAGCCAACACGCAATGAACCGCCAGATCTCCCGCCTCGCAATCGTCGCGCTCGTGCTGCTCGCAGCGCTGATCGTCGCGACCACCTACTGGCAGTCGTGGGCTGCCCCGAGCCTCGCCGCGAAGCAGGACAACGCGATCCAACGCGTCGCGCAGTTCCGGATCAAGCGCGGGAAGATCTACGCCTCGAACGGGCTGCTGCTCGCGGCGAACAAGGCAGTGAAGAGCGGCGGCGAGACGCTCTACCTGCGCCGCTACCTGACGCACGGGCTCGCCTCGCAGACGATCGGCTACTCGACCCAGGGCCGCTCGCGCGCCGGCATCGAGCGCCAGGAGAACGCGTACCTGACCGCGTCGAACGCGAACCTCGGGACGATCTGGGACAAGCTCGTCGACACGGCGAAGGGAACGACGATCACGGGCAACAACCTCGTGCTCAACCTGCACGTCAACCTGCAGAAGATCGCCGAGACCGACCTGCAGGGGAAGTGCGGCGCCGTCGTCGCGCTCAACCCGAAGACGGGCCAGATCTACGCGATGGCGTCGTCGCCGGGCTACGACCCGAACAAGATCGAGTCGAACACCGGTTACGCGAGCATCCTCAAGTCGCCGAGCGCGTGCCCCGGCTCGGCGTCGGCGCTCTACAACCGCGCCACTCAGGGCCTCTACCCGCCGGGCTCGACCTTCAAGACGGTCACGGCCGCGGCCGCGCTCGACGACGGCGTCTACACCCCGAACTCCACGTTCGACGACAAGGGCTACTGCACCGAGTACGGGAAGCAGGTCTCGAACGCGCTCAACCCCGAGGGCTCCGCCGAGGCGTACGGCGAGGTGAACATGGTCCAGGCGTACGAGCATTCGATCAACGCGGTCTTCTGCGACATCGGCATGAAGCTCGGCGCGAAGAAGGTGATCGACGAGGCGAAGAAGTTCGGCTTCTACTCGCAGCCGCCGATCGAGCTGCCGTCGGACACGGTGGCGCCGAGCGGCGAGTACGCGGCGAATCACACTCTCCTGACCAACACCGGCCTGATGGACCCGGGCCGTCTCGCGTTCGGCCAGGACAAGCTGATCGCGACGCCGCTGCAGATGGCGCTCGTCGCGGCCGCGGTCGCGAACAACGGGACGATCATGGTCCCACACCTCGTGAACAAGGTCACGGCGCCGAACGGCGGCACGGTCGAGAAGTTCAAGCCGCAGGTCTGGAAGCACGCGATGAAGCCGTCGACCGCCGCAGCGCTGAACACGATGATGCAGGCCGTCGTCACCGGCGGCACCGGTACCGCGGCGCAGATCCCCGGCGTGAAGGTGGCGGGCAAGACGGGAACGGCGGAGACGGGCATCCCGCACGTCTACGACGCGTGGTTCCTCTTCTTTGCACCTGCCGACAACCCGGTGATCGCCGGCGCGGTCGTCATCGAGCACTCGGACAACGGCTTCGGCGGCTCCGTCTCCGCCCCGATCGCCAAGCAGCTGATGCAGGCGATCCTGCAGCACGCGTCGAAGCACTAGTCGGCTTCGTATGAGCAGCGACACCATGATCGGCCGGACGTTCGACAGGCGCTACGTCATCAAGCGCAAGCTCGGCTCGGGCGGCATGGCGTACGTCTACCTCGCCGAGGACCAGGAGCTCGGCCGGCGCGTCGCGCTCAAGCTGCTCGACGAACGGCATGCCTCGGACGAGCAGTTCGTCGAGCGCTTCCGCCGCGAGGCGCAGAGCGCAGCGGGGCTCAACCATCCGAGCATCGTCTCGATCTTCGACCGCGGCTACGCCGAGGGCACCTACTACATCGCGATGGAGTTCCTCGACGGGCGCACGCTCAAGGAGCTGCTCGTCCGCAACGGGCCGACGCCGATCCCGATCGCGATCGACTACTCGCGGCAGATCCTCGGTGCGCTCGCGTTCTCGCATCGCAACGGAATCGTCCACCGCGACATCAAGCCGCACAACATCGTCGTCGGCGGCGACGGCCGCTTGAAGGTGACGGACTTCGGCATCGCGCGTTCGGGCGCATCGCAGATGACGGAGGCCGGCTCGATCGTCGGCACTGCGCAGTACCTCTCTCCCGAGCAGGCGCGCGGCGCGCCGGTCGATCCGCGCTCGGACCTCTACTCGCTCGGGATCGTGCTCTACGAGATGCTCACCGGCCACGTGCCGTTCACCGGCGACACACCGGTCGAGATCGCGATGAAGCACCTTTCGCAGGTGCCCGACCCGCCCTCGGAGCTCCGCCCCGAGGTGCCGCACGACCTCGACGCGGTCGTGATGCGCGCGCTCGCCAAGGACCCCGACCAGCGCTACGCGTCGGCCGAGGAGATGGACGCCGACCTCGCGCGCGTCGCGCGCGGCGTGTCCGTCTCACGCGAGACGGAAGAGGCGATGACGCAGGTGCTCTCCGGCGCCGGGATCGCGAGCGGGCAGACGATGGTGCAGCGGCCGCGCGGGTCGATCGTCGCGCCGCCGGCGCCGCCCGCGTACCGCCCGCCGACGCCGTACTACGACTACGAAGAGCCGCCGCGCGGGCGCTCGATCTGGCCGTGGCTCGTCGCGCTCGGGCTGATCCTCGCGGGCGCCGCGGGCGGCTGGTTCCTCTACGAGAAGGTGCAGGACCAGCTGAACAGCAACAAGGTCGTCAGCGTCCCCGACGTGAGGGAGCTGCAGAAGAACCTTGCCCGCGCGAAGCTGAAGGGCGACGGATTCGTACCCACGGTCGAATACGCGCCGAGCTCGACGGTCGGCAAGGGCCAGGTGGCAACCGAGATGCCCGCAGGGGGCACCAAGGTCGGCAAGGGCTCGGCGATCACGATCGTCGTCTCGACTGGCAAGCCGAAGGTGACGGTGCCCAAGGTGGTCGGCGAGGACGTCACGTCCGCGATCAGCGCGCTCTACGCCGCCGGGCTGCAGCCGCACGCAGTGCAGATCTATTCACCGGAGGCCGCGGGAACGGTGACCGCCGAGCAGCCGCATGCCGGCGACCACGTCGACAAGGGCTCGTCGATCCGCATCAACGTGTCGAAGGGCCTGAAGCCGGTCCCGGTGCCCGACGTGCGCACGATGCCGTTCGCGAACGCCAAGTCGGCGCTCGAGGGGCAGGGCTTCGCCGTCCAGCGGCAGGACGTGACCTCCGACGAGCCCCAGGGGACCGTCGTGGACGAGAGCCCGTCGCAGGGCACGCTCGAGCCCAAGGGCACGACGGTGACGCTGTCCGTGTCGAAGGGCCCGGCGCCGAATCAGATCCCGGACGTGACGGAGGAGAACCAGACTGACGCCGAGACGACGCTCACGGCCGACCAGCTGACGCCGAGCGTCGTATACGTGCCGGTCACCGACCCGGACCAGGACGGAATCGTGATCAGCGAGACGCCGCACGCCGGTTCGCCGGCCACTCCCGGCGAGACCGTGACGATCCAGGTCGGCCAGCTGCAGCAGGGCGGCACGACGACGACCGCAACGACGACGACCACAACCACACCGCCGTCACCGTGACCCGCCGCATCGCCGTCATCCTCGGCGGCCGCTCGAGCGAGAACCCGATCTCGGTCGCGTCCGCCCGTAGTGTGATCGACGCGCTCGAGGCGAGTGGGGACAGAGTTACTTCTGTGGAGATCGCGCCCTCAGGACGGTGGCAGCTTTCCGAGAGCAAAACTCGGGAACGTAGTTCGCTGCGCGAACAAAGTTCCGGGGGGTCGGAGCTCACGCGCCTGCCACCGAAGGATGTCGTGACGACCCTCGCCGACGTCGACGTCGTGTTCCCGGTGCTGCACGGCCCCTTCGGCGAGGACGGCACCGTGCAGGGCCTGCTCGAGCTTGCGGGCGTCCCGTATGTCGGGGCGGGCGTGCTCGCCTCGGCGCTGTGCATGGACAAGGACGTCTTCAAGGCCGTCCTCCGCGACCACGGCGTCCCGGTCACCGAGAACATCACGCTGCGGCTCGGCGACGAGCCGCGGAACCCGTTCGGCTATCCGTGCTTCGTCAAGCCGGCGCGACTCGGCTCGAGCGTCGGCATCACCAAGGCGCACGACGACGACGACCTGCGCCGCGGCGTCGCCCTCGCGTTCGAGCACGACGAGAAAGTGCTTGTCGAACGGTTCGTGGCCGGCATCGAGGTCGAAGTCGGCGTGCTCGGCAACCTGACGCCGATCGCGTCGCTGCCCGGCGAGATCGTCGTCACGCACAACGAGTGGTACGACTACGAGGCGAAGTACGACGAAGGCGAGATGGACCTCGTCGTCCCCGCGCGGCTCACCGACGAGCAGATCGAGCGCGCGCAGCAGCTCGCGGTGCAGGCGTTCGTCGCAACCGACTGCGAGGGGATGGCGCGCGCCGACATGTTCGTGCGCGACGACGGCGAGGTGCTCGTGAACGAGTTGAACACGATTCCCGGCTTCACATCGACGAGCGTGTACGCGCGCCTGTTCGAGGCGTCGGGCATCCCGTACAGCGAGCTGCTCCAGCGACTCGCCGACCTCGCGGTCGAGCGCTTCGAGCGGAGGAGACAGCTGAAGTTCTAGTTCGCGCTGACCGTGTTGATCTCGACCTGATTGTGCGAGCCGAGACTCGTGATCCAGATCAGGTAGTAGCGGTAGGTGTGCCCGGGCGCGATGTCGTACTGCGTCTGGCCGGACGCGACCTGCGACGGACCGACGACCGTGGTGAACGGCCCGCTCTCCGAGTCCCCGGCTTCGATCTCGGCCGTGAAGCCCGGCGTGCCGGTCGAGAAGCCGAGGTGGTTCAGCTGGACCGGTTTGTCCGCGTCGAGGATGAGGCCGACGCCCGACTTGCCGAGGCTCGGCGGGTCGTCGTAGTGCTCGGTCGTCCAGGCCGTGCTCGTCTGGCCATCGGTTGCCAAGGGCGCCTGGCTGTTGTGCTCCTGCCCGGGCGGGCTGCCGAACGGGTCGTACGCGGTCACGGCGTGGAGCGGGATCTGGGCGGAAACCGGCGAGCCGCCGGGCGAGCCGTGGTTCTTGCCATGCGTCACTGACGGAAAGCCGTCCAGGATCACGTACGCGACGACCGCGCCGATCGCGATCAGCGCCGCGATCGCGAACAGCACCGGCCACGGCGACGGCCCGCGACGGCGCGCGGTGCGTGCGCGGCGCGGCGGCGCGTACGCCGGCTGCACGATCTGCGTCCCGGCGGCCTGGAGCTCGCCGAGGCAGGCCTCGAGCTCCTCGCAGAACTCGGCCATCGTCGCGAAGCGATCCTCCGGCCGCTTCGCCATCGCGCGCTGGATCGCCGCCTCGACGCGCGGCGGCACGTCGGGGCGCTTGTCGCGGATCGGCGGCGGCGGCTCGTTGATGTGGCGCATCGCGACCGCGACGAAGTTCTCGCCGGGGAACGGCACCTCGGTCGTCAGCAGCTCGTACAGCACGACGCCGAGCGAGTAGACGTCCGTGTGCTCGTCGACCCGCTGCCCCTGCGCTTGCTCGGGCGCGATGTAGTCGGA
>DATAUN010000254.1:0-6438 GCA_036268235.1 Gaiellaceae bacterium
GGGCGAGACGTCATGGTCGCCGTCGCTGTGCACGACCTCGGTCCACGGGTTGGCGCTTCCACCGAAAGGCCCGTGGCCGTTTTCCGCGGCCTGCACGTACAGCGTTGTGTCGAGCTGGCCGTACAGCTCGTGCTTCGCGACCACCCACACTGCGACCGACGCACCCGCCACCGTGATCGCGATCGCGAGCGCCACGAGCAGCGTGACGCGCTGGCGGAAGCTCACGGTTCCTCGCGCAACGCGTAGCCGACGCCCCGCACCGTGTGCAGAAGGCGCGGCTCGCCGCCGTCCTCGAGCTTCCGCCGCAGGTAGCCGATGTACACCCAGAGCGCGTTCGAGGTCGCGCCGAAGTCGTAGCCCCAGACGCGCTCGTAGATCTGCGACCGGGTCAGCACCTGGCGCGGGTTCCGCATGAAGAGCTCGAGCAGGTTGAACTCGGTGCGCGTCAGCTGGAGCCGGCGCTCGCCGCGATAGACCTCGCGCGTCGCCGAGTCGAGCGTCACGTCCGAAAAGCGAAACGCGCCGTCGCCGGCCCCGGTGCGCCGCAGCAGCGCACGCACGCGTGCCCGAAGCTCTTCGACCGCGAATGGCTTCACGAGGTAGTCGTCCGCGCCGGCGTCCAGGCCCTCGACCCGGTCGTCGACCGCGTCGCGCGCCGTGACGACGAGGATCGGCACGGCATCCTCGCGCCGCCGCAGCACGCGGCAGACCTCGATGCCGCCGATCTCGGGCATGAGCAGATCGAGGACGATCAGGTCGGAGGGAGCCGAGGCCTGCTGCGCGAGCGCCTCGGCGCCGTCGGCTGCCTCCTCGACCTCGTAGTCGACGCGCAGGGCGCGTGCGACCGCCGACCGGACTGCGGGATCGTCATCTACGACAAGGACGCGGGCGCTCATGCCCGAATTGTGCCGTGTCAGCCTAAGAAGGAACTTAGGCGTACGATCTGCCGCGGCGTCGAACCCAGGGACAAGGCACTGCACGCACTCGTTACCACCGTCGGGATCGCGAACACCGTCGTCCTCGTCGTGCTCGCCGCGCTTGCGCTGCAGCGGTGGCGGCTGCGGCGCGAGGCCACGAACGCCTGGCTCGCTTCGGCTTTCCTGGCGATCGCCGCCGTGACGACCGTCGGACGGCTCGTGCCCCAGCATCCCCACGGCTTCGGCGGCTACCTGGCGCAGCGGACCGACGTCGAGCTCCTCGTGCTCTTCCCGTACCTGCTCTACCGGTTCGCGACGGAGTTCGTGCCGCCGGGCCGCCGGCTCCAGCTCGCGGTCGCGTCGCTGACGGTCGGCCTGTCGATCTGGACGTTCGCGCTGCCGCACGTGCCCGCCTCGGGTCAGACGCGGCCCGGCTGGTTCGTCGCGTACGTGGTCGTGTTCTTCATCCACTGGACGGGGCTGTCGATCGTCGTGACGACCCGGCTCTGGCGGGCGGGCCGCGGCCTGCCGTCGGTCGCCAGGAACCGCATGCGCATGCTGGGCTTCGCAGCGGCCGCGCTCACCGTTGCGCTGCTCGCCGCCGTCCTCGCCACCAACAAGACCTCACCGGGAGCATTCCTCGCGCAGCTGCTCGCGTTCGTCGCGATCGTCGCCTTCGTCCTCGGCATCGAGCCGCCGCAGATCGTCCGCGTCTACTGGCGCGTGCCCGAGCAGCTCCGCCTCCAGGAAGCGATGCGAGACCTGGTCACGCTTGCGACGACACGTGCCGAGATCGCAGGGCGCATCGTCACCCCGGCGGCGGCTCTCGTCGGCGCGCGCGGCCTCGCCGTCTACGCCGAGGACGGCGAGCTGCTCGCCGCCTACGGCACCGTCGACCGCGAAGGCGGGATCCGCATCGAGCAATCCGGGGTGACGATGGTCGCGTGGACGTCGCCGTACGCGCCGTTCTTCGGCGAGGACGAGCTGCGCGCGCTCGAGGTCGTCGCCGCGCTCACCGCGACCGCGCTCGATCGTGTGCGGCTGTTCCAGCAGGAGCACGAAGGGCGCCTGGCGCTCGAGCGGGCGAACGAGGTGATGGCAAACTTCGTCGCGCTCGCGGCGCACGAGCTCCGCACACCGGTGACGACCGTGCACGGCTTCGTGCAGACGCTCAACCACCTCGGCGACCGCCTCGACGAGACGCAGAAGGCGGAGCTCCGCGTAGCGCTCGAGCAGCAGACGCAGCGCATGGCTTCGCTCGTCGAGCAGCTGCTCGACCTCTCGCGCCTCGACGCGGACGCGATCGACGTCAGGCCGGAGCCGCTCGACCTTCGCCGCCGTCTCCACGAGGTTGTGAGCGTCGCGGCGGCGGGCCGGCTGGACGAGGTCGAGATCGAGGTCGCGGAGCCGACGCTCGTCGTCGTCGACCCGCAGATCCTCGACCACATCGTCAGCAACCTCGTCACGAACGCCCTGCGCTACGGGCACTCCCCCGTGCGGGTGACGGCGAGCGCCGCCGACGGGCAGCTGCGCGTCTTCGTGGAGGACTCGGGGCCGGGTGTCGCGCGCGAGATCGAGGAGACGCTTTTCGACCGCTTCACCCGGGCGGGCGTCTCGCGCGACCGCGTCGCCGGAACGGGCCTTGGACTGGCGATCGCGCGCGCCTACGCGGTCGCGCATCGCGGAGACCTGCGGTACGAGCGCGGCCAGCCGAGCGGCGCGCGGTTCGTCGTCGAGCTCCCGTCTGTGTAGGTTTGTCCGCCATGAGCGGCGACGTCCAACAGCTCCTGCAGCGGTCGCTGCTCGGCGAGGCGGTCGACCTGCTCGACGGCGTGGCGGTCTTCGTCTGGAACGAGGAGCGGCGCTACGTCGCGGTGAACGACTATGCGTGCAGGCTCGTCGGCCTCGGCCGCGAGGAGATCATCGGCATGCCGGTCGGCGACCTCAGTCCCGACGGTGCGGCCGGCGACATCGCGCGCACGCAGGCGTCACGTGTCACCACCGGGTCGTCGTCGTTCACGCGGCGGGACGGCGAGCGCGTCGAGCTCGAGTGGACGACGATGCACACGCGCGTCGCGGGGCTTCCGTACATGGTCAGCGTCTGCCGCCGCGTCGACTAGTCTGGCGGACATGTCGATGATCTCGTTCGCGCGCGGCATCCCCGCGCCGGAGTGCCTGCCCGTCGAGGAGCTCGCCGACTGCGCGCGCGCCGCCCTCGAGCGCGACGGCCGCACGATCCTGTCGTACGGGCCCTCTCCGGGCTACGCGCCGCTGCGCGAGTGGATCGCCGCGCGGCACGACGTCGATCCGAGCCGCGTGTTCCTCACGAACGGCTCGCTCCAGGGCTTCGTCTTCCTGGCGCAGCGCCTCGCTCCCGGGAAGCGCGTGCTCGTCGAGCGGCCGACCTACGACCGCCCGCTGAAGATCCTGCGCGAGCTCGGCTCCGAGGTGGTCGGCATCCCGTGCGATGACGAGGGGCTCGATCCCGATGCGCTCGCAGCCGAGCTCGAGCATGGCGAGAAGCCGGCGTTCCTCTACCTGATCCCGACTTTCCAGAACCCGAGCGGCCGCACGCTGAGCGAGGAGCGTCGCCGCCGTGTCGTCGAGCTTGCGCTCGAGCACGACCTGCTCGTCCTCGAGGACGACCCGTACGGGCTCGTGCGCTTCGACGGCGAGCCGCTGCCGTCGCTCTTCGAGCTCTCCGAGGGTGCGATCGCGTACAGCTCGTCCTTCTCGAAGACGATCGCGCCCGGCCTGCGCGTCGGCTGGTTCGTCTTCCCCGAGGCACTCGCGCGCGAGATCGAAGCGACGGCGACGTCGACCTACATCACGCCGGTGCTACTCGGGCAGGCGACGGTGCACGAGTTCGTGTCGCGCGGCCGGTTCGAGCCGAACCTCGAGCGCGTGCGCGGACTGCTCGGCGCGCGTCGCGACGCGATGCTCGCTGCGCTCGACCGCGAGCTGCCGGACGCGCGCATCACGCGTCCCGACGGCGGCTACTTCCTCTGGGCCGAGCTCGACGGCGTCGATGCGACCGAGCTGCTCGCGCGGGCCGAGGCGGCGGGCGTCACGTTCGTGAAGGGCACCGACTTCGACGGCGGCCCCGACACGCTCCGCCTCGCGTACAGCTTCGTCTCGCTGGACGAGATCGCCGAAGGAGTCGCGCGGCTCGCCGCGGCGATTCCCGTTACCGCCTAGGCGGCAGACGACACCGCGAGCGGCACGAGCCGGGGCTGGCGCGGCGGCTGCAGCGTGCGCGTCGCCGCGCGGAAGGTGGGGCAGGGGCGCTCCGGGGCCATCGCGCACAATCCGTGACGGCGGAAGTAGCAGTCCTCGCAGGTCGGAGCGGTCTGTCGGGTCATCGGGCGGGTCCTTCCGGGGAGCAAATCGCGGGGCTTGACGGAGGGGGATGCTACGGCCGCGTTCGACCGCCGAAAAGGGCTTGCCTAAGAGGAAAACATGCACTTTCCGGCAAGTTCGAACCGGCCGAAAACTGCCGTTTTCTGCCGCGTTAACGGAGTGTCGCCAGGGCGTGCAACGCCTGTTGAAAACTCTTCACAGGGATGATCCGGAGCCCGTCCGCGACTTTGCGGGCATCCTGCGCGTTCTCCCCAGCCGGGACGAGAAATGCGTCCACACCCGCACGGCGCGCGCCGATCGTCTTCTGCTTCACGCCGCCGATCGGTTCGACGGCGCCGTTCACGGCGAGCTCGCCGGTCGCCGCGATCTTGTGGCCGTGAAGGACGTTCTTCCCGAGCAGCTGGAGCACCTCGAGCGCGAACGCGACGCCCGCGGACGGGCCGCCGACGCCGCCCGCATCGATCTTCACCGGGATCGGCACATGGATGTCGAGCGCCGGCTCGGGGACGATCCCGACGAGCGCGTGCTTCTTGTTCTGGGGGTCTGCGATCGTCTTGATGCGCTCGACGAGCGCACGATGCCCACGCCGGATCGAGTAGGCGACCGTGTCGCCGGGCGTGTGGGTCGACATGATCTGCAACAGGCCTGCGAGGTTCCGGACCGGCTTGCCGTCGATTCCGGTGACGACGTCGTCGGGCTCGAGCTTTCCGACGCTCGGCCCGCCGGGCACGACCTCTTCGACCTCGGCGCCGATCTGCCGGATCACGACCTTCAGCCCGTCGGCGCGCTCGGCGACTGCCGCGGCCACCTGTTGCGAGGTCGCCATGTCCTGCAGGTCGATCCGCTCGAGCTGTGCGTTGTTCACGCCCGGAGGATTGACCTCGTTCGCGGGGTAGAGGTCGGCGCCCTCGTGAATCCCGCCGAGGAGCTTCTCGAGGATTGTCGCCTTGCGCACGATGACGTCGACGAAGTAGACGCCGCCCTTTGCCGGCCGGTGCGCGTTCGGGACGGTCACGAGCGGCAGGACCGGGTGCGCCGTGTCGGGCAAGAAGATGTACTCGTTCGACGGGATGATGTAGAGCCCGAGGACGACGACCACGAGCACGAGCCCGGCCATGATCAACCGGCCGGGGGTGATGAGGCGCATCACAGAAGCCCGCGCGAGAGGCCGCCGTCGACGAGCACGGTTGTCCCGGTGACGTAGGCGGCGCGTGCGGATGCGAGGAAGCACACGACGTCACCGAACTCGCGTGGCGTGCCGAGGCGGCCGAGCGGGATCTGCGCGAGCTCCTCGGCCGGCGGGCCGTTCTCGCCGTAGAGCTCCGTCATCCGCGGCGTGTCGATCCGGCCGGGAGCGACGCAGTTCACGGTGACCCCCTTGGGGCCGAGCTCGCGCGAGAGCGTCTTCAACCAGCCGGTGAGGCCCGGACGGAACGCGTTCGAGAGCGCAAGATGCGGCGTCGGCTCCTTCACGGTTGCCGACGTGATCGCGATGATGCGGCCGCTCTCGCTGCGCTCGAGGTGCGGCAGGCAGAGCCGAACGAGCCGCACCGCGGGCAGCAGCAGGAGCTCAAACGCAGCCTCGAG
The DNA here is from genome assembly GCA_036268235.1 of Gaiellaceae bacterium. Lineage (GTDB taxonomy): Bacteria > Actinomycetota > Thermoleophilia > Gaiellales > Gaiellaceae > PALSA-600. The sequence continues at coordinate 5,865 of DATAUN010000254.1, forward strand.
CTTCTCGTCGGTCACCTCCGAAGCGGGGCCCGCGGGCGGCCCGCCCGAGTTCCAGACGAGGATGTCGATCCCGCCGAACGCCTCGAGTGTCCGCTCGACGACGCGCTCGAGATCGGCCGCGTTCGTCACGTCGCCGCGCACGCCGAGCGCGCCGATCCGCTCGGCGTCGCGCTCGAGCTGCTCGCGGCGGCGGGCGAGCATCGTGACATTCGCGCCCTCCTCCGCGAGCGCCTCGGCAGCGCCGAGGCCTAGCCCCGACGAGGCTCCGCAGACGATCGCCGTCTTGCCGCGCAGACCCAGATCCATGCGGCGGGACGGTAGCGCGTTCTACGCGGTCAGCACGCCGACGACGTCGCGCACGGCGTCGGCGCTCTTCGCGAGCGCGTCTTGCTCGGACTGATCGAGGTCGACGACGTAGATCTCTTCGATCCCCGCACGGCCGAGCTTCACGGGGACGCCCATGTAGAGACCGTCGAGCCCGTACTCGCCCTCGAGATACGCGGTGCACGGGAGCACGCGCTTCTCGTCGAGCAAGATCGAGTCGACCATCTGCGCGCACGCGGCGCCCGGTGCG
>DATAUN010000255.1:0-5502 GCA_036268235.1 Gaiellaceae bacterium
GGCCCGACGCGCTCCCACGCACCGGGGTCGGTGACGTCGAAGCCGGTTGATATATCAAGCGACTCGACCTGATATCCCTCGCGCTCGAGCCGGGCGCGGAACGCCTGACCGAGGCCGCCCTCGCCGCCGGTGACGAGGGCCTTCACGGCTCGAGCACGACCTTCCCCACGTGCCGGCGCGACTCGATCAACGCGTGCGCGTCCCGCGCGTCCGCGAGCGGGAACGTCGCGCCGACCGGTGGATCGATCTCGCCCGCTCGCCACAGCGCGAGCAGCTCTTCCGCCGCGCCACGCACGAGCTCGGGTTGCAGCTTCATCAGGCGGCCGAGATACACGCCGACAACTGCGGCGTTGCGGCCGACGAGCCATTGGACGCTCGGGTCCTGCCAGAGGCCGCCCGCGAAGCCGATCGCGACGATCGCCCCGAGCGGGTTCAGCAGCGGCAGCGACCGCGTGAACACGTCTCCGCCGACCGGGTCGATCACGACGTCCACGCGGAGGTCGTCGATCTCGTCGTAGCCGCGCACCTCGTCGGCGCCGAGCTCCAGCGCGTAGGCACGCTTCTCCTCGCTGCTCGCCGTTGCGACCACACGCGCGCCGAGGCGCTTGGCGAGCTGAATCGCGGCCGCGCCCACACCGCCCGAGCCGGCATGCACGAGGACGGTCCCTCCGGGCCTGATATCCACTTGATGGGTCAAAGGGATATGAGCCGTCAGGTACGTCGTCAGGAACGACGCGCCCGCGGCGTACGACGCACTCTCGGGCAGATCGAAGATCCACTGCGGGTCGACCTCGACGCGCTCGGCGTAGCCGCCCGCAGCGCGCGGCAACGCGATCACGCGCCGGCCGTCCAGGTCGCCGGCCGCTTCGTTGCCGAGCACGTACGGCAGCTCGGGCATCTGCGGGTACATGCCGCGACGGATCAGCACGTCCGCGAAGTTGACACCGGCGGCGCGCACGTCGAGGACGGTGCCCGACGGCTCGTCCCAGTCCTCGAGCTCGAGGTCGCCGCCGACCTCGCGCAGAACGACCGCCTTCACCTACCGGTCCAGACGGGGTCGCGCTTCTCGAGGAACGCGGCGACTCCCTCCTGCCCGTCCTCCGAGGTGAGGCACGCTGCGAACGCCTGCACCTCCCGTTCGTCGCTGCGCTCGTCGCGCGTCGCGTGCATCAGCTGCTTGATCTGTCGAACCGCGTGCGGGCTTTGCCGGTCGAGCGGCTCGACGTAGCGCGCGATCCCTGCGTCGAGATCGTCGACGACGAACTCGACGAGCCCCCATGCCTCCGCGGTCTCCGCCGGGATGCGCTCGCCCGACATCGTGAGCCAGCGAGCGCGGCCGGGCGAGATGAGCCGCGGCGCGCGCTGTGTGCCACCGCCGCCCGGCAGCAACCCGAGGTTCACCTCGGGGAAGCCGAGCTGCGCGTCGCGCGTCGCGATCCGGAAGTCGCACGCGAGCGCGATCTCGAGACCGCCGCCGAGGCAGTAGCCGTGGATCGCCGCGACGACCGGAACGGGAGCGGCCTCGATCAGGTCGGCAACCGGCTGAATCCCTCCCGGCCGGTCGCCCTCGCCCAGGCCGCCGACGAAGCCGCTGATGTCCGCGCCGGCTGAGAATGCACGCTCGCCCTTCCCGCGCAGAACGACGACGCGCGCGTCGTCGCCGAGATTTTCGAACGCAGTCCACAACGTCTCGAGGATCCCGGCGTTGACGGCATTGACCGGTGGGTTGTCGAGCCAGACGGTCTCGATCACGAGGGGGCTCCCGAAGGCACCTCGTGGAACATGTCGCGCAGCTCCGTCTTGCGGAACTTGCCGACGCTCGTCTTCGGGATCTCCGCGACGAACTCGAACCGGTCGGGCAGCCACCACTTCGCGAAGTCGGGCGCGAGGAACTCGCGCAGCTCCTCCGCGGTCGCAGTCTTGCCTTCGCGGAGCACGACCGCCGCGAGCGGCCGCTCGTCCCACTTCGGATCGGGAATCGCGATCACGGCGGCCTCGGCGATCGCCGGGTGCGCCATCAGCGCGTTCTCGAGCTCGACCGACGAGATCCACTCGCCACCCGACTTGATCACGTCCTTCGACCGGTCCTTGATCTGGATGTAGCCGTACGAGTGGATCGAGACGACGTCGCCGGTCTTGAACCAGCCGTCATCCGTCCAGCGGTCCGCCTGCTCGGGAGTGTCGTAGTACGCCGCTGCGACCCACGGCCCACGCACCTCGAGCTCGCCCATCGACTCGCCGTCCCACGGAAGCAGGTTGCCGTCGGCGTCCCGGTTGCGCAGCTCGACGAGCGGCAGCGGCAGCCCCTGCATCGCGATGTACTCGAACTGCGTGTCCTCGTCCGCGTCGGCGAGCTCGCCGACGAGCTGTGCGTTCGATGCGACGGGAGACGTCTCCGTCATGCCCCAGCCGTGCACGACGGTGACCCCGTGTCGCTGCTTGAAGCCGGCGATCATCGACTTCGGCGCAGCCGAGCCGCCGACGAGCATCCCCTTGAGCCGCGAGAGGTCCCAGCGGTCGGGCTCGGCGTCGAGCATGGCGAGGATGCCGAGCCAGATCGTCGGCACGCCCGCGCTCCACGTGACGCCCTGCTCGACGAAGTCGTCCAGCAGGCTCTCGGGATCGAGGTGCTGCCCCGGATAGACGAGGTCAGCGCCGGTGAATGCAGCGACGTACGGGTAGCCCCACGCGTTCGCATGGAACATCGGCACGACCGGCAGGATGCTGTCGCGCTCGCAGATGCCGAGGCCCATCGGGTTCGCGGCCGTGACGCCGAGCGTGTGCAGCATCGTCGAGCGGTGCGAGTACAGGACACCCTTCGGGAGCCCGGTCGTCCCGCTCGTGTAACACATGGCTGCAGCCTCGTTCTCGTCGAGCTCGGGATCGCGCCACGCGTCCGGATCGGCGCCGCCGATGAAGTCCTCGTAGTCGTCCTCGACGACGATCACGTGCTCGATCTTCGTGCGGTCGACGAACAAGTCGAGCAGCGGCTTCAGGCTCTTGTCGACGATCACCGCGCGATCGCCGGCGTGCGTCGCGATGTACGCGAGGTCGTTCGGGTGCAGCCGGATATTGAGCGTGTGCAGCACGAAGCCGCCGCACGGCACGCCGAGGTACGCCTCGTGATGGATGTTGTGGTTCCAGCAGAGCGTTGCGACGCGGTCGCCGCGCTCGAGCCCGAGCCCTTGCAGTGCGACGGCGAGCGCCCGTGAGCGCCGACATGCGTCACCGTGCGTGTAGCGATGGAAGCTCTTGTCGGGGAGCCGCGTGACGATCTCCTTGCGGCCGTAGTACGACTCGCAGCGGCGCAGGATCGTCGGCAGCGTCAGCTGGTAGTCCATCATCAACCCGTTCATACGAGCCCCTGCCGGCGCGGGAGATCGACCTCGAGGTCGACGAGATGCCCGTCGCGATCGACGTAGCCGTCCTTGCCGCCCACGATCAGCAGCACGAGCTCCTCGTCAGTCTTGTTCGAGATCGCGCGGTGCGTCGTCGACTCGACGTGCACGAGGCCGCCTGCGCCGACTTCGTGCTCGCCGCCGTCAATCGTGAATGTCGCCGTGCCGCTGTGGACGAAGTACAGCTCGTCCTGTGTGTCGTGGTAGTGGTTCGGCCCCTCGTACTGGGGCGGGAACACGAGTGCATTGACACCGAACGCGGTCACCCCGAGGGCGGACCGCACCTTGCGAAAGCCGTAGCCGTCGCCCAGCTCGCCGAGAGAACTCACCTGGTAGCCCATACCTCGGATCCTAGATAGCTCAGGAGCCGAACAGGAACCGTGTCAGCAGCCGGTCGCGGAGCCGGTCGGGCAGCCGTTCCACACGCGCGCGCCGCTTGGCGTCCGGCCCGACGATGTAGCGCGTCTTGGGGCGCGCGGCCGTGAGCGCGTGCTCGACCGCCTTCGTCACCTCGGCGGGCGGCACGGCGGAAGACGCAGCGCGCGATGTCGCAAGCTTGCGGAACTGCTCGACACGCTCGCCGTAGAGCTCGCCCGCTTGCGGCGGGAACTCCTCGATCGCCCGCTGCGGCTTCGTCCAGATCGCCGTGGCGATCGTCCCGGGCTCGACGATCGAGACGTGCATGCCCCAGGGCGCGAGCTCGACCCGCAGCGCATCCGCCATCGCCTCGAGCGCGAACTTCGACATCGCATACGCGCCGAGGAAGGGCAGCGCCGAGCGGCCGCCGACCGAGCCTATGATCACGACGCGGCCGCGGGCCGCCCGCAGCGCAGGCAGGAACGCCTGCAGCACCCGCAGCTGCCCGACGACGTTCACGTCGAGCTGACGCGAGAGCTCCGCCGGCGGCAGGAACTCGAGGGGCGCCGCGATCGCGATCCCCGCGTTCAGCACGACCGCGTCGAGCGAGTCGACCTGCGTCGCCGCGCGGTCGATCGCATCGCCGTCGCTGACGTCGAAGACGAGCTCCTGCGAGTCCGTCGGCGCGTCGCCCGCGTTGCGCACCGACGCGTAGACATGCCAGTGCTGCTCGAGCAGCCGCAGGACGAGGTCCCGGCCGATGCCGGACGACGCGCCGGTTACGAGCCCAGTAGGGATGCGGCGATCTCCGCGCGCAGCTCCCGGCCGTAGCCGTGGAGGCTCTGCAGTCGAAGCGCCCGCTTGTAATAGCGATGCAGCGGATGCTCCCACGTGAACCCGATGCCGCCGTGCACCTGGATCGAGCGCTCGCATGCGTCGACCGCCGCGTCGCACGCTTGCGCCTTCGCCGCCGCAGCAGCGACCGTCGCGTCGTCATCGCCTTCCGCGACCGCGAACGCCGCCCAGTAGGCGAGCGAGCGTCCGAGCTCGACCTGGACGTACGCATCGACCACCGAATGCGACACGGCCTGGTAGGTGCCGATCTTCTTGCCGAACTGCTCGCGGTCGGAGACGTATGCGATCGCCAACTCGGTCGCCTTCGAGCCGATCCCGGTCGCGACAAGCGCGTAGGCGGCGCGAAGCTTCGTCTTGTCGTCGCCGACCTCGTCCTCTACGAACGAGCCGTCGTACAGGACGCGGCCGAGCTCTTCGAACAGCACCCCGGCGTCCAGGAACGTGAAGTCGTCCGCCTGCAGCATGCCCTTCCAGCCGAGCTCTTCGAGCTGCGCGTCCGTCGGCTCCGGGTTCGCTTCGAGGAAGGAGCGCGCCTCGCGCCGGAGATCCTCCTGCTCTTCGGTGAACGAGAAGTCCATCAGCGGCTCCTCGGCAGACCGAGCACACGCTCACCGATGATGTTACGGAGGATCTCACTCGTGCCGGCTTCGATCGTGTTGCCGCGCGAGCGCAACTGCTGGTACGTCCAATACTCGTCGGCGTCGGGCCCGCCCACGATCTCGAGCGCGAGCTTCGTCAGCCGCTGGTTCGCCTCCGACCAGACGAGCTTCGACGCCGAGCCTTCCGGCCCGGGGATACCCGTCTTCTGGAGCGTCGTCAGCGAGCGGTAGTTCGTGTACTTGAGTGCCTGGAGCGTGATCCACTCCTGTGCGATCCGATCGAGGATGACCGG
>DATAUN010000256.1:0-2186 GCA_036268235.1 Gaiellaceae bacterium
ACCCTTCTTGCGGCCGAGGATCGCTTTGCCGATCGGCGACTCGTTCGAAAGCTTGTTTTCGTTCGGGTTCGCTTCGACCGAGCCGACGATGTGGTACTCGAACGTCTTCGCGGCCTGGAGATCGCGCAGGCGCACCGTCGAGCCGACGGAGACGCTGTCCTTCGAGATCTCTTTCTTCGTGATCACGCGCGCGGAGAGAATCCGCTCTTCGAGCTGCATGATCTTGTGCTCGAGCATTGCCTGCTCGTTCTTCGCGTCGTCGTACTCCGCGTTCTCGGCGATATCGCCGAACTCGCGCGCAACGCGAATCCGCTCCGCAACTTCGCGGCGCTTGTCGTTCTGCAGGAAATCGATCTCCTGCTTCAATTTCTCGTAGCCCTCAGGCGTGAGGATGACTTCCTTCAAGAACCGGCCTCCTGACCGCAATGCTCGGGCACTTAACTGCGCCCGGAGCGGGCGGGAATGGTAGCGAGGAGCCGGAGGGTCGCGCAAGAGACCCGGCTACGATTTCCTTCAGATGGACGTCGATCTTGCAGCGCACTGGTTCATCGGGGAGGTCGAGATCCCCAGCCGCCTCGTTCTCGCGCCGATGGCAGGCGTCAGTGTGCAGGCATTTCGTCGCCAGGGCCGCCGCTATGGCGCCGGGCTCGTCTGCTCGGAGATGGTGTCTGTGGCCGGGATCCAGCATCGCAACGAACGGACGATGGACTACCTGCGTGTTGCCTCCGACGAGCACCCGCTCGCGATCCAGATCTTCGGCTCCGATCCGGTCGCAATGGCCGAGGCGACCCGGATGGTTGCGGCTGCGGGCGCGGACATCGTGGACATCAACTTCGGCTGCCCCGTCAAGAAGGTGACGAAGACCGGCGCGGGCGCGTCGCTGCTCGACGACGTCGATCACGCGGCTCGAATCGTCTCCGCGGTCGCAGGAGCAACTGACCTCCCGGTGTCGGTGAAGATGCGCCGCGGCACCACCGACGGCTCGCGCGCCGCGCTGGTCGTCGGCCCGCGGCTCGTCGAGGCGGGCGCGGCGTCACTCACTCTTCACCCCCGCTCGGCGAAGCAGATGTACACCGGCTTCGCGGATCACTCGCTCACCGCTGAGCTGGTGTCGCTCGTCGACGTGCCGGTGATCGCCTCCGGCGATGTCACGTCACGCGCAAAGGCACAAGCCGTGCTGGCGACGACGGGCGCGGCCGCGGTGATGGTGGGCCGGTCGGCGCAGGGAAACCCGTGGGTGCTCCGCGAGATCATGGGCGACCCGACCGAGCCGTCGCGCGAGGAGGTCGTCGCCGAGCTCCTGCTCTTCATCCGCGAGACCGTCCGGGAGCTCGGCGAGCAGCGCGCAACCGGCTTCCTGAAGAAGTTCTACGCGTGGTACCTGGGCCGAGGACGCTTCCCGAAGCCGTTCAAGCAGGAGCTCGTCACCCTGCCGACGATCGAGGAGGTCGAGCTGCGGCTGCTCGCGGCGGCGCCGGGCGCGCGCGAGGTGCTCGAGGGGATCGAGGCCCGGATGGAGCCGGTGGAGGAGATCCTGCTCGATTCCCTCCCGATCTCGCTCTACGGCGGCGGCTGACGGCTTCCCGCCTGGCCGGGCAGGTAGCGGAACGACACCCGGACAGGCCGGGTCAGGCGCGATTTCGCGCCCACACGATCCGTAGGCCGTGCAGCGTCAACTCGGGATCGACGGCCGTGATCGTGCGCGAGTGCGGCGCGATCAACTCCGCAAGACCGCCGGTCGCCACGACCGGAGCGTCGGGCGCGCCGAGCTCGTCGCGGATGCGGTCGACGATCGCGTCGACCTGGCCGGCGAAGCCGTAGACGAGCCCCGATTGCAGCGCGGCCGTGGTCGTCTGCGAGATCACGTGCTCCGGCGCGACGAACGGCACCTTGGGCAGCCGCGCCGCGCGGGCGAAGAGCGCGTCCATCGAGATCTCGATGCCGGGCGCGAGCACCCCGCCCGCGAACTCGCCCGCCGCCGACACGACGTCGAAGTTCGTCGACGTGCCGAAGTCGACGACGACGCACGGCGCGCCGTGACGCTCGCGCGCCCGACCGCGTTTGCGATCCGGTCGGGCCCGACCTCGCGCGGGTCGTCGTAGCGAATCGGCACGCCGGTCGAGACGCCGGGCCCGAGCACGAGCAGCTCGACGCCGGCCCAGCGCTCCGCGAACGCCTCGTACTCG
>DATAUN010000257.1:0-2973 GCA_036268235.1 Gaiellaceae bacterium
TCGGCGCCGCGACGCCGGGCTTCCTCGGCGAGCGCGACGCCCATCCGGCCCGAGGAACGGTTGCCGAGAAAGCGCACGCTGTCCAGCGGCTCACGCGTGCCACCAGCGGTGATCAGCACGCGCTTGCCGGCGAGCGAGCCCGGCGCGAGCAGCTGCTCGACGCGCGCCGCGATCTCGTCGGGTTCTGCGAGCCGGCCGACACCCCACTCGCCTTCGGCCATTTCGCCCTCGTCGGGGCCGACGAGCTCGACTCCGCGCGCAAGGAGCGCCTCGACGTTCGCGCGGGTCGCCGGGTGCGCCCACATGCGCGGGTTCATCGCCGGCGCAACGAGCACCGGACCACGATGCGCAAGCGCCGCCTCGGTGAGGACGTTGTCCGCGATCCCGTAGGCGAGCTTCGCGAGCGTGTTCGCAGTGCACGGCGCGACCACGAGCAGGTCGGCCCGCGTGAGGTGCGGGTAGACGTCCTCGTTCGTCGAACGGCGGGCGAGCGCGAGGAACGTCTCCTCGGTCACGAAGCGCTGGGCGCCGGGCGTCACGAGCGGGATGACGTCGTGGCCCTGCTTCACGAGCAGGCGCGTCAATTCGCACGCCTTGTAGGCGGCGATCCCTCCAGTGACCCCGAGCAGGATCCGGCTCATGCCGGAAATGGTGCCCTACTTCTTGGTGCCGGGGGCGTACTCGTAGACGATCTTGCCCTCGGCGGTCTCCTCGAGGGCCATCGTCAGATAGTTCTTCGAGCGCGACTCGATCAGCGGCGGCGCGAACTCGTCGAACGTCCCCTCACCGAGCTGGTGGTGGTAGTTGTTGATCTGGCGCGCACGCTTGGCCGCGACGATCACGAGTGCATAGCGCGAGTCGACCTGGTTGAGAAGCTCATCGATGCGGGGATGAATCATGGTCGCGCCATGGTAGCGGCACCGTTCAACTCTCGCGCGACGATCTCCGCGAGAGCGTCCGCAGCCCGTTCGCGGTCATCGTTCACGACCACGTGGTCGAACTGATCCTGGAGCTCCAGCTGGCGCCGAGCCGTCGCGATCCGCTCGTCGATCACACCCGAGCTCTCGGTCGCGCGTTCGCGCAGCCGGCGCTCGAGCTCCTCGACCGGAGCGGTGACGAAGATCGTGACCGCGCCCGGCACCCGCGACTTGACGCGCAGCGCTCCGTCGGTCTCGAGCTCGAGCAGCGGCGCCTTGCCCGCCGCCTGCTGCCGCTCGATCTCCGACTTGAGAGTGCCGTACCGGTTGCCGACGTAGTCGACCCACTCGAGGAACTCGCCTTCGACGACGCGGCGATCGAACTCGTCGCGATCGAGGAACCAGTAGTGCACGCCGTCCTGCTCGCCGGGACGCTGCGCGCGCGTCGTCGCGGACACGGCGAGCGCGAGCTCGGAGAACCGCGGCAGGACGAGCTGGATCAGCGTGCCCTTTCCGGCCCCCGACGGGCCGGTGACCACGAAGACCGGCTTAGCGGTGGTTGAAGAGGCCAATCAGCTCGTGCCGCTGCCGGTCGGAGAGGCCGCCGACCGTCTTCGACTGGCTGATGCGGCACTGGTTCAGCAAGCGGGCAGCCTTGACGCGGCCGAACTTCGGAACGGCCATCAACATGTCGAAGACCTTTGCGGTCGAGACGAACTCCGGCGGCTCGCTGAGGATCTGCTCGATCGACTTCGCGCCCGACTTCAGGTCCTTCTTCAGCTGCGCTCGCTTGACACGGATGTCATTCGCTCGCTTCAGCGCTTCCATCCGTTGGTCGAGCGAACGGACCGGCGCTTGCACCTGAGTCTGGGGGGGCACCATGAGCGCCGCATCCTACCAACCTCTCAGCCGCGTGCAACTAGGACCGTTTTCGGTCAGTTGGCCACTTTGGCAACGCCATCGAGCGCGGCGCAGAATGCATCGTCCGGAGAGGCGAACCCGAGGCGCGCGCATTCGGCCGCGAGCTCGTCGCGCACGCGCGCGGGCGCGTCGGGGTCCGCGAAGAGGATCGTCCCGAGCGCGACGTGCGTTGCGCCGCATGCGATCAGCTCGAGCGCATCGCGCCCGTTCGCAACGCCGCCCATGCCGACGATCGGCAACTCGGTTGCGCGTCGCGCAGCGAGCACGGCGGCGAGCGCGACCGGCTTCAACGCCGGTCCGGAGTAACCGCCTGCGCCGCGCGCGAGCGTCGGCGCAAGTCGCGCGTCGAGTGCGACGCCGCGCAATGTGTTGACCATGCTGATGCCGTCGGCGCCCGCGGCTTCGACTGCGCGCACCGTCTCGGCCATGTCCCACGAATGCGGAGAAACCTTGGCATAGAGCGGGTTTGCGGTCGCCTCGCGACATGCGCGGACGATCTCCGCAGCCGACTCCGGAGCTTCGTCGACGTTGGGGCAACTGAGGTTCAGCTCAATGCACGCGACTTCGTCGCGCGTTAGTTGTTCGCACGTCTCCACGTAATCGCGCACAGAGAACCCGCCGACCGAAACCCAAATCGGGCGATCGATTTCACTAGCGAGACGCGGCAGCGTCTTGCTGAGAAACGCATCGCGTCCGGGGTTCGCCAGACCGATCGCGTTCAACATGCCGTGGTCCGTCTCCGCAATCCGAACGGGACGATTTCCTTCGCGCGGCTCGGGCGTCACGGTCTTGGTCACGAACGCGTCTAGCGACTGCGCGACGTCCGGCGCGGTGAGCGCGTCGAGGCACCCGGAGGCGTTCAGGAGAAGCACAACACAGGTCCTTCCACACACAACCTTTTCAGCTCGCCGTCGATCTCGACGACGCACCCGTAGCACGCGCCGTACCCGCAGGCCATCGGCGCCTCCCACGCGAGCTGCGCGTCGGGAGCGAGCGCGCGGACCGCTTCGAGCATCGGCTCGGGCCCGCAGGCGAGCACGTCGCGGCCGCTCGGCATCGCCTCCGTGACGAACACCGGGTCGATGACCACCTCCGCGTTCGGGACAAGCGCCGCCGCCGCCGCGTGCGCCTCGGA
>DATAUN010000258.1:0-2685 GCA_036268235.1 Gaiellaceae bacterium
GGACGGCGTCGTCGTCGCGCAGCAGGTCACGGGCAAGCAGCTGGAGATCCTCGAAGTCGAGCGCCGACTCGCGCTGCTTCGCCGCGGCGTACTCGGAAGCGAACAGGTCGAGGAGCTCCTGGAGCAGATCCTTGTCGCGCACCGCCAGCTCGTCGAGCGCGGCCTGCTCGAGCCGCTTGCGCGCGCCCTCGAACTCGGCGGCGCGGTCGCCAGACGCGCGCAGCGTCGTTAGGTCGAGTAGCTGCTCCGGGTTCGTCGTCGTGAGCGCGAGCGCTGCGTTCGCGGCGGCGAGGTGCTTCTCACTCGCACCAGAGTCCGCGGCGAGCGACTGCGCCGCGCTGTGGAGCTCGGCAAGTCGCTCGGCGACGTCGGCCTGCTCGCCCAGCTCGAACGTGAGCTCGCGGCCGGCCGAGCGCAACGTCTCGTAGACGCCCGTGAGCTTGCGCCGCAAGCCCTGGGCGCCGTAGGTGGCAAGCAGCCGCAGCCGCTCGGCATCGCGCGTCGAGCAGAAGGCCGCGAGCGCGCGCTCGAACGATTCGCCGCGGATGACTGCTCCGTGCTCGTCGTCGAGCTCGCGGTAGCGCGGGTCGATGCCGACAGCGAACGGATGCGCGCGCAGCAGGCGCGAGCAGAAGCCGTGGATCGTCGAGATCCACGCGCCGTCGAGACGGCGAGCGAGATCGTGACGGCCACGCGCGTGCAGGGCGGCACGGATGCGCGCGCGCAGCTCGCCGGCTGCCTTGCGCGTGTAGGTGATGACGAGCACCGACTCGACGTCGAGCCCCTGCTCGCACACAGCGCGCACGAAGCGCTCGACGAGCACCGTGGTCTTGCCCGTGCCGGCCCCCGCCGAGACGAACACCTCGCCGGTCGCTTCGACCGCTGCGCGCTGCTGTTCGTTCACGGGCGTTCGATCCGGCACATCGTCCAGAGGTCGCACCAGGCGGGGCACGCCCCGCCCTTCGGGTCGTGGTGCACGTCACCCGTGCGGATGCGCTGCGCGTAGCCGAGCGCGCGGTCGCGGGCGGTGTCGACGAGCGACCAGAACTCGTCCTCTTCGAGATAGTCGTTGCGCTGGAAGCCGGGCAGGTCTTCCTCGCTCCCCTTGTGCAGCAGCCCGCGCGTGACGCGCGCGCCGGCGAGCGCGCGATAGACGCCGCCGAGCGGCTCGATCCCGACGAGGTCGCGGAGCACGAGCATGTAGAGCGGGATCTGCAGCTTCAGCTCCTCGTCGATCTGCTTCGCGGAGTGCGCGGTGCGGCCCGACTTGTAGTCCTGCACGATCCCGCGCGCCGAGAACGGGTCGACGTCGATGCGGTCGATCTTGCCGCTCAGGTGCAGGCCGTCGCCGAGAGGCAGCCCGCGCTGCAGCTCGGGCGCGGAGCGGTCGGAGCCGAACCCCACCTCGAAACGGCGCGGCACGAGCTGGAGCGGCGACTCTGCCTCGTCGCGGACGAAGCCCTCGAGGTCGCGCCACAGGCCTTCCTCGAGCTCGGCGGCCTGGAGCTCCGTCAGCTCGAGCCGCACGCCGCCGCGCAGCGCGTCGTCCAGGCAGCGGCGCAGGAAGCCGACTGCGCGCTCGAGGTTCTCGGGGACGACGCGGTCGGTGCCGAGCTCCTTCGGCAGACCGGCGTAGAACTTGTGCAGCGCGCTGTGCGCGACCGAGCCGCGCAGCATCGCGTCGGCCTCGGCGTCGATCGTCTTCGGCGAGATCACGCGCTCGAAGAGCCACGCCGACGAGCAGTCGGCGAATCGTTCGAGCTCGGTGACGCCGAACGTCGTCCTCGAGCCGTAGAACGCGAGCAGCGTCTCGCTGCGCAGGCGCGTCTCGCGCTCGAGCGCGTTGCGCGCACGCATGAGCCTTCGCTCCCAGCCGTTCGCCTCGGCGAGCGCGATCGCGGCGTCCGCGTCGCTCGCACCGAGGAGCGCGAGCGCGCGCAGCCGCTCACGCTCGGACGGCGCGGCTTCGAGCGACCAGGTGAGCGACGAGAGCGGACGGCGCGACGTTGCGCGTGCGACGTCGTCCTCGTCGAAGACCGCGGCGACCTCTTCCCAGAACGGGCTCGCCTCGCGCGGGCCGCCCTCGTCGGTCGCAGCTTCCCTGACGAGATACAAGCGCCTGGTCGCGCGCGTGCACGCGCTGTAGAAGAGGTAGCGATCGCGCGAGACCTGGTCGGGCCGCTCGAGCCTGCCGCCGAGCTCGCGGCGGCGGTCGTCGTCGAGGAACGGCGAGGTGCGCGTGCGGCGCGGCAGCGATCCCTCCTCGAGCCCGAGCACGAAGACAACTTCGAAGCGGCGCGTGCGCGCGCGAAGCAGGTCGAGCACGGCGACGCGTCCCGCTTCCGCCGCCGACGACAGCCGCACCTCGCAGCGCTCGAGCGCGGAGACGAGCTCCTCGCGGCTCATGCTCCAGCCCTCGAGCTCGGTCAAGAGCTGCAGCGCGTGACCGTAGGCGCGCAGGTCGAGCCGCGAGGTCTCGCCGGCGGGCGGGGCGTCGGTGCCGTAGGCAAAGCGCAGCATCGCGCGCAACAGCGCGCGCACGGCGGCCACCGGCTGCTCGGCGGCGCGCAGCTCGGCGAGCGCCGGCACCGGCGCCTCGCGCAGCTTCTCGGCCTCCTCCTCGACCCGCGCCGGCGTGTGGATCGCGCGGCCGCGCAGACGGCCCTCGACGTAGTCGACGGACGA
>DATAUN010000259.1:0-4983 GCA_036268235.1 Gaiellaceae bacterium
TCTGGGTCCCAGCCGATCCCGTCCTCGGTCACCGCCGGCACCTTCGATGCGAGCAGCTCGCTGCGCGCCAGCACCGGCAGGTCGGCGAGCTCGCGCGGGTCGCGGCCGACGAGGATGAGCACCGAGCCGAGCCCGGCTGCCTTCGCCTTCTCGACGAGCTCGAGCCCGCGCTCCGGGCTCGCGGCGAGCACCGCGGACGCGCGGTGGCCGAGCGCCGCCGCAGTGGAGCGCTCGCGGCCGGCTTCGACCTCGAGCACCTGCAGCGCGAGCTGCTCGCCCTCTTCGGCGAGCGCGCGGGCGGCGGGCGGCAGCCCTTCACGCTCGGCGAGTGACTGCTCGAGCGCAGAGAGGCGCTCGCGGGCGAGTGCGACGCGTGCCTGCAGATCCTCCTGCTCGCGCACGGCCGCGCGAGCCGCCGCGTCGGCCTCGTCAGCCGCACGGCCCAGCTCGGCCGGGGACGGGCCCTTCGGAGCCTGCTGGGCGTCCGCCAGCTCGTGCCGCGCCTCGGCGAGCAGCCGCTGCGCGGACTCGTGGCGCACGCCGAGACGCTGGACGGCGCCGCGCAGCGCGAGCAGCGCGTCGCGCGAGCCGCCGGTGAGCGTCGACTCGGTTTCCGCGCGGCGCATGAGCACGGCGTCGAGCTCGGCGGCGAGCCCGGCCTGTGCGCCGCGCTCGATCGCCGCGACCCGCGCCCACCGCTCCTCCGCCTCGACCTGCAGCCGCGCGCGCTCGCCGGCGGCAGCCTGCGCCGCGGTTGCCGCGTCGCGCGCAGCCGCCTCGAGCTCGACGGACGCACTCGGATCGTACGAGCGCGCAGCCTCGAGCTCCGCACGCAGAGACGCGGTGAGCGACGCTGCCGCCTCGCGACGGAGCGAGATGCGCTCGCCCCCGCTTCGCAGCCGGTAGAGCGCCGCCGTCGCCTGCTCGCGCGAGCCGGCGGAATCCGTCAGCTCTTCTTCCGCACGCTCGCGCTCGGCGACGAGCGCGGCAATCCTTTCGTCCAGCACGCGCCGTGCCTCGGCGGTGGTCGCGCGCCGCGCGCCGGCCTCCGCGCTTCGCTCCGCGAGCCGCGCCAGGTCGAGCGTCGCGATCGCGGCCTGGAGCTTCCCGATCTCGACGCCGAGCTTCTCGGCGCGCTCGGCGGCGGTCGCCTGGAGCGCGAGCGGACGCAGATGCTTCTTCACCTCGTCTTCGAGGTCGCGCGCACGATCGACCTGCACGCCGACGCGAGCGAGCTTCAGCTCCGCGCGGTGGCGGCGGCGCTTGAAGCGGCCGAGTCCGGCCGCCTCCTCGACGAGCTCGCGCCGCTCGACCGGCTTCGAGTTGAGCACCGTCTCGACGCGGCCCTGCGAGATCACCGAGCGCAGGCCGCCACCGAGACCGACGTCCGAGAGCAGCTCGACGAGGTCGATCCGGCGCACGGGCGTCCTGTTGACGAGGTACTGGCCCTCGCCGCCCCGGTGCAGCCTCCTCGCCACCGAGACCTCCGAGTACGGCAGGTCAGGCCAGGCGCCGTCCGAGTTGTCGAACAGCAGGTCGACCTCGGCGAAGTCGACCGGCGAGCGCCCCGTCGTCGAGCCGACGAAGAGCACGTCGTCGGGCTTCTCGGCCCGCAGCTCGCCCGGGCTCATCGAGCCGGTCGCCCAGAGGATCGAGTCGGAGACGTTCGACTTGCCGGATCCGTTCGGGCCGACGACGACCGCGACGCCGGGCTCGAGGTGGATCTCGACCGGGTCCACGAACGACTTGAACCCGCGCAGCTTGATGGCCTTCAGATGCACGAGAAGGGCAGGCTATCGGGCGACGCGGACGCCGCCTAGGGACTCGGAAACATCCCTGCTCAGGCGGCGGAGCTCGGTGCCGCACCCTCGCCGAGCGCAGCGAGCGCCTCCTGCGCGGCGGCCTGCTCGGCGTCCTTCTTCGAGCGCCCCACCCCGGTCCCGACGACCTCCGCGTCGACGATCGCCGCCGCCGTGAACGAGCGGTCGTGCGGCGGCCCCTCGACGTTCAGCGTCGTGTAGGAGACGGTGCGCCCCATGCGCGCCAGGCGCTCCTGCAGCTCCGTCTTGTGGTCGACGTGCGTCGTCAGTGCATACTCGATGCGCGGGTCGAAGGCATCGACGATCGCCGGCTCGATCGCCTCGAAGCCGTGCTCGAGGTAGACGGCGGCAATCGCCGCCTCGAGCAGCGCCGCAAGCACGTTGCGGTTGCGCGCGAGGCGCTCGACGTCCGCGGGCGGTAGCCCAGCCGCCTCGAGGAGCAGGCGGTCGCCGAGCCCGAGCTCGCGCGAGACGACGGCGCAGCTCGCACGTGAGACCACGTGCGAGCGCACCTTCGCCATCCGTCCCTCGCTGAAGTCGGGGAAGCGGTCGTAGAGCGTCCGCGCGACGGCGAGCTCGAGCACTGAGTCTCCGAGGAACTCGAGCCGTTCGTACGACGACGTGCGCTCTGCCGCCCACGACGAGTGGGTGAAAACCGCAGCCGACCGGCCGGCGGGAAGCCCGTCGATCAGCTCCCCGAGACTTCGACCCCTACTGGTGCGACGTGACGTAGTCGACGGCCTGCCCGACGGTCGTGATCTTCTGGGCGTCTTCGTCGGAGATCTTGATCCCGAACTGGTCCTCGAGCTCCATGATCAGCTCGACCAGGTCGAGGGAGTCCGCGTCGAGATCCTCCTGGAACGACGCCTCCTCCGTGATCTGATCCTCTTCGACTCCGAGCTGTTCGGTCAGAACTTCCTTGACCCGCTCGTAGACCTCTTCACGCGACGCTGCCATGTCACCTCAATGTTTCGGGGGTTGGGTTAAAACCGGGCGATCATACACCGACGCGCTCGGGAAGCCGCTCTGCGAGCCGCTCCACGACGCGATGGCCGGCGCCGCGCGCGGCGAGGCGAATCGCGTTCGCGACCGCGCGCCGTCCGCTGCGGCCGTGGCCGATCACGGCAAGGCCGCGCAGGCCGAGGAGATACGCGCCTCCGTAGGTGTCCGGATCGAGCTTCGTGCGCAGCCGGCTCACGGCCGGCCGGATCAAGGCACCGCCGACCTTCCCCGCCGTTGTGGCGGCGATCTCTTCGCGCAGGGCGTCGATCAGCTCGCTGATCGTGCCTTCGAGGAGCTTCAGCGCGACGTTGCCGGTGAAGCCGTCGGTGACGACGACGTCGGCGACGCCGCGCAGCAGGTCGCGGCTCTCGGCGTTCCCACCGAAGTTCAGCCTGTCGTCCTCGCGGAGCAGGCGGTGAGCCTCGATCGTCAGCTGGTTGCCCTTCCCGTCCTCCTCGCCGATCGACAGAAGTCGCACTTCAGGCTCGGGCACGTCGAGGATCTCCTGGCAGAAGACGGAGCCCATGTGCGCGAACTGGACGAGGTGGTCGGGGCGCGCGTCGGCGTTCGCGCCGGCGTCGAGGAGGACGCTCGGGCCGTAGCGCGCCGGGATGGGGACTGCGATCGCGGGCCGCATCACCCCGGGCAACCTTCGAAGATGCAGCAGGCCCGCAGCGAGCATCGCGCCGGTGTTCCCGGCGGAAAAGACGGCATCCGCCTCGCCATCGGCAACCGCGCGGACGGCGGCGACGAGGCTCGAGTCGGGCTTTGCCCGGACGGCTTCGGCGGGCTTGTCCGCCATGTCGATCACCTCGGTCGTCTCGACGAGCGGGAGACCGTGCGTGTCGAGGCCGGCAGGGCCGAAGAGCGTGATCTCGATCCCGTCGGCGGCGGCGTCGAGCGCGCCGAGGATCACCTCGCCGGGTGCGTTGTCCCCACCGAGCGCGTCGACGGCGACGCGGGTCACTTAGGGAGCTTGCAGGCGCAGCGGCTCGACTTCGCGGCCCTTATAGGTGCCGCAGGTCGGGCAGATGCGGTGCGCGCGCTTCGGCGACCCACACTGGGGGCACGTGTTGACGCGCGGCGCCTCGAGGGCGTGGGTCGCACGGCGCTTGTCGCGACGGGACTTGGAGGTTTTCCTCTTGGGTACGGCCATAAGCGGCCGCCAGTCTAGCCGAAGGCACCGCGAAACCGTCCCGAGGGGCCACGGCCTGTGGTCAGACCAGGGTGACAAAAGTGCGACTTCTTGTCCACAGGCTGGTCGGGTAGGCTTGCCGCGGGCCGTGCGACGGCCCGCCCCATGACGGATCTCTAGACCGAACAGCGCGTCTTTTCGCCCTTTCGATCGAAGGAGGTCCGCCCCATGCCGGGCTCACTCAGTGCACGTGACATCTCGAAGAGCTACGCCGCCGTCCAGGTGCTGGACCGGGTGTCCCTCGTCGTCTCGCCCGGCGACCGCGTCGGGATCGTCGGCCCGAACGGGATCGGGAAGTCGACGCTTCTGCGCGTGCTCGCGGGCGTCGAGCCGCCCGACCGCGGCGAGATCCTGCGCGGCGGTGCCGCCGGGTATCTGCCGCAGGAGCCGGAGGCGCGGCCCGGCGAGTCGGTGCGCGACTACCTGGCGCGGCGCACGGGCGTCGGCGCCGCCGAGCGCGAGATGGACGAGCTCGCGGCGCAACTCGGCGCCGAGCCGGAGCTCGCAGGCGCCTACACCGAGGCGCTCGACCGCTTCCTCGCGCTCGGCGGCGAGGACTTCGACGCCCGTGCCCGGGCGACCCTCGACGACGTCGGCCTCGGCCGGCGCGCCGAGCGTGACGTGGCGAGCCTCTCGGGCGGCGAGGCGGCACGCGCCGCGCTCGCGGCGATCCTGCTCGCGCGCTTCGATGTGTTCCTGCTCGACGAGCCGACGAACAACCTCGACTTCGCGGGCCTCGAGCGGCTCGAGCGGTTCCTCGGCGGCCTCGCCGCAGGCGTCGTCCTCGTCTCGCACGATCGTGCGTTCCTCGACCGGACGGTGACGCGAGTGGTCGAGATCGAGCCGGAGACGCGCAGGGTGCACGAGTACGCCGGAACGTGGTCGGACTACGAGGCGGCCCGCGAGCGGGTGCGCGCGCAGCACGAGGCGGCGTACGCGGACTTCGTGGGCGAACGCGAGCGGTTG
>DATAUN010000260.1:0-5534 GCA_036268235.1 Gaiellaceae bacterium
CTCAGTCCCAGTGTGGCTGATCGTCCTCTCAGACCAGCTACGGATCGTCGCCTTGGTGGGCCGTTACCTCACCAACAAGCTAATCCGCCGCGGGCCCGTCCTTGGTCGGAGGCCGAAGCTACCTTTTCCAACCGCCCCGAAGAGCTGTTGGGCCATCCGGTATTAATCCGGGTTTCCCCGGGCTATCCCGATACCAAGGGTGGGTTACCCACGTGTTACTCACCCGTTCGCCGCTTTCCCCAGGCCCGAAGGCCTGGTTCTCGCTCGACTTGCATGTGTTAAGCGCGCCGCCAGCGTTCGTCCTGAGCCAGGATCAAACTCTCCGTGAAGAATGGGTCGCCGGCCGAAGCCGACGAAACCTTCACTTCGAGCATGTTGCTCAAAGGTCACTCCCACTGCTCTTTGACAAGCAGAGGAGCGACGAGGTGTTGATGCCCTGCTCCAGACGAATCTGGACCAGGTCTCGACACTCGAAGAACGTTCGCTGTTGAGTTTTCAAAGACCGGTGCCGCTGAATTGACGGCGAAAAAAAGCCTCCGACTCGCGCCAGAGGCCTCCATTCGAAACGAATCGTATCGGATACGAGTCGGGCCGGGAGGCTCCTAGGGTCGAGTTGCAGGGACTTCAAGCACTTCAAGCACCGCCCACGTAGGACGGCCGAGGAAGTATAGCGGCCCGGCCTACCCTGTCAACCGAGCAAAACGACGCTTCCCGACCTGGAGAAGCGCCCCGGAGAGCTCGGCGCGCGGCAGGTCGAGCGTCGCCACCGGCTCGCCGTTCAGCTTCACCGCGCCTTGCTGGATCAGGCGCCGCGCGTCGCTCGTCGAGCCGGCGAGGCCCGCTTCGGCGATCAGCTTCGGCAGGTGCACGGGATCGTCGCCGTCGAGCGCGAGCTCCGGAACGTCCTCGGGCGCCTCCCCACGACGCACAACGCGTGTGAAGTGCTCCTCGGCGGCTTGTGCAGCTTCCTCGCCGTGCGACCGGGCGACGATGAAGCGCGCCAGGGCGAGCTTCGCCTCGAGCGGGTCGCCCGCCGGTACCGGGCGCTCCGCGATCAGTTGGTACCACTCGGGAAGCTGATCGTCCGAGATCCGCATCGTGCGGCCGAACATTTCCTCCGGGAGCGCGTTGAGCGGGATGTTGTTGCCGACCGACGAGCTCATCTTCGCGCCGTCCCACGAGACCAGCAGCGGATTCGTCAGCACGACCTGCGGTTCGAGGCCGTAATGCGGCATGACCTCACGACCCGCCAGCAGGTTGTAGAGCTGGTCGGTGCCGCCGAGCTCGACGTCGGCCTCGACGGCTACCGAGTCGTAGGCCTGCATCAGCGGGTAGAGGAGCTCGGAGATCGAGATCGGCTCGCCGGCGTTCAGGCGCTTGTCGAAATCGTCGCGCTCGAGGATCCTCGCGACGGTGATCGTCCGGGCGAGCCGCACGATGTCCGCGTAGGACAGCTTGGCGAGCCACTCGCCGTTGGAGCGAACCTCGGTGCGCTCGGGATCGAGGATGATCATCGCCTGGTCGAGGTAGGTCTTGGCGTTGGCGTCGATCTCCTCGTCGCTCAGAATCGGGCGCTCGGCCGAGCGCCCGGACGGGTCCCCGATCCGGGTCGTGTAGTCGCCGACGATCAGGACTCCGGTGTGCCCCTCGTCCTGGAATGCCCGCATCCGCTGGAGCGGGATCGCGCGGCCGACGTGGATATCCGGGGACGTCACGTCGATGCCGAGCTTCACGCGCAGGGGCCGACCGAGCTTCAGCTTCTCCTCGAGCCCGCCCGCGGGCAGCACGTCGACCGCGTTCCTCGTCAGCTCTGGCAACCCCATAGCGGGCTAGACTACCCCGGTCCTGGCGCTCTTTCGGAGATCGACGCGTCGGCCCAAGCGCCGGCGGATCCGCAAGCTCAGACTCCTCGCCCTTCTTGCAATCCTCGGCGTGCTGGGCCTGTCGGTGTTCACCTTCGGACTGCTCACCGCGGTCGCGGCGAAGATCCCGCAGCTCGATCCGGCGAAGCAGAAGCAGACCCAGGCGAACACCTACGTCTACGCCGCAAACGGGAAGACCGTGCTCGCGATCCTGCGCGGCTCGCAGGCGCGAATCGTGGTCCCATCGAGCCAGATCTCGCCGTGGATGAAGCATGCGATCGTCGCGATCGAGGACAAGCGCTTCTACGAGCACCGTGGCGTCGACCTCCGGGGCATGGCGCGCGCGGTCTGGGCCGACGTCACCCACCACGGCGAGGTGCAGGGCGGCTCGACGATCACGCAGCAGTTCGTCAAGCAGGCCTACCTGACGAGCCGTAAGACGATCGGCCGCAAGCTCGTGGAGGCGGCGCTCGCGTGGCAGCTCGAGCAGCAGAAGTCGAAGGACTGGATCCTCACCGCGTACCTCAACACCGTGTATTTCGGTAACGGCGCGTACGGCGTCGAGCAGGCATCGAAGATCTACTTCCACCACGACGCCGCGACGATGAAGCCGGCCGAGGCGGCGCTCCTCGCCGCGATCCCGGAGGACCCGAGCCTGTGGGATCCCGTCGCGCACCCGCAGCTCGCGAAGGAGCGGCGCAACCTTGTCATCCGCCAGCTCTATGCGCAGGGCTACCTGACGAAGAGCCAGTTCGTGAACTCGCTCGTCTATCCGATGCCCAACCCGTCGAAGGTGTCGCTGCCCTCGACCGAGGGCGTCGCAGCGCCGTATTTCGCGAACTACGTCAAGGACCAGCTCGTCAACACGCTCGGTACGAGCACAGCGTTCGGCGGCGGCCTGAAGGTCACGACGACGCTCGACATGAACCTGCAGAAGATGGCGCGCGAGGCGATCGCGTCGGTGCTGCCGCCGAACGGCGTCAATCCGTCCGTGGCGCTCGTCGCGATCGACACGCAGCACGACCCGGGCGCCGTGCTTGCGATGGTCGGCGGCGCGAACTACCACAAGAACCAGTTCAACCTCGCGACGCAGGGCGAGCGTCAGCCCGGCTCGGCGTTCAAGCCATTCGTGCTCGCGACCGCGCTCAAGGAGAACATCTCTCCGTCGAGCGTCCTGACGTCGTCGAAACAGGTGACGATCAACGCGGGCGGCCGGCTCTGGGTCGTCAACAACTACGAAGGCGAGGCGCTCGGGCCGATCGACCTGTCGAAGGCGATCGCCGTCTCCGACAACTCGGTCTTCTCGCAGTTGACCGCGATCGTCGGGCCGCAGCAGGTCGCCGACACCGCGAAGCAGCTGGGCATCCTCACACCGCTGCAGGGCTACTTCGCGATCGGGCTCGGCGCGGAGCCCGCCACGCCGCTCGACATGGCGCGCGCCTATACCGCGTTCGCAGACGGCGGCAAGCGCATCGACGGATCGATCTTCGGAAACCAGGCGCGCGTGGTCGAGTCGATCTCCGCAGGCAAGACCGCGGAGACGAACGCGCCGGTGCCGCGGCAGGTCCTGACGCCGACGCAGTCGGAGATCATCGACCAGATGCTTCAGGGCGTCGTCCAGGGCGGTACCGGGACGGCGGCGGCGCTACCGGGGCGCGAGGTCGCGGGCAAGACCGGCACGACGGAGAACTACGGCGACGCGTGGTTCGTCGGCTTCACGCCGCAGCTCGTCGCCGCGGTATGGGTCGGCTACCCGGACAAGCTGGTACCGATGACCTACCAGTTCCACGGGCAGCCGGTCGCGGGCGGCACGTACCCCGCGCTCGTTTGGAAGGCGTTCATGACCAAGGCGCTCGCGTACCTCAAGGCAGAGCCGGAGAACTTCCCCGCCCCGCCGTACCTCTCCGCGGCACCGGTCACGGTCGTGAACCGCAACGGCCTGCTCGAGCGCGACAACGGCGTCTGCAAGAACACCTACTCGCTCGAGTTCTTCGGCGGCGATGGCCCGTCGCGCGTCGCGACCTGCAAGCCGAACGAGGTCGAGATCCCCGACATGATCGGCAAGTCGCTCGCGACGGCGAAGTCGAAGCTCGAGAGCTGGCCGCTGACGCCGGCTGTCGTCTACAAGCCGGCGAAGACCGGCGACCGCGTCGGCTACGTGGTCGGGCAGACGCCGAAGCGCGGCACCGCCTCCGCGTACGACAAGATCACGTTGATCTCGGAGAAGTCGCTGCACGGCGTCGTCCCGCGCGTGATCGGACTGTCGCTCGTCAAGGCCGAGCGGAAGCTCGCGAAGCTGCATATGAACGTCAGCGTCAAGGGCGGCTCCAGCGGGAAGGTGGTCGCGCAGTCGAAGCCGCCGCGCACCGCGTCGGCACCCGGCGAGGAGATCGTGCTCACCGTCAAGTCGTCTTGAACGGCCTGCTGACGAAGCGCGAGCCGGCGAGACCGTAGCGCCACGGCAGGTCGACGGCCTTCGAGATCCCGATCCGCGGGCCGCGCACGATGTCCACCTCGCGTGTACGGGCGCGCAGCTCGAACGGCGGCGCGTCGAGCGGAAGGCCGTCGTGCGCACGCGTCACACCGAGCGCCTGGCACAGCCGGCCCGGGCCCGCGCAGAGCAGCCGCTCCTCCTCGAGTCCACGCCGCGTCCGCATCTCGTCGAGGCCGCGCGTCGGCTCGAGCGCACGCAGCAGCACCGCGCCCGAGACGCCCGCGTCTCCACAGACGATGTTCAGGCACCAGTGGATCCCGTAGGAGCGGTACACGTAGGCGTGCCCGCCGGGCAGGAACATCGACGCGTTGCGCTCGGTGCGCCGGTTGCCGTAGCCGTGCGCCGCGGGATCCTCGTGGTCGTAGGCCTCGACCTCGACGATCACACCGCCGCTGCCGTCGACGTAGTGCTCGGCGCCGATCAGCTCGGGCGCGACCTCGTGCGGGCTACGCCGCAGGTCCACTTCGCCGCACCTCGTCGACGCCGAAGTCGCTCCGGCGCGTCACTCCGTCGAGAGGGAAGCCCGCCCGTTCGTAGAACGCCGCCGCGCGGTCGTTACCGACGAAGTGCCAGAGCACCACGGGCGCAAAGCCACGCTCGGTGAGATCAGCGACCGCCTGTGTAAAGAGGCGCCGTCCGAGCCCGGCGCGCAGGCAGTCCGGCGCGACGTAGAGGCCGTGCACCTCTCCCGGGCCTGTGCGCGCGAACCCCTTGATGATGCCGCGATGGAGCGCGACCCACAGGCGGTCGTCGGGCGGCATCTCCTCGAGGTATGTGCGCCACTCCGCTTCCTCGGTCGCCGGGTCGAGCGCCTCGAGCAGTACGTGAGGAAGCAGACCGGCGTAGGCCCAGCGCCAGGAGGCGATCTTCACCGCTGCGATTGCGCCCGCGTCAGCCGGAGCAGCGAGCCGCAGGTTAGAAGAGCTGCTCATCCTGTGCCGGAGCGCACGTGCTTGCCGAGCCCGAGGAAGACCATCCGCGGCGCCTCAGCCATGTCCACATTCAACCTTGTCCGCCGGAGCCGCCGCGCGAAGAAACGGGGTCTGACCCCGGACACGGCGCGGTGGGACATGGCGTGTGAGGAAAAACTGTGACGATTTATCCACCGGAGCGCCGGGCGGCGCGACGATCAGGTGAGCGCGTGGTAGCGCAGCGTCATCCCGAAGGAGTGTCTGACA
>DATAUN010000261.1:0-9195 GCA_036268235.1 Gaiellaceae bacterium
CTCGGGGCAGACCGTCTTTGTCGAGCCGCTCGCCGTCGTCGAGCTCGGTAACCGCCTCGCCGAGGCCGCCGCCGACGCGCGCGAGGAGACGGAGCGGATCCTGCGCGAGCTGTCGGTTGCGGTCGCTGCACGCGCGACCGAGCTCCGCGCGCTCGTCGAGGCGGTCGGCGCGATCGACCTCGCGCTGGCGCGCGGCGCCCTCTCGCGCAGCTGGGGCGGCGCCCAGGTCGAGATCGGCGCGGCGGTCCGGCTCACCGGTGCCAGGCACCCGCTGCTCGACCGCGGCTCGGCCGTTCCGATCGACCTCGACTTCGGCGAGCTGCGTGTCGTCGTGATCAGCGGCCCGAACACGGGCGGCAAGACCGTTGCGCTGAAGACGCTCGGGCTCGCGGCGCTGCTCCACCAATCGGGGTTGCGGCCACCGGCGGCCGAGGCGGAGCTGCCCGTCTTCGACGACGTGCTCGCCGACATCGGCGACCGGCAGTCGATCGAGATGAGCCTGTCGACGTTCTCCGGGCACCTGCGCACGCTCGTCGCGATCCTCGAGTCGGCGACGCCGCGCTCGCTTGTGCTGCTCGACGAGGTCGCCGCCGGCACCGATCCCGAGGAGGGCGCGGCGCTCGCGCAGGCGCTGCTCGAGCGGCTCGCGCGGCAGGCCCGGCTCACGGTCGTGACGACGCACTACGCCGAGGCAAAGGAGTGGGCGAGCGCGCGTGACGACGCTGCGAACGCCGCCACCGGATTCGATCTCGAGTCGGACCGGCCGCTGTACCGCATCGCGCTCGGGCGCCCCGGCGTGTCGCACGCGCTGCGGGTCGCCGAGCGGCTCGGGCTCGACCGTGAAGTGGTGGAGGACGCTCGCGGTCGCCTCGCGCCGGAGCGTCTCCGCACGGCGGAGCTGCTGGCCGAGGCCGAGGCGGCCGAGCGCGACGCGCAAGAGCGCCGGCGCGAGGCGAACGAAGCAGCCCGTCGCGCCGAGCGGCGTGAGTCCGAACTCGCACGCGCGCTCGAGCGCGTCGAAGCGTCGTCGGGCCAGGTGCGCCGCGACACCGTGGCGGCGACCGAACGCGAGCTCGCCGAGGCGCGTGCCGAGCTCGCGGCGCTGCGTGAGGAGCTGCGCGCCGCGCGCCGTGGCCGGCGCGAGTCGGATCAGGACCGCGCGCTCGGCGCGGCGACGGAGCGGGCGGCACGTGCCGAGCGGGCGCTCTCGGACCTTTCAGGGCCACTGCCGGTGACCGCGCCGCTCGCGGCAGGCGACCCGGTCGAGGCGCCCGACGTCGGCGTGCGCGGCACGATCGCGGCGATCCGCGGCGACGAGGCCGAGGTGATCGGCGCCTCGGGCCAGCGCGTCCGCATCCCGCTCACGCGCCTGCGGCCCTCCCGCGAGCGTGCTCCGGAAGAACGCGCGCCGGTCGTTCAAGTGCGCGCCGCAGCGCGAGGGGACGTCTCGGATCAGCTCGACGTGCGCGGCCACCCGGCCCACGAGGCGCGCGAGCAGGTGCGGAAGCTCGTCGACGACGCGGCGCTCGCCGGGCTCGGCGAGGTGCGGGTCGTGCACGGCCGCGGCACCGGTGTGCTTCGCAAGGCCGTTCGCGACGAGCTAGAGCGGCACCCACTCGTCGCTTCGACCGCCGGGGACGCCGACGACGGCGCCACGATCGCGAGCTTGTAGGAGCACCGCCGCGAGAACGACGGCGCCGCCGACGAGCGTTGCGGTCGACGGCCGCTCGGTGAGGAACACCCACACCCAGAGCGGGCCGAGCACGACCTCGAGCAGGGTGATCAACGCCACCTCGCCGGCGGGGATCAGCCTGCTGCCGATCGTCAGGAAGACGAAGCCGAGGCCGATCTGCGTCACCCCGAGCAGCGCGAGCAGCGTCGTGTCGAGCGGGCCGACGTGCGCGATCGAGGCGAACGGGAGAGCGCACACGAGCACGAGCAGCTGCGACAGGCACATCGCGGGCGCCATCGAGACTTCACGACGGTGGCGGGCGATCACGATCACGCCCGCGAACGAGACGGACACGAAGAACGAGAGCGCCTGCCCGCCGAGCGAGGCGTGGCCCGGGCCTCCGGCCATGACGGCGACGCCGCTGACGGCAATCGCCATCGCGAGCCATGTGCGCCGCGAGACGGGGTCGCCGAGCGCGGTCCCGGCCACCGCGGCGAAGATCGGCGCGAGCGCCTGCCAGAAGAGCACGTTGGCCACGGATGCGTGGTTGAGCGCGACCAGGAACGCGGCGGACGAGACGGCCGCACAGGCGGCGAGGCCGAGCCCGCCGACGCCGATCGCGCGGAACGCGCGGAACGTCCCGCGGCGCTCCGTGACGGCGACGTAGGCGAGGAGCCCGGCGGACGCGAAGAGCGCGCGGCCGCCGACCTGCGTCGCCGTGGAGACCGACAGCTCGCGCTGCAGCAGCCCCGCGGTCGACCACGCGATCGCAGCGAGCGCGACGAAGAGACGGCCTTTGCGCTCGTCGCTCATCCGCGACAATGAAACACGTGCTGCCCGAGCGGAGCGACGTGGTGGTGATCGGCGGCGGCGTCATGGGCGCCGCGACGCTGCATTACCTCACCGAGCTCGGCTGCGAGCGCCCCGTGCTTGTCGAGCGCGACACGCTCGCGTCCGGCTCGACCGGCCACTGCGCGGGCGGCGTGCGCACGCTCTTCTCGGACGAGCTCAACGTCGCGATCTGCGAGGAGTCGATCCGCCGGCTGGAGGCGCTCGGCGACGAGATCGACCTGAAGCTCTATGGCTACCTCTTCCTGCTCGCAGACGACTCCGATGCTGCGCGCTTTGCCGCCACGCCGGGAGCGCAGATGCTCTCGCCGGACGAGGCGCGCGCGATCGTGCCCCAGCTCGACACCGAGGGAATCGTCGCGGCGGCGTTCAACGAGCGGGCGGGGTACGTCACGCCCGATCTCGTCGTGCAGGCGTACGTGCGGCGCGCCGCCGCGCGCGGCGCGCACGTCGAGCAGTCCTGTGCCGCCACGCGCATCGTCTCGGACAAGGGTCGCGTGACGGGCGTGGAGACCGCCAAGGGAACGATCGCGACGGACACGGTCGTCCTCGCGGCAGGTGTCTGGTCGCGCGAGCTGCACGACCTGCCGGTCGAGCGCGAGCGCCGCTTCATGTTCTTCACCGAGGACGCGCCGGAGTTCCCCCGCGAGCTGCCGCTGACCATTGATTTCCAAAGTGGCTTCTACTTCCACCGCGAGAGCGGCGGGCTCGCCTTCGGCGGCCGCGAGCAGACGCTCGAGGAGCTCGCGCCGGCGGCGACGCGACGGCTGCCCGCACTCGAGTCGCTCGGCGTGCGCTCGAGCTGGTGGGGCTGGTACGAGATGAGCCCCGACCACAACGCGCTCGTTGGCCGCGCCGTCGATCCGGGCGGGCTCGTCTACGCGACCGGGTTCTCGGGGCACGGCTTTCAGCAGGGGCCGGTCGTCGGCGAGCATCTCGCGCAGCTCGCGCTTGGAGTGGCGCCGGCGTTCGACCTGTCGCAATTCGCAGTCGAGCGGTTCGCGCGCGGTGCCGCGCGCGTCGAGCAGAACGTCGTCTAGCGCAGCGAATCCAAATTCCGGCGATCCACGTTCACCAAGCGTGAGCGAAGACCGTGGATTCGTGCGCGAGGCGATCCGCAACCGCCGCATTCTCGGCGTGGCGATCATCGCCGCGATCGGCGGTTTTCTCTTCGGCTACGACACGGGCGTCATCGGCGGCGCCATGCTGTTCATGCAGAAGGATCTCAACCTGCACACGCATGGCGAGCAGGAGCTGACCGTTGCGATCCTGCTGCTGGGCGCGATCGCCGGCGCGGCGATCTCCGGCTGGCTCGCCGACCAGATCAGCCGGCGCCGCACGAAGATCTGCTCGGGCTGCGTCTACGTCATCGGCGCAATTGCGTGCGCGCTCTCGCAGAACTACACGGAGATTCTCGCGTCGCGGTTCGTGCTCGGTCTCAGCGTCGGCACCGCGTCGTTCGTGTCGCCGATGTACATCGCCGAGCTCGTCCCGAAGCGCATCCGGGGCGGAGTCGTCAGCTTCAACCAGCTGATGGTCACGCTCGGGATCTTCTCGGCGTACATCATCGACTGGGCGTTCGCGCCGCTACCCGACAACTGGCGCTGGATGTTTGCCGTCGCCGTCATCCCGGGCGCCGCGCTCGCGATCGGGATGTTCTTCATGCCGTTCTCGCCGCGCTGGCTCGTGCAGGAAGGTCGCGACGACGACGCGCGCAAGGTGCTCGAGCGCTACCGGTTCGAGGAAGACGACGTCGACGAGGAGATCCGCGAGATCAAGGAAGTCGCCGGGCAGGAGGTCTCGCTCCGCGAGCTCGTCGGCAAGAGCCTCCGCCGCATGATGATCGTCGGCATCGGCCTCGCCGTCTTCCAGCAGATCGTCGGCATCAACACCGTCATCTACTACGCACCGACGATCCTCAAGATGGCCGGCCAGCAGAACACCGGCGCGCTCACCGAGAGCGTCTACATCGGGCTGACGAACGTCGTCTTCACGATCGTCGCGATCTTGTTGCTCGACCGGCTCGGCCGTCGCTTCTTCCTGCTGGCCGGCACGACGTGCCTCACGATCGCCCTCGTCGGCCTGGGCATCTTCTTCGCTTCCCCGTCACTGCAGCACTCGGTCGGCTGGCTCGCGCTCGCGTGCCTGCTCTTCTACATCTTCGGCTTCGCGATCGGCCTCGGGCCGGTGTTCTGGCTGATGATCTCGGAGATCTTCCCGCTCCAGATGCGCGGGCCGGCGATGGCGGTCTGCACGATGTTCAACTGGGGCTTCAACTTCCTGATCTCGTACACGTTCCTGTCGCTGACGGGGTGGATCACGAAGTCCGGCACGTTCTGGCTGTACGCATTCTTCGGCGTCTGCGCTGTCGTCTTCTTCTCGACGATCGTCCCGGAGACGAAGGACCGGTCGCTCGAGGAGATCCAGGACGATCTCGGCTCGGACGCGGATGCGCCTCTCGGGCGCGACGACTCGCACCGCCGGCGGCGCGTCGCACCCGTCGACTAGCGCAGCGTTGCGAGGGCGTCCGGAGTGTGGCATTCGCCACAAAACACGGTAGGTGCGCGCGCCAGGTACCTTGTTGCGCGTGCACCGGCAGGCTTCACGCGCGATCGCTCTCGTCTCCGCAAGCTTCGTGCTCGTCCTCGGCGCCGCCGCGTGCGGTGGCAGCGGCGCGAAGGCCGTCTCGGCCACCGATGCGACGTCCGGGCTGACGATCACCGTCGCCGGCGACGCGGTGACCGTGAAGCGGTCGGCAGCCAGCTCGACCGGTACCGGCGGCGGCGCCGCGCAGATCGCGTGCACCGACGACTATCGCCAGCTTGCGACCGCGACCGCCGAGCCTGCGCCGACCGTGGTCTGGTACGCGGCGACGCTCATCACGTGGCCGCAGCAGAACGCCTCGAGCACGGCAACGCTCTCGCATGCGCTCGCCAACAAGCCCGACCTGTGCATCGCCGAGATGTCGGACCAGAGCGCGCAGGCCGTCGTCTACTTCCGCCCCGGCGTCAAGAACGCGATCGAGAAGACGCAGCAGGAATCCCAGGCGAGCGCAGTGCTGCAGGCCGTGTCTCAGACGGCGACGCAGCACGTGACGAAGGGAGCCCTCCCGAGCGTGGCGGTGCTGACGAAGGCGCTTCAGACGGCCGGCATGTACGTGACGAAGACCGCGAAGGTGAGCGGCGTCACCGATCCCGGCGCGCTCTACATCATCACGAGCGAGACGACGTCGAAGCACGTGGTTGCCGCGATCCTGGACAACACCGGCACCGTCCAGACGGTGACGCAGGGCGTCAAGGGCTCGCCCAAGCTCGCCAAGATCAAGAAGTAGTAGCGCCTAGCCGGACGACGACGTGGTCGTCGTCGCCGCGGTCGAGGTGTCGTCGGTGGTTGTCGACGACGTCGTGGTCTCGTCCTCGGTCGTGGTCGGTGTGGTCTGCTCGTCGGTTGTCGTCGGTGCGGTCGTGGTCGGCGTCGTCGCAGTCGTCGACGGAGAGGTCGTCGTCGCCGGAGGCGTCGTCGAGCCCTGTGAGGTCGTTGTCGGCGTCGTCGATGACGCGGACGTCGTTGTCGCCGTGGCGGTCGGTGCACTCGTCGTCGAGATCGGATGTGCAAGCAGTCCGCTCGAGTTCAGCTCGCTCACGACCTGCTGCTGCACGTCCGCGACGTCTGCCGCGACAGCAGCCGGCGTGCCGTTCGCGCCGAGCGCCGAGAGCGCGTTCAACTGCTTCAGCTGCGCCTCGAGCTCGTTCACGAGCTGCTGCGACGGCTCGCGCACGAGCGTGACGACGATCTGCTCGGCGATCGCGGTTGTCATGCAGGCCGGGCAGTTGGCGTTTCCGGCGACCGCGGCATTGATCGGAGCGATGTCCTTGCTCTCGCCGATGATCAGCACGATCTGGAACGACACGGCGACGGTCGTGCACGCGTTGCAGCTCGCGAGCGCAAACGCGCTGTTCGTGTTCGTCACCGGCGCGCCGTTGCGCACCGTCACGAGCGAGTACGCAACGTCGTAGGTGACGCCGCCGTCCTTTGTTCCGACCGCGAGCGCCTGGGAGTCTCCCGGCCCGGGCGGCGACGGCAGCGTGAACGGGAACGCGGTCGCGGAGCTCGTGGAAGTCGTGGGCGTCGCGGGTGTGCCGGTGCTCGGCGCCGACGTCTGTGCGCTCGTCGTCCC
The DNA here is from genome assembly GCA_036268235.1 of Gaiellaceae bacterium. Classification (GTDB taxonomy): domain Bacteria; phylum Actinomycetota; class Thermoleophilia; order Gaiellales; family Gaiellaceae; genus PALSA-600. Next base: position 6,699 of record DATAUN010000261.1, read on the forward strand.
GCCGGTCGGGTCGAACGTCGGCGCGGTGCTCGGGTCCGGCGCCGAGTCGCTGAGGATGGCGATCGCCTTCTTTCCGTGCGCACCCGGGATGACGAAGAGCGCCGGGTGCTCCTTCGTCGCGCCGCCGACCGGGATCATCGCGACCGCCAGGTGCTTCCCGGGCGCGAGCCGAGAAGCGGGCTGCGCCGGCGGGCGCACGGCGGCGGTGGGCGTCGCGAGCAGCTGCCCGAAGCTCGCGATCGTGCCGGCCGAGGCCGCGCTCACCGGCTGGTACTGCCCGGCGGGCCACCACGCCCAGGCCGCGCCGCACGCCGCGAGCGCGGCGGCGCCGATCACGCCGGCGCGGCGGACCGGCCGGCCGGCGCTCCACGCATTCGCCCTGCGCGTACCACCCCGGAGCAGCCGCTGCGCGACGAGCACGCTCCCGAGCACCGGCAGGACGAGCGCAACGAGCCGGAGGAGCGACACGAGCAGCGCGATCACGTGCCCGTGTGCGGCATCGTGCGGAAGCACGACCGCGATCTGCCGGCCGCTGTCCCAGGCGCTCGTCGCGAGCCGCGGCAGTAGCAGGACGGCGCCGAGCATCATGCTCAGCAGCACCGGCACGACGATCAGCACCCAGAGCGTGACGAGCAGGCGCGCCCGGCCTCCGAGCGCCGACGGCTCCGTGCGGTGCCCGGGGATGAGCCGGCGCAGCGTCGGGACGATGTGCGCGTAGAGGTCGGGGACTCCGGTGGCGTCGGCGAGGATGTGGTACCCGTCGGAGCGGATCACCGGCGAGAGGTTCTTGACCATGATCAGGAACTGCAGGGCAACGAGCAGCAGCAGCGCGTCGACGTGCCAGACGAGCCAGGCGGCCATCGTCCCCACGGCGACGATCGCGTTGAAGTAGAGGCCGCCGAGGTCGACGCGCAGCCGGTCGCGGCGCGGGAGCCGGTAGGCATCGGTGACGTCCGTGTAGAACGCCGGCCACACCATGTAGAGGCCCATCCCCATCCCGGCCGGCGTTGCTCCGCCGTAGCGGCACGCGGCGGCGTGGCCGAGCTCGTGAAACCCGGCCGACACGACGGCGAGCGCGAAGACGAGGAGCAGCAGCGTCGGGCGATGGAACGCATCGCTCGTCGCCGACGAGATGCCCTTGCGGAAGAGGACGAACCAGAACACCGCGACGAAGCACGCGACGACCGGCCAGAGCACGAACGGCCGGAAGAGCACGGTGAACGGCACCGTCAGCCATCGCGTCACCTTCGGGTTCGTGACGAGCACCTTGAAGCGCAACGCGAGCAGCGGGTTGCGCCGCGGCGGCGCATGCTGCTCCGTCCCGGCGAGCAGCCCCTGGGCGGCGAGCTTCTCGGCGAGCCGCACCACGTGCTCCGTGTCGAAGTCGCGCTGTGTCCGCGCGGACAGCTCCGCCGCGAGGTCGTCGATGCTGCGACGACCGTCGATCGTCTCGAGCAGCGCGTACATCAGCGGCCCGAGCTGCACCATCTGGCCGTCGCCGCGCCGGACCAGCGCCGCGCCCTCCTTGTACCCGGAGCCGTGGACGTCGCCGAGCAGCTCGACGCCGTCCGCGCGGTCGAGGGCAGCCGGTGGCTGCGCCTCGACCGTCGGGGCGGAAGGCTTGGCGGTCGCCGTCATTCAGGCGTTACTTCTGCGAGACGTCCGCGTCCTGCGTGGCCGTTGCGTCGGCCGAGACGTTGTCGAGGTTCTGCGAGATGTCGACCTCCTGCGGCGCGAGCGCCTCGGAGACCGCGCCCTGCGAGCCGATGTTCGCGGCGACCGCGGCATCGACCGGGGCGGCGACGTTCGCATTCGCGGCCACCGCGCCGTCGATCGGTGCCGTGAGATCGGCGTTCGCGTGCAGGTTGACGTTCGCATCGAGCAGGCTGCCGCCGTTCAGCAGCGAGTCGACCGAGCCCGTCGTGCTGTCGACGGCGCCGGTCGCAGCGCCCGTCGCGCCGTCGGCCGCACCGGTCGCAGCGCTTGTCGCGCCGTCGACTGCACCGGCGGCCGCGCTCCCTGCGTCGCCCGTTGCGCTCTCGACGGCGCCGGCGGTCGGGGGTGCGCCTTCGACCGTGCTCGCCGGTGCCGGTGCCGCGGCTGTGGCCGGGTCGGTCGGTGCGCTGGTCGTTGCGTCGCTCGCGGCCGCGGCCGGGGCGGGCGTCGCGCCCGTGCCGTCGGCGGCGCCGGTCGTACCGGCCGTGCCGGTCGTCTGGTCGATGGAGGCGTGCTGCGGCGCGGTCGCGTCGGCGCTCCCGCTGATGCTCTGGTCGATCGTGCCGTGCTGCTCGGCGGCGCCGACCGCTTCCGCGCCGGGGCTGAGCAGGTTGGCGGACGCGCCGGCTTCGATCGGAGCGGCGACGTTCAGGTTGGCAGCCGCCGCCAGGTCGACCGGCGCGGCGAGGTCTAGGCCGAGATCGACGTTCGCGTTGACGTCGAGCAGCGACATCACTTCTTTGTTCGGGAGCGAGACGGCGTCCTCCGCCTCGATCTCGTC
>DATAUN010000262.1:0-17267 GCA_036268235.1 Gaiellaceae bacterium
GTGGGGCTACGACTGCTCCGGGCTCACCTGGGCGGTCTACCGCGCGCACGGGATCACGATCCCGCGCGACGCCGATGCGCAGTTCGCGGCCGGGAAGCCGGTCGCGATGTCTCGGCTGCAGCCCGGCGACCTGCTCTTCTATGAGCATCCCGTCGTCGGGCACGTCGCGATGTACATCGGTCACGGCGAGATGATCGAGGCGCCGAACTCGCGCAGCGAGGTGCGCATCGTGCCGGTGCGGACGAGCGACTTCGACGGCGCGCGCAGCTTCTGGCGGTGATGCGCCTCGCGCTCGCGGGCGTCGTCGCGATCGTCGTCTTCGCGACGATCGGGCAGCTGTCGCATCACGGCGGCGTGACGCTGGGCGGTTACGCCGCGGACACGCTCCCCTTCGTCGGCGCGTGGCTCGCGGTCGCGTGGCGCACGAGGCGATTCATCCCGACGTGGCTCGGCGGCGTGACGCTCGGCGTCGCGATCCGCGCCGTAATCCTGAGCCACTACCGCTGGGACGAGCTCGCGTTCTGGGCGGTGGCGCTCGTCTTCATCGGCGCCCTCGCCGCCGTCGTGTGGCAGCTCCTCCGGCGAGCCGCCCTTACACTTCGCTAACCGTGGTTTGGCGACGAGACGAGTCTCGACCAGTCATGGCTCTGTGAAGGAATGCGCTCGTCGCCTCGGCTCGTCGCGGCGTCCTGTGGACAACAAGTCACACTTTTGTTGCTCTGGTTTGGCAACGGGACGTGCCCTGCACGGCCGTGGCCGAAGGAGATCGTGAGCTACAGCAGCTTCTTGAAGGCGTCCGCGTCGTCGAACGGGCCGATGACGGCGCAGCGCAGGCCGCTGCCGCCGATCACGTCCTGCGCGACGCGCTGCACGTCCTCGATCGTGACCGCGTCGAGGCCCGCGAGGATCTCCTCCGGCTCGGCCGCGCGGCCCTCGAGCACCTCGCGCCGCAGGCCGTACATGATCAACCCGTTCGGGCTCTCCGTGGCCAGGACGAAGCGTCCCTTCGCGAGCGCGCGCGCCTTCTCGAGCTCGGCCGCCGGGACAGGCTCGTCGGCGAGCTTCTTGAACTCCGTCGCGATCACGCCGACCGCCTCTTCGGCGCGCTTCAGGTCGACACCGGCCTGCGCGTACAGCGTCCCCGAATCCGTGAACGAGTTGTTGAACGCGAACACGTAGTAGGCGAGGCCGCGCCGCTCGCGCACCTCGAGGAAGAGCCGCGACGACATGCCGGTACCGAGCACCGTGCCGAGGAGCTGCAGCGCGAACCGGTCCGGATGCCCGAGCGGGTACGACGGGAGCCCGAGCGCGACGTTTGCCTGATCGGAGTCCTTGCGATGAATCCGAACGCGCGGCTCGCGCGTGCGCTCGACCGTCGCCGGCGCCGGCCCGCCGGGGCTCGTCCCCGTTACGTCGCCGAGCAGCCCCTCGAGCATCGGCAGGACGTCGTCTCCGACCGCGCCCGCCACGCCGACGACCATGCGCTCGGGCGTGTACCACGTGCCGATGTAGTCGAGGAACGTCTCGCGCGTCGCGGCGAGGATCGTCTCCTTCGTCCCGAGCGTCTCCCAGCCGAGCGGGTTCGAGCCGAACAGGAGCTCCTCGTACACCGCACCGACGTAGTCGCGCGGCGTGTCGAAGTACATGTTCATCTCTTCGACGATCACGCCCTTCTCGCGCTCGAGCTCGCCCGCATCGAACTTCGAGTTGCGCAGCATGTCGACGAGCACGTCGAACGCCTGGTCGCGCTGCGCGGCAGCGCAGCGGATGTAGTAGCCGGTGTACTCCTTCGAGGTGAACGCGTTGAACTCGCCGCCGATCGAATCGACCTCCATCGCGATGTCGCGCGCTGTCGGCCTCCGCTCCGTCCCCTTGAAGAACATGTGCTCCGAGAAGTGCGCGATGCCGCGGTTCGACTCCTGCTCGTAGCGCGAGCCTGCGGCCAGCATCACGTAGCAGGCAACCGACTGCGCGTGGTCGAGCGGCGCGGTGAGGACGCGCAGGCCGTTCGACAGGGTGTGACGCTCGTAGACGCTCATGTGATGCGTTCCCCTTCGGAGAGTAGAGACACGAGCTCGTCTGGCGGCAGATCTGCCAGCGAGTCGAGGACGATGTCGGCCGCGTCGGCGAGCCCGAGGTCCTTCGTGACCGCGTTCGGGATGCCGACGACGTAGATCCCGGCGGCCCTGGCCGCTGTCGCGCCGTTCGGTGAGTCCTCGAAGGCGACCGCCTCGTCGGGAGCGACGCCGAGCTCGTCGAGCGCTTCCAGGTAGAGCGTCGGCCGCGGCTTCGCGCGCTCCGCGTCGTGGTCGGCGGTGACGATCGCGTCCCAGCCGATCGCCCGCTCGAGCCGCTCGAGATGCATGTCGATCCAGTGCCGCGAGGCGCTCGAGACGATCGCGCGCTTCAGCCCGAGCCGCTCCGCCGCCTCGAGGTACTCGGCGATGCCGGGACGAAGCTCCTCCGCCTCCAGGATCGAGAGCTCGTGCGCGTAACGGCGCTCGTTCAGCGTTTCGCGGTCGAGCGGCTCGCCGTGCAGCTGCTCGAGGTTTCCCCAGATGTCCCAGCCGTCGACGGTCCCGACCATCAGCGCCCACTTCTCGGGCGGAAGCTCGTGCCCGAGCTGGCGGTAGAGCCACTCCCAACCGGCCCGCGACGCGGTCTCGGTGTCGAGGATGAGCCCGTCGAAATCGAACAGGAAGGCGCGAACCGGCACCGCGGCGATGGTATAGACGTGTCTGTGCCCGGCGAGATGAGACGTGCGGTGGAGTCGCAGCCCGACTGGCTGCGGCGCGTGCCGACCCACCTGCGCCTGCCCGAGGACGCGACGGTGGTGCACACCGGCTGCGGTACCTCGTTCCACGCGGCGCAGACGGGCGGCTTCGCGGTGCAGGCGCTCGAGGCGGTGCTCGACCCGCCGCGCGCGGACATCATGGTCTGCGTCTCGCACGAGGGCGACACCGCACTGACGATCGAGGCGGAGCGCGCGTTCGGCGGTGACGTCTGGCTCGTGACCGGCCGCCCCGACTCGCCGCTCGCGGAGCTCGTCGACGAGGTGGTCGTCTGCACGCCGATGATCGAGCGGTCCTGGTGCCACACCGCGAGCTACACGTGCGCGGTCGCGGCGATCCAGGCGCTGCACGGCGAGGAGATCGGCGAGCTGCCCGGGCTGGTCGAGGCGGCGCTCGCGCAGGACGTCGCACCCTTCGACGAGCAGCGCGTCCTGATCGTCGGCGCGGGCCGCGACTGGCCGACCGCGCAGGAGGCGGCGCTCAAGCTCCGCGAAGGCGCGTGGGTCGACGCGACCGCGTACGGGACGGAAACGATTCTGCACGGGCACCTCGCGGCCGTCGACGAGTCGGTGCGCGCGTACGTCCTCGAAGGTGAGGGCCGCGCGGCCGCGCGCGCAGCCGACGTCGTCGCGGCGCTCGAGGTGCTCGGCTGCCCGGTCGAGCTCGTGCCGACGCAGCATCCGGTCGTCGACGTCGTGCGCTTCCAGCTGCTGACGCTCGCTGTTGCGGAGGCCCGCGGGATCGATCCCGACCCGATCAGGCGCGCTCCCGGCTCGAAGTGGGCGGAGGCTGCGGGCTCCGCCTACCCGGGCGACTGAATTTCTCGACCGCTCGGCACGTTGACCTGGAGAGGCAGGTCATTCGACGCTCGGGGAGGGATCTCAGATGGCGGCGCAGTTGAAGAAGGTTCTGTACACCGCGGAGGCCGTGGTCGAAGGCGGCCGCACAGGGCACGCGCGCACCAACGACGGCAGGCTCGACCTCGAGCTGTCGGTACCGAAGGAGATGGAGGGCGACGGCGGGCCGGGGACCAACCCCGAGCAGCTCTTCGCAGCCGGTTTCGGTGCGTGTTTCCAGTCGGCGCTGCTCGGCGTGGCGCGCGGCCGCGAGCTCGACGCCACCGACTCGCGCATCGTGTCGACGGTCGGCATCGGGCCGCTCGCCGAAGGCGGCTTCGGGCTCCAGGTGTCGCTCGACCTGACGGCGCCCGGCCTCTCCCGTGCCGACGCCGAGGACCTGATGCGGCGCGCCGACAAGCGCTGCCCGTACTCGAACGCGACGCGCGGGAACATCGAGGTCGCGCTCCTCGTCGAGGGAGAGCCCGTCGGTCAGGCCTGATCGAGCTGCGCCAGCTCCGCTAGGAGCCGATCGACCTCGTCCGCGGTGTTGTAGTGGACGATCCCGACGCGCACGGCGCCGTCGTCCAGGCCGAGCCGCTTCATGATCTCGACCGCGTAGTAGTTGCCGTCCCACACGGCGAAGCCGCGCTCGCCGAGGCGAGCCGCTGCCTCCTGCGGCGTGAGCGTTTCGTGCGTGATCGCGAAGGTCGGCACGCGGCTGTCCATCGACGGGATGCCGTGCAGCCGCCAGCTCGCGGGCAGCCCGTCGAGGAACCGCTCGCCGAGCTCGCGCTCCTGCGTCGCGACGAACTCCCAGCCGACGTCCTCCAGGTACTCGACCGCGGCGACGAAGCCCGCGAGCAGCTCGTGTGCGAGCGTGCCGGTCTCGTAGCGGTGGCCGACGGGAAACGGGTCGGCGGGGCGCACCTTGTACGGGCGCCATGACTCGAGCAGCTCGCGACGCCCGAACGCGAGCCCGAGATGCGGCCCGTAGAACTTGTACGGCGAGCAGAGCAGCACGTCGGCGCCTGCCGCCTGCACGTCGATCGGGCCGTGCGGTCCGTAGTGCACCGCATCGACCCACGCGAGCGCACCCGCTTCGCGCGCGAGCGCGGTGATCTCCGCGACGGGCGTGACGGTGCCGACTGCGTTCGACGCCCACGGGAACGCGACGACGCGCGTACGCTCGCCGAGCAGCGAGCGCAGCTGGTCGACATCGAGGCGGCACTCGTCGTCCACGTCGGCGAAGCGCACGGTGAGTCCCTTGTCGTGCGCGATCTCCAGCCACGGCGAGACGTTGCCGTCGTGGTCGAGCCGCGTGCAGACGATCTCGTCGCCGGCCTGCCACTCCCGCGACGCGGCGCGCGAGAGCGCGAAGTTGAGCGTCGTCATGTTCGCGCCGAACGCGACCTCGTCGACGGTCGCGTTGAGGAACTCTGCCGCGGTCGCGTGTGCGGTCGTGACGAGCGCGTCCGAGCGGCGTGAGCTCGCAAACGCGCCGCCGACGTTCGCGTTCGACTCGCGCAGGTAGCCGGCGATCGCGTCGATCACGGAATCGGGAACCTGTGTGCCGCCCGGCCCGTCGAAGAACGCGAGCGGCTGCCGCAGCGCACTGAAGCGCGCGCGCACCGACTCGACCGTCGTCAGGGTCTGGGCCACGCGGCGAACGCTATCCGTCCGGACCGGGTCCTAGGGTTCGGTCCCATGAGGCTCAGGACCCTTTCCGAAGCAGAGTGCTACGCCCGCTGCTACGGCGGGCACAGCGACGAACGCGTGAGCGTGGTGCGGCGTCCGACACGGCGCGCGGCGAGCGAGCCGGCTCGTGGCGAGCTGCTGCGCGAGCTCTTCGAGGAGCGGCTCGACGCTCACGGCCCGGAGGCGGAGGCGGCATGACGCGCACCTGCCGCACCTGGAACGCGCGGCGCGCGCCGACGGTGAACGCAAGCAGGCGCCCGGCGCCGCCGCTGCCGAGCTCGTGGGTGTGCACCGCCACGTGGACGCAGCGCGTGCCACGCTGCAAGCCTCGTGGCAAACACAAGTAGCGCCAGCTCCGTCCCCGACGTTCTCGCGCCCGGTCTCGCCTGCGTCTTCTGCGGGATCAACCCGGGCCGCGTCTCCGCCGCTGCGGCCGCACACTTTGCGAATCCGCGCAATGACTTCTGGCGCCTCCTGCACGACGCGGGCTTCACGCCGCGCCTCTTCGATCCACAGGAGCAGTTCGAGCTGCTCGAGCTCGGCTACGGGGTCACGAACGCGGCGTACCGCACGACGCCCGGCTCGGGCGACCTGCGCCGCGGCGACTTCGACCGCGACGTGTTCGAGGCGCGCATCCGTGCCGTCGCGCCGCGCGCTGTTGCGTTCGTCGGGAAGGAGGCGTACCGGGGCCTCTACGCGGAGCGCGCCGAGCTCGGGCCGCAGCTCCGCTCGATCGGCGGGACCGGGCTCTTCGTCCTGCCGTCGACGTCGCCGGCGAATGCTGCGGTGCCCTACGAGGACCGGCTGCGCTGGTTCCGCGAGCTTCGCGACTGGCTCGAGCCGACGCCGCGCGAGGCGGTGCGTGCGCTCGTCGTCGACGCTGACGATCGCGTGCTGCTCGTCGAGTTCCGCCGCCACGTCGGCTCGGAGACCTGGTGGGGCACGGCGGGCGGCGGCATCGACCCCGGCGAGAGCGTCGAAGAGGCCCTCGCCCGCGAGCTGCACGAGGAGATCGGGCTGCGCACGTACGAGCTCGGGCCGTTCCTCTTCGAGCACATCGGGCAGTTCCCCTGGCTCAGCACGCTCTATCGGCAGGTCAACCGGACGTACCTCGTGCGCGTTGACGCGCACGAGCCGCAGGCGAACGTCGACCTCGAAGCGGAGGGTGTCGCCGACGTGCGCTGGTGGACGCTCGCGGAGCTCGAGGCGTCGGACGCGCAGTTCGCCCCGCCCGACTTCGTAGAGCGCGTGCGTACGATCCTGACGCAGTGACCGCCGTCCTCGTCGCCGTCCACCTGCTTTCCGCCGGCATCTGGTTCGGCGGCTCGACGGCACTCGTCTTCGTCGGCGTGCCGGCGATTCGCACCCTCGAGGGCGAGCCGCGCGGCCGCGCGATGCGCGAGCTCGGCCTGCGCTGGCGGCCGATCGGCTACGGCGCGCTGCTCGTCGCGGCCGTGACGGGCCTCGCGCTCGCCGCGCAGGATTGGCGTCACACGGCGTCGTTCCAGATCGTGCTCGGTGTGAAAGCGCTCGCGTTTCTGCTCCTGCTCGTCGTCTCGTACCAGCACAACTTCGTGCTCGGCCCGCGCCTGCAGGCAGAGATCCGCGAGGATCGCGAACAGGTCACGCGCCCTCGCCTCGTCGTCGTCGGCTGGCTCAGCTACTCGCTGACGATGCTGCTGCCGATCCTCGGCGTCGTGCTCGCGCGGCTCGTGAGCTAGCCGGGCCAGCGATTGGTGATCGGCGTGCGCCGGTCGCGCCCGAACGCCTTCGGCCGGAGCTTCACGCCGGGCGGGGCCTGGCGGCGCTTGTACTCGGCGCGGTCGATCATCGCGAGCGCTCGGTCGACAACCTCCGGGTCGAAGCCGTCTTGCAAGAGCTCCTCGCGCGAGCGGTCGAGCTCGACGTACGCCTCGAGCACGCGGTCGAGCTTCGGGTAGGGCGGCAGCGAGTCCTCGTCGAGCTGGTCGGCGCGCAGCTCGGCACTCGGCGCGCGCTCGATGATCGACGCGGAGATCAGATCGCGGCCCGCCCGCTCGTTCAGCCACTTCGAGAGCCGGAACACGTCGGTCTTGTAGACGTCCTTGATCAGCGCGAAGCCGCCCGCGAGGTCGCCGTACAGCGTCGAGTAGCCGACCGACAGCTCCGACTTGTTGCCGGTTGCGATCACCAGCCACCCGAACTTGTTCGAGAGCGCCATCAGCATCGTGCCGCGGATGCGCGCCTGCAGGTTCTCCTCGGTGAGGTCGCTGTTGCGGCCGGCGAAGTGCTCGCGGAGCGCCTCGTCGTACGCGTCGACGATCGGCTCGATCGCGATCTCGCGGAAGTCGATGCCAAGTGAGTCCGCGAGCCGTTGCGCGTCGCCGCGCGTCCCCTCCGACGAGTAGCGCGACGGCATCGACACGCCATGCACGTGCTCCGGCCCGAGTGCCTCGACGCACAGGGCTGCCGTGAGCGCGGAGTCGATTCCGCCGGAGACTCCGATGACGACGTCGACAAACCCGTTCTTGACGACGTAGTCGTGCAGCCCGAGCTCGAGTGCAAGGCGCATCTGCTCGAGCTCCTCAAGGCGAGGCGCGATTCGACCGGGACCGCCGGGAAGATCGACGAGGAGCAGCTCCTCCTCGAATCCCGCCGCGCGTGCGAGCACGTCGCCGTCGGCGGAGACGACGACGGAATGGCCGTCGAAGACGAGCTCGTCCTGGCCGCCGACGGCATTGCAGAGGGCGACCGTGCAGCTGTTTTCGGCAGCCGACCGGCGCACGATGTCTTCGCGCTCGCGGTCCTTCCCGACGTGGAACGGCGACGCCGAGATGTTGGCCACGAGCTCCGCGCCGGCGGCGCCGAGCTCCGACGCGGGCGGCCCGGAGATCCAGATGTCCTCGCACACGGTCAGGCCGACCGTCGTGCCTGCAATCTCGATCAGGACACGGTCGTCGCCCGGCTCGAAGTACCGCGCTTCGTCGAAGACCCCGTAGTTCGGAAGATGGTGCTTGCGGTAGACGTGGCGCACCTCGCCGTCTGCCAGGACGAAGCACGCGTTGAAGAGCTCTGCGTCGAAGAGCGGCGCGCCGACGAGCGCGGTGATGCCGCGCGTCGCCTCCGCGATTCCCTCGACTGCGCGACGCGCCGCGCGCACGAAACTGGGCCGGAGCAGCAGATCCTCCGGCGGGTAGCCGGTGACGCAGAGCTCCGGGAAGAGGACGAGATCGGCGTTCTCAGCACGGGCACGCTCGAGCCACTCGACGATGCGGGCGGCGTTCCCGTCGATGTCGCCGACGACGCTATTGATCTGAGCGAGGGCCAGTCTCACCGGTTTTCGCCTCTCGGTCGAAAACTCTACCACGGCGCTCTGCGAGGGCCGCGCGGCGCCAGCGTAGGTACAGCGCGATCCCGCACAAGAACACTGCGAAGCCGACCCAGCCGATGAAGCCGTTGTGCAGCTCGGTCCCGACCGCGCTGACGACTGCGGCGACGACGAGCACGGCGATCAGCTCGTAACGGAGACGATTCACGTTCATGCGACGTGGAGTATCGCCGCCGCGCGCACCTCGCCGCCCACGACGAGCCACAGATGATCGCCGTCGTGCGCGAGCTCGACGCGTTCGTCGAGATCGATCGGCTTGCGGTACTCCATCACTGCGCGGAGCGGTCCGCCCAGCCGTCCCGACCACACCTCCTCGACCGTTGCCCAGTACGCCGCGTTGTTGACGTGCCCCAGCCGGTCGACGTCGACGACGCGAAGGGGCCACTCGCGCTCGGGCTCGACGGTCGGCGGCGGCAGCGTGAGGCGCGTCACTGCCCGTCGGCCCTCCGCAGACGGGCCGTAGATCTCGAGGAAGCCCTCGTCCAGGCGAAGCGGCCGCAGGTCGCGGTCGAGATGGATCCAGATGCTCTCCGCCTCGACGTGGCCGCCTTGGTCGCCGCGCAGCGTGTAGCGGCGGGCCGCCGCGGTCGGCGCGATGCCGCTGGCCCACGTCTCGAGCTCGACTCGCAGGTCGTCGCGGAATGGCGAGACGACCTCGAGCTCCGTGCGTCGCACGACCCAGAAGTGCCGGCTCGGCGGGCGACCGACATCGGTGACGTCCTCGCTCGCGACGTCCTGGAGATACCGGGCGACGACGTCGAGCCGCAGCCGTCCTTCTCTGTCGACGTCGGAGAGACCGATCGTCCGCTCGGAGCGGAATCGTCTCATCGCACGCGTTGCGCGACAGACTCGGCGAGCATGGCGTGTCCCGCCGCGTCGAGATGCTCGACGTCGCCGTTCACTATCGGGTACGGCGGCGCGACGATCACGTCGCAGTCGAGCTCGGCGCGAAACGACGCCTCGAGGTCGTGCCCGCCGAACGGCGGCGGGCAGACGACGAGTACGTCTCCGACCTCGCACCGGCGGGCGATCTCCACGAGCCGGGCGACGCACCGTGCGACCCGGTCGTCCTCGACGAAGTTGACGTCGTTGGTGCCCAGGAAGATCACGACCAGGTCGACCGGAGCATGCGAGTGCAGGCACGGCAAGAGGTAGGGCAGCCCGTTTCGTCCCTCGGAGTCCGGTCGGTCGACCGTCGCCGTGCGTCCGCCGAGCCCTTCGGCAATCACCTCCCAGTCGTCGCCGAGCTCATGCTGCAGGATCACCGGCCACCGCTGCTCGCGGGGGAAACGCTCGCCGCCCGAGCCCGGGATGTAGCCCCAGGTGTTCGAGTCTCCGAAACAGACGAGCGTCCGCATCAGCGCTGCAGCCGGATCGCGTTCAGGTCTCGCTCGCGGACCTCGTCGATCCGCGCGAGCAGATCGTCGACGTCGTCGTGCTCGGCGTGGAGATACCGTCCGGCGAGCGCGTCGTAGCGCCCCGTCGCGAGCTTGCGGACGAGCTCGGCTGCAAGCTCGGGCGGCGTCCACGGTGCGTCGTCGGGGAATCGCCCTGCGGTCATCTCCGTGCGCACGAGCCCGGGGCTGAAGAGGAACACCGGCACCTCGTCGAGCTGGTTGTTCAGCGTCTCGGCATAGCGGCACACCGCTGCCTTCGACGACGTGTACGCGGTGTCCGAGGCGCCGGGGAGGTACGACGCGCCGCTGCCGGTGATCGCGATGCGCGAGCAGCCGTGCGCGAGGGCGGCCTGGCAGGAGAGGTGGACGCCGAGCACGTTGACCTCGAACGTGCGCCACCACTCGGCCTCTCCGACGCCGGCGTTCGCGACCAGGAAGTCGACGTGCCCGATCGCGGCGAACCCGCGCTCGACCGAGTCGCGGTCGGCAACGTCCAGCTCGACGGCGCGCCCGCCGATCTCGGCGGCAACCGCGTCGATCTCGTCGCGCGAGCGCGCGGTGACGACGACATCCCAGCCGTCTGCCGCGAGCACCCGCGCGATGTTCGCGCCGATGCCGCGCCCGCCGCCGGTGACGACCGCAACGCCGCTCATCTGACCGCCGCCGCGATCGCGTCGAGCGACTCGGGGTTCTCGAGCGACGAGAGGTCGCCGGGATCGGTGCCGAGCGCCTTCGCGCGCACCGCGCGGCGCACGATCTTCGCCGAGCGCGTCTTCGGCAGCGCGTCGACGAAGAACACGCGATCCGGCTTGAACGCCTTGCCGAGCTCGCCCGCGACGTGCGCGGCAACCTCTTCGGGTGTCGCCTCGGCGCCGGGCAGGAGACACGCGAAGATCCATGAGGTCTCTCCTTTGACCTCGTGCGGCACGCCGATCGCGGCCGCCTCGCGCACAGCGGGGTGCCCGACTGCGGCCGACTCGAGCTCCGCCGGCCCGATGCGCTTACCGGCGATGTTCAGCGTGTCGTCGGAGCGGCCGTGCAGGAACCAGAAGCCGTCCTCGTCGACCGACGCCCAGTCGCCGTGCACCCACACACCGGGGAAGCGCGACCAGTACGTCTCGATGAACTTGTCCCGGTCGCGCCAGAAGCCGCGCGTCATGCCGGGGAACGGGCGGCGGCAGACGAGCTCGCCGACCTCGCCCGTGCCGACGAGCGACGCGCCGTGCTCGTCGACGACGTCCATCGCCATCCCGAGCGCCGGGCCGCCCACCGAGCACGCCTTGATCGGCTGGATCGGGACGGGGGTGAGGAAGCACGCGCCGACCTCGGTGCCGCCCGTGCAGTTGATGATCGGCACGCGCGAGCCGCCGACGTCCTCGAACAGCCAGCGGTACGGCTCAGGGTTCCACGGCTCGCCGGTGGTCACGAACGTGCGCAGCGACGAGAGGTCGGCCGCCGGCGCACCGTGCGGGAGCAGCGAGCGCGCGAGCGTGGGCGAGAGGCCGAGCGAGGTGACGCGTTCCTGCTCGACCGTCTCCCACAGCCGCTGCGGGCTCGGCCAGTCGGGCGCGCCCTCCGCGAACACGATCGTCCCGCCGAGCGCGCCGACGCCGACGACGGTCCATGGCCCCATGATCCAACCCATGTCGGTCGCGAAGTGCATCACGTCGCCCTGGTGGACGTCCGCCTGATAGCAGGCCTCGCGCGCGATCGAGACGAGGAAGCCGCCCTGCACGTGCACGACTCCCTTCGGCTTGCCGGTCGTGCCCGACGTGTAGGTCAGCAGGTACGGATGCTCGCTCTCGACCTCGAGCGCGGGCAGCGTCCCGGGCAGGTCGTCCAGCTCGAACGGTGCGAGGACGATCTCCACGCCACCGCCTGCCTCGCGGACGATGTCGAGCATGGGGATGTTCTTGCCGCGACGCGACGAGAGCTGCTGCGTGATCACGACCTTCGCCTCGCTCGCCTCGAGGCGCTGCGCGACGGCGGGCGCGGCGAAGCCGGAGAAGATCGGCACCTGCACCGCGCCGATGTGCGCGATCGCGTGCGAGGCGACCGCGACCTCGGGTGACATCGGCAGGTAGATCGCGACACGGTCGCCGGGCTCGACGCCGAGCGCGACGAGGCGCTCGGCGAGCTGCGTCACCTCGCGCGACAGCTCGGCGAAGGTGCGTGTCGTGCGCGAGCCGTCCTCGCGGAGCCCGACGGCGGCGAGGGCGTCGGGAGTGCGCTCCGCCCAGCGGTGCACGCAGTTGCGCGCGATCGAGACGGTGCCGCCGGTGAACCACGTCGCCCACTCGGGCCCGCGCGAGTCGTCGAGCACGCGCTCCCAGGGCCGCGAGAACTCGATCCCCACGTCGTCGATGCAGAGCGGCCAGAACCACTCCGGCTCCTGCCACGAGCGGCGCTGCAGGTCGTCCCACGACGCCGCCCCCGAGCGGCGCAGGAGCCGGGTCGCGTTCGCACGCTCTCGCGTCTCCACGTCGGGCATCCAGACGACGTCGGCCACGGGCGCAAGCCTAGTCTGGGCCGCCCGTGTCCAAGCTGCGTAGCGCACTTCGCAGCGCCTGCCACCGGCCGTGGCCTGCGCGGACGCTGTTAGCGTCTGCTAACTTAGTGCGCGCTAACACCACAAGATACGAGGGGAACCAACGATGAGACACCGTCTCGTGACCGACGAGAACAAGAAGTGGTGGACGCTCGCTGCCGTGTCGGTCGGGCTGTTCATGATCATGCTCGACAACACGATCGTGAACGTGGCGCTGCCGTCGATCCGGCGATCGCTCGGCATGACGCTCGAAGAGCTCGAGTGGATCGTCGCCGGCTATGCGCTGACGTTCGCTGCGTTCATGCTCACGGGCGGGAAGCTCGCCGACTACCTGGGCCGCCGCCGGATCTTCATGGCCGGCCTCGTGGTCTTCACGGGTGCGAGCCTCGCCTGCGGCCTCGCGCCGAACGGCGGCTTCCTGATCGGCGCCCGCGTCGTCCAGGGACTCGGCGGTGCGCTGATGAACCCCGCGACGCTCTCGATCATCACCGCGACGTTCCCGCCGCGCGAGCGCGGACGTGCGATCGGCATCTGGGCCGGCGTCTCCGCGATGGCGCTCGCGATCGGGCCGCTCGTCGGCGGCCTGCTGACCGAGCACGTCAACTGGAACTGGATCTTCTTCATCAACGTGCCGATCGGCATCTTCGGGCTGCTCACGGCGCCGATGTTCATCGAGGAATCGCGCGACGAGTCCAAGGAGCAGCGCCTCGACCTGCCCGGCCTCGCGACCTCCGCGCTCGGCCTCTTCTCGCTGACGTACGCGTTCATCGAGGCGAACAACTACGGCTGGAGCTCGGCCCGGATCCTGGGCGCGTTCGCGGTCGCCGCAATCGCGATCGCCGCGTTCGTGCTGCTCGAGCGGCACCAGCGCGCGCCGATGCTCGACCTGTCGCTGTTCCGCAACCGCACGTTCTCCGGTGCAAACACGTCGATGCTGTTCGTCGGGCTCGCGATGTTCGGGACGTTCTTCTACGTCTCCCTCTACATGCAGAACGTGCTCAAGTACTCACCCGTACAGGCGGGCGCGAGCTTCCTGCCGATGACGCTGCTGATCATCCTGATCGCGCCGCGCGCCGGCGCGCTCACCGACCGGATCGGCTCGCGCTGGCTCGTCGGCTTCGGCATGACGCTGCTCGCCGTGATGCTCTTCTACTACACGGAGCTCGGCGCGCACGAGAGCTTCTGGAAGATCCTGCCCGGCCTGCTGATCGGCGGAATCGGGATGGGGAGCACGATGACGCCGGTGACGGCGGCCGCGATGAGCGCTGTCGCGGTGGACAAGGCGGGTGTCGGTTCGGCGGTGCTGAACTCGGCCCGTCAGGTCGGCGGCTCGCTCGGGATCGCCGTGATGGGCGCGATCGTCGCCTCGAGCACCGACTACCTGAGCGGGTTCCACGACGCGCTGCGCGTCGGCGCGCTCCTGTGCCTCGCCGGTGCCGGGGTCGCCGTCCTCGCCGTGCGGAAGATCGAGCACCCGCATCCCGCCCAGCAGCAGCACGTGGCGGTCGAGGCGTGACCCAGACGCCCGTCAAGCGCCTGAACGCGGAGGCGCGGCGGCAGGCGGTGCTCGACACCGCCTGCCGCGTCTTCTCGCGCTCGAGCTACCGCGGCGCGACGACGGCGGAGATCGCGCGCGAGGCGGGCATCTCGGAACCGATCCTCTACCGGCACTTCGGCTCGAAGCGCGACCTCTACCTCGCGTGCCTCGACGAGGCGTGGCGCACGTTCCGCGCCGAGTCCGAGGCGGCGATCGCGAACGACCCCGTCGGCTGCCTCGGTGCGATCTCCGCCGCATACATGGGCAGCGGGAAGAAGCTCCGCGTCGTCGACCTGTGGATCCAGGCGCTGACGGTCGCGCCGGAGGACAAGGTGATCGCCGCCGCGTTGCGCAAGCAGGTGCGCGAGGTGCACGGCTTCTTCGCGGACGTCGTTCGCGACGGCCAGACGCGCGGGGTCGTGCACGCTGACCGCGACGCCGACGCCGAGGCCTGGATCTTCGTCGCCGGCGGCCTGCTCGCGACGATGGACAGCCGCCTCGGCGGCCTGCTCGGCGACGACCTCGAGCGCGTGCGCGATTCCCGCCGCGCCTGGATGCTCGCCGACCCGTCCTGAGCCCAGACATGAGAAAGCCCCGGCTGCGGCACCCGGGGCTCTCCCTGGTCAGGCGGGGCGCCGGTTGGGTGGCTCCTGGATTCCGACGGCTCTGCGGCCCAGCCATCATCCGAAGCTGCCTCTGACGCTCCCCCTCACACGTGGCCTGGCGTCAAGCCGTGTGCAAGGTTCGCTCACTGTACGAGCCATGTCCGGATCTGTCAAGTACCTCGGTCAAGTGATTCGCGCGGCCGCTTGTTGACCGGGAAACCCCTGCAGGAATGCCCCTTTTGGGGGACTGTCCGAAAGAGGGGATTGCGTTCGAGTCAAGTATCCGGCATGCTGCGCGCACCCGATGACTCCTCGCGCCGCACGAGCGAGCACGACCGGCACGTCCGCCGCACCCCGCGTCCCGCGGCTGGGCGAGCGCCTGCGCCAGCTGCGCGTCGCCGCCGGCCTGACGCAGACCGATCTCGCGGGCGAGCGCTTCTCCAAGGAGTACATCTCGCAGATCGAGCGGGGCAAGACGCGGCCGACGGCCGACACGGTCGACTGGCTCGCGCTGCGCCTCGGGGTCGATGCCGGCTTCCTCGCGAGCGGAGCCTCCGCCGACGAGCGCGCCAGGGCCGAGACGATCCTCGCCCGCGCCGATGCGCTGTCGCAGGAGCATCGCTTCGAAGAGTCGATCGAGGAGTACACGCGCTCCCTCCCGTCGGTGCTCGGGACCGGTGCGGCCGAGCTCCGCGTCCGCGCGCTGAACGGCGAGGCGATGGCGCGCGCGCAGAACGGCGACGTCCAGTCGGCGCTTGCGCTGCTCGCCGAGTCGCGGTCGCTCGTCGAGGGCGAAGACTTCTCGGATGTCGATCGCGCCGAGGTGCTCTACCGGCTCGGCGTCTGCCGCTACAAGCTTTCCAGCATCTCGACGTCGGTCGCGTTGTTCGCCGAGGCGCTCTCGCTCGCCGAGCGCTCCGGCCTCCCCTGCGACGAGCTCCGGCTCAACGTCTTCGCGTGGCGCTCGCGCTGCTACCGCCGGCAGCGCGACTACGAAGCGGCGCGCGAAGACGTCGAGCGGGCGCTCGAGCTCGCCGAGGCGCTGCGCGATGCGCGCGCCCTCGCACCGGTCTACTTCCAGGCCTCCGTGCTCGCCGAGCGCGCCGGCCACTGGGTGCTCGCCCGCACGTACGCCGAGAAGTCGAAGGCGCACTACGAGGAGGTGGCCGACCGCGGCAACGTGGGCCGGCTGCTGAACAACCTCGGCGCGATGGACTTCCTGCTCGGCAACCCGGAGGAGGCGATCGAGCGCTTCAAGGAGGCGTACGCGATCGCGCTCGAGGTCGACCGCGACGAGGACGCGGCGGGCGCCGTCTCGTCGCTCGCCCAGGTGCACCTGCGCACCGGCGACCCGAAGCGTGCCGAGGAGCAGGCGCGCCACGCGCTGGAGATCATCGGCACGCGCGACGACATGCTCGACGAGGTCGGGAACGCGCGGCTCGTGCTCGGGCGCGCGCTCCTCGAGCAGGATCGTCTCGACGAGGCCGAGTCGGCCTTCGTCGAGGCGGAAGACGCATTCGCACAGCTTTCGTCGGCGTCGCACCGAGCCGCAGCGTGGATCGCCCAGGGCGACCTCGCCACGCGGCGCGGCGACGAACGGCGGGCCGCCGTACTCTTCCGGCGGGCCGCCGAAGCGCTCCAGGACTTCCGGTTCTAAGGGAAGGAGGTGTTCTCTGTGGCAACCAAGTTCGCTTTCTTCCTCAAGCGTCGCTCCGTCTTGGCGGTCGTCGTTCTCGCGCTGGCGTCGTTCTTCGCGGCGAGGGTCGGCGTGCACGGCATCTGGGACGGCCCGATCTAATGCGGGCCTACGCTGACTGTCAGTTGGGGAGCCGGCAGACAGCGTGATCCTCGAGCCGCCGCGCGCGGCTCGTTTCCAGTGCTGGCGACGGGGGCAGACCGCTTCCGATGGCCGGCCAGAGCAAGGTCTCTCGTGCGCTCGAGCTGACGCGCGCTGCGCGACACGCGCATCTCGCCCGCGTGCTGCGCGAGGTCGGCGTCGTGCGCGCCACCGACGCGACGCAGGAGGGTGCCGCCCGCTTTCGCGAGGCGCTGGAGGAGCTCGGCACGACGTTCGTCAAGCTCGGCCAGCTGCTCTCGTCGCGCCCCGACCTGCTCCCCGACGTGTACATCCGCGAGCTCGAGAAGCTCGTCGACGACGTGCCGCCCGTTCCGTTTGCGCCGCTGCGCGAAGTGATCGCCAGCGACATCGGGCTGGAGCACTTCACGTCGATCGACGAGGCGCCGCTCGCGACCGCCTCGATCGCCCAGATCCACGTCGCGCTGACGACGACCGGGCGGGAGGTGGTGATCAAGGTGCGGAGGCCCGGGATCGTGGAGCAGGTCGAGCTCGATCTCGAGCTGCTGCGCAAGACCGCGCGCATCGCCGAGAAGCGCTCGAGCACGGCGCGGCTGCTGCAGCTGATCGCGCTGACCGACGAGCTCGAGCAGCACCTCCGCGCCGAGCTCGACTTTCGCGAAGAGGCGAAC
>DATAUN010000263.1:0-2391 GCA_036268235.1 Gaiellaceae bacterium
CGTAGAAGGTCGTCCATTCGGCTCCGGAGTACGTGGTCGGCACGTGCGCGACCGGCTTGCCGCTCTGCGCCGACGCGAACTTGCCGAGGTCGATCGCGGAGCCGCCGCCGACTGCGAGGATCCCGTCGGCTTCGTCCGGCACCTCGACGGTCGCCGAGGGAACCTGGGAGAGGTGCGCGACGTACGGCGGCAGATCCAGCGACGCCCAGCGCGGGCTCGCGATCAGGAACGGCCGCTCGATCCCGGCCTCCCGCAGCGCCGCCGGCAGCTCGGCGAGGCCCCAGCGGACGATCACACCAGGCGCGCCTTGGCAAAGTCGAGGAACGTCCGGGCGGCGCGCGTCTCGGTCCGGCGCGCGCGGCGGGCGACCCAGATCTCGCGCTCCGCCTCGAGGCCGATGACGCGCGCCTCCGCCAGGCTGCCGCCGGCGAGGTCGTCCTCGATCGCCGAGCGGGAGATGAACGCGACGCCGAAGCCGGCGCGCACTGCGCTCGTCACCGACTCCTGCAGCCCGAGCTCGAGCCGGACGTTCAGGTCGGCGAGGCTGACACCGAGCGCGCGGAGCTCGTCCTCGACGACCTCGCGGACGCCGGCGCCGCCTTGCATCATGATCACGGTCTCGCCGCGGAGATCGTCGAGGCTGACGCGGTGGCCGCTGAAGCGGTGCCCGACAGGGCACGCGAGCACCAGCGAGTCGCGGAAGAACGCCTCGTACTCGACGGCGCGGTGGTGCGGCGCGGCGCCGACGACGCCGAGCTCGAGCGAGCGGTCGCCGACGCGCTCGACGATCGTCTGGGTGTCGGAGACGGTCAGCGCGATGTGCACGTTGGGATGTTCCGCGGCGAACTCGCAGAGCAGGCGCGGCAGCATCACGCCGCCGGGCCCCGTGGACGCGCCGATCGCGAACGTGCCGGAGAGATCGCCGACGCCTTCGGCGGCGACGTCGTTCACGACCTCTTCCTCGAGCGCGAGCAGGCGCTGCGCGCCCTGGTAGAGCCGGAGCCCCGCCTCGGTCGGCTCGACGCGCCGGCCGGAGCGGTCGAGAAGCTGGGTCCCGAGGCGCTTCTCGAGCGCGCGCACCTGGAGGCTGACCGCCGGCTGGGTGACGCCGAGCCGCTCTGCCGCCTGCGAGAACGACTTCCGCTCGACGACCTCGCAGAAGGCCTGCAACTGCCGCGTGTCCATAAGCGAATCTTATCCCTGGCGGAGCTCGAGGCGGTTCCCGAAGGGGTCGGCGACGTAGAAGCGCTTCGCGCCCGGGATCGCGTCGTCGTAGGTGACCTCGATCCCGGCGTCGCGCAGGCGCTCGGCGAGCGCGTCCAGATCTGCGGCGACGAGGCCCGGGTGTGCCTTCCGCGCCGGCGAGAACGGATCCTCCACGCCGACGTGCAGCTCCTGCGCTCCGGCCCGGAACCAGCAGCCGCCGCGCGCGGCGAGCACCGCCGGCTTCGGCAGCTCCTCGAGGCCGAGCAGCCCGACGTAGAACGCGCGCGCCTCGTCCTCGCACCCCGCGGGCGCCGCGACTTGCGCGTGGTCGATTCCGAGAATCGTCATCGTCCACGGTCTACCATCGATGGCGTGGCAACAGCGCCGCCACGGCTGGAAGAAACCCTCGTCAGCGGCTACGTGCGGCTTGCGTCCGAGGCCGAGCACCGACGCATCGACCTCGAGCTGCGCATCCTCGACGTCATCTTCGCGAGCTTCTTCGGGATCGTCCTGATCGTGCCCGCGCTCGCGATCGCCGCGATCCAGCTTGCGACGAGCGGGCGGCCGGTGCTCTACCGCGGCGAGCGAGTCGGCCGGCGCGGCCGCTTCTTCCACATGCTCAAGTTCCGGACGATGAAGCCGGGCGCGGAGGAGCGCATCGGCCAGTACCTCGGCGAGGAGCTCGTGCGCCACACGGACGCCGAGCTGACGACGCTCGGCCGCTGGCTGAAGGTATCGCAGCTCGACGAGATCCCGCAGCTCTGGAACGTGCTGCGCGGCGACATGTCGTTCGTCGGGCCGCGACCGATTCGCCCGCGCTTCTTCGCCGAGCTCGCGCAGGACCTGCCCGCGTACTGGCAGCGCCTCGTCGTCCGCCCCGGCCTCACAGGCTTCGCGCAGGTGCGCCGCGGCTATGAGACGTCGATGGCCGAGAAGCTCGCACACGACCTCGAGTGGATCGCCGACCGGTCGGTGCGCCTCTACCTCCGCACCGTCGTCGCCACCGGCTGGCGCGTGTTGAAGCAGTCGCTCGGAGGACTCGTGCGGCGCGGCGCCTAAGGTAGCGCCGTGTGCGGAATCTGCGGGATCGCGACGACGCACGGCGTCCCGGACGTCGACACGCTGCGCGCGATGAGCGACCAGCTCGGCCATCGCGGGCCAGACAGCGCCGGCGAGCACGTCGAC
>DATAUN010000264.1:0-3312 GCA_036268235.1 Gaiellaceae bacterium
CTTCCAGGCCGTGCACGCGGAGCTCGCGCGCCGCGACATCATCTGCGACACGCGGCCGGACGCAGGCATCCGCTTCGGCCCGCACTTCTTCACCACGGACGACGAGCTGCGCTTCGCGGTCGGACAGGTGCAGGAGATCCTTGAGTCAGGCGTGCACCTCGCGCAGGCGCACGCGGCGGCGGGCTACTAAAGGAACGCGGCGAGAGCGATCAAGATCGCGCCGCAGCCGATGAACGCGGCGGTGGGATTGAGCCTCGGCTTGGTCGGGTCGGCAGGCCGCATGTACCAGCCCCGCCCACCGAAGGTGTTCCCAACTCTGCCGTCGAGTGTGATCCCCGGCGCTGCTCCGAGCAGCATCACGGCGAAACCGACGACCGCACACGCCGTCCGGATGACGCGGAGGCTGTCGCCGCCGTGTGCCCAGAGCCACAGCTCGGCGAGCCCCAGGGACACGGCAGAGGCGATCGCGACGATCAAGACGAAGCGAACAAGCTCCCGCACGACCCACATGCGCCGACTATAGAAATGCCCTGAGACGAGCCGCGATCGCAGGCGCGGTCGGCGCGTCTTCGTGCCGCACGTACACGTAGGCAGGGTCGCGGATCGTCGCGGCGAGCTCGCGCAGCTCGTCGTCCGAGTACGGCGGTTCGCGCAGCCGCAGGTACTGGAACGGTTGCGCGCCGACGTCGTTGACGGTGACGACGCCTTCGACGTCGGCCCAGGACTCGTCGCGGAAGTCCCACGCGAGGCGAACCTCCGCCGGCACCGAGCCCAGGACGAACGAGAGCGTCCCGTCGTCGCGCGGACCGTCGTAGACGACGCGCACCGGCCCGAGCCGGTCGCCGAGCGCGAGCACGCGCTCGAGGAACGTCGTCACCCGGTCGAGCCGCGTCAGCGAGAACTTCACGGCGAACTCGAACCCGTCCGGCACCGCATCCGCCCAGCGCCGGAACTGATCGGCGCTCGGTAGGCGGTAGCCCGTCGAGTTGAGCTCGACCGTGTCGAAGCGGGTCGCGTAGAAGCCGAGGAACTCCGCCGGCTGCAGCCCGTCCGGGTAGAACCCTGGCCGCCACGACGGATACGACCAGCCCGAGGTTCCGATCTTCACGGCCACGGCCGAAAACTACGGGGTCTGACCCCGGCCATGGCCGCTGAGGCCGAGCCGCGCTGGAACAAGAGTGGAACTTCTTCTCCACAGATCGGCACCGTTGCGTCGCTCCTCGTCCACGGCGGACGCGGTACGCACGTTCGGGGTCTGACCCCGGTTTTGGGGCCCCGCGGTACCGTCCGGGTGCCGGGTTAAGGTCCCCGGCCTTGACCGTGACAGAGGTCATCCCCGACAACACCATCCGGGTCCTCGACCACGGATTCGTGCGCCTCGACGACGCGATGGCGGACGATCTCTCGGTCGTCAACGGCGCGCGCGTCTCGTTCGCTCGGCACAAGGCGGAGATGGACGACTCCGACGAAGGGCTGATCCGCTTCCTGATGCGCGATCGCCACGGCTCGCCGTTCGAGCACAACGCGTTCCGCTTCCACATCCGCTGCCCGATCTTCGTCGCGCGCGAGTGGTTCCGCCACCGAATCGGCAGCTTCAACGAGTTCTCGATGCGCTACGCGAAGGCGACCGACGACTTCTACATCCCCGAGCCCGAGGACGTCCGCACCCAGGTCGGAAAGCCGGGCGCCTACCGCTTCGAGCAGGTCGACCCGGAGCTCGCCGAGGAGACGCGCGAGGAGCTCGAGACGGTCTACAGAGACGCGTACGCCGCCTACGAGCGCCTCGTCGAGAAGGGCGTCGCCCGCGAGCTCGCCCGCTCGGTGATCCCCGTCGGCGCCTACACCCAGTTCTACTGGACGGTCAACGCCCGGGCCCTCATGAACTTCGTCTCGCTGCGGAACGCCGAGTTCGCCCAGCGCGAGATCCGGCGCTACGCCGAGGCCGTCGAGGCGTTCTTCGCCCAGAAGATGCCGGTCACGCACGCCGCGTTCGTTGCGAACGAGCGCCTGGCGCCGTAGGAATCGCCCTTAATCCGGCGAATCTGGCAGTCCTAACAGTCTTGTAACAGACTGTCACTAAGTTCAGGAGTGCCCAGCGTCCAAGAAGGGAATGGAACATCCGTTCCCGTCGTTTTAGAGAGTGACGGCTGACGCACCCAAACCGTGCGCCCGTTTCCCTCGAAGACAGAAGGAGTTCGTTGACCGAAATCAGCATGACCGCGGCTGTTGCCGAAGCGTATGACGTGCTCGTGAACCTCCGCCAGGAGCACGGGGCGTTGACCCCTGCCGACGTCGCGGAGACCGTCCTCACGTTCGACCTCGACGAGGCCGAGGCGGAGGCGCTCTCCCAGGAGCTCACGGCGCACGACATCGCGCCCGAGCCGGAGGACGAAGACGAGCTCGAGCTCGATCTGAGCATCGGCACCAGCCTCTACACAACCGATTCGTTCCAGATGTTCCTCAACGAGGCCGGCCGCTACCCGCTGCTCACCGCGGCGGAAGAGGTCGAGCTGGCGAAGCGCATCGAGAAGGGCGACATGGCAGCGAAGGAGCGCATGATCAACTGCAACCTGCGCCTCGTCGTCTCGATCGCAAAGCGCTACCAGACGCAGGGGATCACCCTCGGCGACCTCGTCCAGGAAGGCGTGCTCGGCCTGATCCGCGCAGCGGAGAAGTTCGACTGGCGCAAGGGGTTCAAGTTCTCGACCTACGCGACGTGGTGGATCCGCCAGGCGGTCCAGCGCGGCGTCGCGAACAAGGCGCGGACGATCCGGATCCCGGTGCACGTCGTCGAGCGCGAGCAGAAGGTCGCCCGCGCGCGCCGCGAGCTGATCGCGACGCTCGAACGCGACCCGACGCCTGAGGAGATCTCGCAGCACTCGAAGCTGCCGCTCAACCACGTCGAAGAGGTCATGGCCGCCGCGCGTGCGGTCGCGTCGACCGACATGCCTGTCGGCGACGACGGCGACGCGTCGTTCGGCGACCTGATCGCGGGCACCGGCCCGTCGACTGAGGAGGAGGCGTCCGCCTCGCTCCGCGACCTGGCCGTGCGCCAGGCGGTCGCGAACCTGCCGGGCCGCGAGCGCGACGTGATCGAGCTTCGCTTCGGCCTCGTCGGCGAAGGCCCCGCCTCCCTCGAGGCAATTGGCAAGCAGCTCGGACTGACGCGCGAGCGCGTGCGCCAGATCGAGACCGAGGCCCTGCGCAAGCTTGCGCAGAACGAAGACCTCGCCGACGCCGCCTAGCTCGCGTTCACTTACCCGCGCCTTAGCCACCCCTGGCAGCATCCAGGGGTGGTGGGCGCGCGTCTCG
>DATAUN010000265.1:0-4563 GCA_036268235.1 Gaiellaceae bacterium
GACCTGAGCCTCGAGCGGCGCGGCTGCGAACGACGCGAACGTCAGCCGCTGTGCCTCCTCGTCGAGCCCGCGCGCGACGCGCCGCCACACCTCGCCGTCGCCCGGCAGGTCGTAGTACTGCCAGCCGTCGCCGATCCCGCCATGCAGCTTCTCGTCGATGTACGAGAGCACGGGGATGCGCGGCTCGTCGTCCTGCGCGGTCGCGACGTCGCAGAACGCCTTCAGCGTCTCGGCCTCCTCCGGTGTGAAGAAGCGGATCGGCGGGACGTTCTCGACGCGGTCGAGCACGACACGTCTCGTCACGTCGTCCCAGTGGCCGGTCTGCGACAGCACGTCGTAGTCGGGATAGCGCCCGACGAGCTGCGGCGTCGTGCCCTTTAGCTGCCGCGGCAGGTGGTGCGGATCGGGATGTGCTTCGTCTTCCAGGCTCATCGTTCGCGCTTGACGATCGCGGCCGCGATGCCGAGCGCACCGACGAGGCACAGCGAGCCGGGAGCGAGCAGCGGCGGGCCCATGACGAGGTTGTAGTGCGCCTCCTTGAAGCCGCCGGGGCGCTTCCGCACGCCCTGCACGTGCGTCACGACCCCGGCGAGCCCGTCGAGGAAGTAGAGAGCCGAGACGAGCGGCAGCGCCGTCTTCGCCGCCTTCTCCGATGCGAAGCCGGCGACGCCCGCGGCGGTGAGCGGCGGGGTGAGGATGAGCGGCGTCCACATCCATTTGTCCCCGAACGAGCCCTTGTAGTGCTCGAAGTAGATCTCGAACCCGAGCGCGGGCGCCGACATCGCCGTCGTCGCCGCGAGCAGCTTCTGCACACGTCCGTCGCGGATGTTCGCGAGCAGGCGTCCGATCATGCCGCCCACCGCTGCGCCTCGGAGCGCTTCAGCTCGAGCCCGTTACCGGCGCGCGAGCGATCGGGAATGAGCGCGCCGTCGACGGGCTGGAGGGCGCCGTCGAAGAGCATCGACTCGATGCGGATGTGATCGTGGAAGTACTCGAGGTGGCGCAGCCGGTCGACACCGCAGAGCGCGTGCGCGGAGAGCTGCGGCGCGCAGTGACCGGAAATGTCGAGCCCGTGGGCTCCGGCGAGGCCGTTCACGCGCAGCAGGCCGGTGATGCCGCCGCAGCGCGTCACGTCGGCCTGGAGGCAATCGACGTTGCCGATCAGGTTGCGGAAGTCGGCAGGCACGTACGCGTACTCGCCTGCGGCGACATCGAGCGTCGAGTGCTCGCGCACGAACCGCAGGCCGTCGAAGTCGGCCGACGACACGGGCTCCTCGAACCAGCGCACGTCCCAGTCCTCGACGTAACGCTTCGCCCAGCGCACGGCCTCCTTCGCGCCGAAGGCGCCGTTCGCGTCGACGTACAGCTCGGCGTCTCCGATCGCCTCGCGGGCGACGTCGAGGCGATGTGGATCGCGGTCGGGCTCGCGGCCGAGCTTCAGCTTCACGCGCGGGATGCGCTGCGCGACCCAGCCGCCGAGCTGCTCGCGCAGCTGCTCGTCGGAGTACGAACAGAAGCCGCCGCTGCCGTACACCGGCACGCGCTCGTGCACCGCCGGCAGCAGCGAGACGAGCGCCACGTCGTGCAGGCGCGCCCGCAGGTCCCACAGCGCGAGGTCGACCGCCGAGAGCGCGCAGCGCGCGATCCCCGGCCGGCCCGCGTTGCGGAGCTGAGCGCCCAGCTCCAGCCAGAGCGCGGCGACGTCGTCCGGCTCGCGCCCACGCACGATCGGAGCGATCAGGTCGTCGACGACCTTGCCGGCCGCCTCGGGCGCGTACGTGAGACCGAGGCCGCGCTTGCCGCCGGCGATGGCCTCGACGACAACGGCCGTGGTCGAGTCCCATTCGAGCGTGCCGTCGCTCTCCGGCGCGTCCGTCGGGATCGTGAAGCAGGAGACCTCGAGCTTCATCGGCCCGGCAGGAACTCGAGCATCTTCTGCTTGAACGACTCGCGGATCATCTGGCGCGCGTTCGCGTCGCCGCCGCGCAGCGCCGACATGAACGACTTCGCCTGCTCGAGCGTGATGTGCGGCGGGAGCGGCGGCACCTCGGGGTCGACGACCGCGTCGATCACGAACGGCCGGTCGGCGGCGAACGCCTCTTCCCAGGCGGCGTCGATCGCGTCGGGCGACTCGATGCGTACGCCTTCGAGCCCGATCAGCCGCGCGAAGTCGGCGTACCGGACGTCGGGGATCGACTGCGTCGCCGGGTTCCGCGGGTCGCCTTCCATCGCGCGCTGCTCCCACGTCACCTGGTTCAGGTCGCGGTTGTTCAGCACGAGCACGACGAGACGCGGGTCGGCCCAGCGGTCGTAGTACTTGGCCGCGGTGATCAGCTCCGCCATGCCGTTCATCTGCATCGCGCCGTCGCCGACGAGCGCGACCGCCGGCCGGTTCGGGTGCGCGAACTTCGCCGCGATCGCGTACGGCATGCCCGGGCCCATCGTCGCGAGCGTCCCCGAGAGGGAGGACAAGTGCGACGGCTTGAGCTTGAGCGTGCGCGCGAACCAGTCGGCGGACGTGCCGGAGTCGGCGGAGAGGATCGCGTCGTCGGGCAGGTACTTGTTCAGCTCCCAGAAGAGCCGCTGCGGGTTGATCGGGTCGGCGTCCTGCAGCGCGCGCTCCTCGACGAGCCTCCACCAGTCCTGGATCTCGCCCTCCAGGTGCTCGCGCCACTTGCGCTCGGGCTTGTGCTGCACGAGCGGGATCAGCTCCTCGAGCGTCGCCTTCGCGTCGCCGACGAGCCCCAGCTCCATCGGGTAGCGGATGTTCAGCATGCGCCCGTCGAGGTCGATCTGCACGCCGCGCGCCTGGCCCGGCTCGGGAAGGAACTCGGAGTAGGGGAAGGACGAGCCGATCATCAGCAGCGTGTCGCACTCGTCCATCAGCGTCCAGCTCGGCTTCGTGCCGAGGAGCCCGATCGAGCCGGTGACGTAGGGGAGGGTGTCGTCGAGCACCGACCGTCCGAGCAGCGCCTTCGCGACGCCGGCCCCGAGCTTCTCGGCGATCTGCATCACCTGCTCGTGCGCGCCCTTCGCGCCCTGGCCGACGAGGATCGCGACCTTCTCGCCTGCGTTCAGGATCTCGGCGGCCTTGCGCAGGTCGGGCTCCTGCGGCACGACGCGCGGTGCGTTGTAGCCGGGCGAGGAATGGATCGTGCCGTGCTTCAGCGGCGGCTCCGGGACGGCCGGCTCCTCGCCGAGGTCGTTCGGGATGATGATGCAGGTCGGCTGGCGCTGGTCGAGCGCGATGCGGTGCGCGCGGTCGACGAGGTGGCGGATCTGCGACGCGTCGGTCGCCATTTCGCAGTACTCGTGCGCGACGTCCTTGAAGAGGGTCTGCAGGTCGACCTCTTGCTGGTAATGCCCGCCGAGCGCGCTGCGCGCCTGCTGGCCGACGATCGCGAGCACGGGTGCGTGGTCGAGCTTCGCGTCGTAGAGACCGTTCAGCAGATGGATCGCGCCCGGCCCCGACGTCGCGAGGCACACGCCGACTTCGCCTGTCCACTTCGCGTGCGCGCACGCCATGAACGCGGCCATTTCCTCGTGGCGCACCTGGACGAACTCGATCTTGTCCTCGGCGCGTGCGAGCGCGCCGACGATCGCGTTGATGCCGTCACCGGGGTAGCCGTAGATGCGCCGCACGCCGTTCTCGTGCAGCCGCTCGAGCAGGAAGTCGGCAGTCGTCTGTCCCATGGAGTCCTTTCGTCAGTCGTCTTGCGGGGCGCCGCCCGGACCGCTCATCGCGGTGCCGTCGCTCTCGACGATCTCGGTCGGCTCGGCGGTGCGGTACTCGGGCGCCTGCAGCCCGCCGCGGGGGTCACCCTCGCGCTCGAGCGCGGCGGGATCGCCCTGCTGCTTGTTCGCGCGATGCTTCTCTTTGCGCTTCCAGCGTCCGAACATGCGCGGCGAATACCCGAGCAGGCGTTTCGCTACACTGGCGCGCCGCGGGGCCCATTCGTCTAGTGGCCTAGGACACCGCCCTCTCACGGCGGCGGCACGGGTTCGAATCCCGTATGGGCCTCTCCTTACCGCTTGGCATCACGCATTCGGCTTAGCTGCGTGTGCCAGGCGTGCCGCTGAGGTCAGCGAAGTGCGCCCAGGCAGACCCCGGTGGTACCCGACGCTGGCCGGAGGCAGGTGGGCGAGGCTTGCTGCTAACCCCGTTCACGCGTCCCGTCAGCTAGGTACGTCGTGCCGACGCTTCCACTCGGCGGAGCGCCACGGACCTTTGTGCCGGAGGCCGAACAGCCGCCCGGGAAACCACCACCTGAAGGCACGGCCGAGCGCGGTCCGCTTGCACCAACAGTCGGGATCGCAGCCACACTCGCGGTCCTTCGGATTGTGAATACGGGCGATCAGCGAGCGGCCGATGGTGCAGCTTAGCGTTGTAGCCCGGGCTATTCTTCGTGGCCGATGGCATTCAGCGCTGGTCGTCCGCCCTCCGGAACCGGTCGCACCCGCGGTCTGTCCGACTCCGACACCTCCCCGGAGTCGCTCTTGCTGAACGACGAGCTGGCCAAGATGGAGCACGAGCGGAAGCACGAGCAGCACGAGCGCTGGCAC
>DATAUN010000266.1:0-6102 GCA_036268235.1 Gaiellaceae bacterium
GGTTTCGCGCGCGAGCGCCTTGTCGGCGATCGACCACAGCGCGTCGTCGGTGAAGACGAGGTCGATGTGGTCGTAGTTGAAGAAGCGCTGGTACTGCTTCGTGAGCGCGTTCTTCGGCTCGGTCAGGATCTGCACGAGGTCGTCGCGCTTGAGCTGGTGCACCGCGGAGATCACCGGCAGGCGGCCGATGAACTCCGGGATCAGCCCGAAGTTCAGGAGATCCTCGGGCATCACGCCGCCGAGCAGCTCGGCGCTCTCGGAGTCGCGCTTCGAGGAGATGTCGCGACCGAACCCGATCGCGTTCTTGCCGATCCGCTTCGCGACGATCTTGTCGAGGCCGGCGAACGCGCCGCCGCAGATGAACAGCACGTTCGTCGTGTCGATCGAGAGGAACTCCTGATGCGGATGCTTGCGTCCGCCCTGCGGCGGGACCGAGGCGACCGTGCCCTCGAGGATCTTCAGCAGCGCCTGCTGCACGCCCTCGCCGGAGACGTCGCGCGTGATCGACGGGTTGTCGGCCTTGCGCGCGATCTTGTCGACCTCGTCGATGTAGATGATCCCGGTCTCCGCCTTCTTGATGTCGAAGTCGGCGGCCTGGATCAGCTTCAGGAGGATGTTCTCGACGTCCTCGCCGACGTAGCCGGCCTCGGTGAGCGCGGTGGCGTCCGCGATCGCGAACGGGACGTTGAGGATGCGCGCGAGCGTCTGCGCGAGATGCGTCTTGCCGCAGCCGGTCGGCCCGAGCAGCAGGATGTTCGACTTCTGCAGCTCGACCTCGCCGTCCTCGGTCCCCATCTGGACGCGCTTGTAGTGGTTGTAGACCGCGACGGCCAGCGTGCGCTTCGCCTCTTCCTGCGAGACGACGTATTCGTTCAGCGAGCCGTGGATCTCCATCGGGCGCGGCAGGTTGTCGAGGTCGAGCGTGCTCGGAGTGGTGAGCTCCTCGTCGATGATCTCGTTGCAGAGATCGATGCACTCGTCGCAGATGTAGACGCCCGGGCCGGCGATGAGCTTCTTGACCTGCCGCTGCGACTTGCCGCAGAAGCTGCAGAGAAGCTGCTCGTTTCCTTCGCTAGCGCGCGCCATCCCAGACTCCTTTTACCCCGATTTCGGCGAAACGGCTAGTGCCGGTTCGTTAAGCGGCCTCAGCCTTGGCCTGGTCCCGGTGGGTGATCACCGTGTCGATGATCCCGTAGTTCACTGCCTCTTCCGGGCTCAAGAAGAAGTCCCTCTCCATGTCCCGTGAAATCACTTCCTGCGTCTTGCCGGTGTGCTCGGTGTAGATCTCCTCCAGACGCCGCTTGAGGCCGATCACCTCGCGGGCCTGGATCTCGATGTCGGTGCCCTGGCCCTGGAACCCGCCCGACACCTGGTGGATCAGGATCCGTGAGTTCGGCAGGGACATGCGCTTCCCTTTCGCGCCGCCGGCGAGCAGGAGCGAGCCCATGCTCATCGCGATCCCGACGCAGATCGTCTGGATGTCCGGCTTGACGAACTGCATCGTGTCGTAGATCGCGAGCCCGGAGTACACCGAGCCGCCCGGCGAGTTGATGTACAGGGAGATGTCCTTGTCGGGATCCTCCGACTCCAGATGCAGGAGCTGCGCGATGATCAGGTTCGCGATCTGGTCGTCGACGGGAGTGCCGAGGAAGACGATGCGCTCGGCGAGTAGGCGCGAATAGATGTCGAATGCGCGCTCGCCGCGCGAGGTCTGCTCAACGACCATGGGAATCAACGGGCTCATTTCAGCTCCTTCTACGTGCCGGGGGTCCAGAGTTTCGGGGTCTCAGCCGGTTGCTCCTGCTCCGGCGTCCAGATCGATTCGCGCGCCTCGTGCAGCTCCGGCGCAATCGGCTTCACCTCGGCCGCGATGCGGTCGAGCGCGCGCTTCAGTCGAATGTCCTCGCGCACGCGGTCGGCGCCGCCCTGCTCGATGAACTCGTCGATGTCCTCGGCGGACTCGCCCGCGGTCGCGAGCTCCTCGCGAATCTCGTCGTCCGAGACTTCGATGCCGAGCTTGTCGGCGACGGCCTCGAGCACGAGCTCGCGGGAGACCGACAGCGATGCCTCGGCGTACATCCGCTGCGTCAGCTGCTCGGGCGTCTGCCCCGTCAGCTGGAAGTACGAGTCGGCGGGAATGCCACGCGCCTCGAGGCTGCGCTGCAGCCCGCCGAGCAGCTCGCGCATGCGCGCCTCGACGAGCGGCCCCTGCGCGACGTACCCCGTCGCCGTGACGAGCGCGTCGATCGCCGCTGCGCGGAACAGGCCGTCGATCTCGTCCTCGATCTGTGCACGCAGCCGGCTCTCGGTGTCTTCGCGCAGTTCGGCGAGCGTGTCGAACTCTGTCGCCGCCCTCGCGAGCTCGTCGTCGAGCGGTGGTAGGACGCGCTCCTTCAGCTCCTTCAGCTCGACCGTTGCGGTGCGCCGCGAACCGTCCTGGAGCTCGTACGCGATCTCGCGGCTCTCGCCGGGCGAAAGGGTGCGGAGGCCGTTCTCGATCTCCTCGACGAGCCGCTCGGAGCCGAGCTCGACGACGTAGTCGCGTTGCGCGGTGCCGTCCTCGGCGAGCATGTCGATGACGGCGACGTCGCCGTCCTGCGCGGGGCGCCCGTCGACGGGAACGAGCTCCGCGACGGTGCGCTGCAGCATCTCGAGCTCGGCCTGCACCGCCTCCTGCGGCAACTCGACCTCGTGCCTCGGCACCTCGAGCGTCGTCCAGTCGGCAGGCTCCGGCTTCGGCTGCACCTCGACGGTCGCCGAGAAGCGCCAGTCCTCCTGGTCGCTCTCCGGCAGGTCATAGGCGTACTCGGGCGTCGCGACCGGGTTGAGGCGGGCGCGCGCGGCGGCGTTCCAGAACCAGCCGCCGATGTGGCTCTCGACCGCCTCGGCGTAGATGCGGTCCTTGCCGACGCGCTGCACGAGCAGCGGCATCGGCACCTTGCCCCGGCGGAAGCCCGGGATGCGGACCGTCGCCGCGAGGTCGGACGCGGCGTGCTCGACGGCGTGATGCACGTCGTGCGCCGGGACGTCGACCGTCAGCTTGACCTTGTTCTCCGGGAGCTCCTCGACCTGTGTCGGCATGGGGTCGGGCCATTGAACCAGGTATGTACCTTGCGGGGTCGTGGAGGTCGGGGAGGCGATTCGCGCCCGTAGGACGCACAAGCAGTACGGCCCGGAGCCGGTCGCCGAGGCGGTCGTGCGCGAGCTCGTCGACCTCGCCCGCTCCGCGCCGAATCACAAGCTGACGAATCCGTGGCGGTTCCGGCTGCTCGGGCCCGAGACACGGTCGCGGATCGACGCGCTCGTCGGCGAGAACGAGGCGATGAAGCTGCGGCGCGCACCGACGCTTGTGCTCGTCACGGCGGTGCTCTCGGAGGATCCCGTGCTCGCGGAGGAGGACCTGCTCGCGGCCGGCTGCGCGGCGTACGTCATGCTGCTCGGCGCGACCGAGCGCGGCCTCGCCTCCTACTGGCGCTCGCCGCACTGCTTCCGCGAAGAGCCGGTGCGCGAGCTACTCGGCCTGGCGGCAAACGAGACGCTCGTCGCGCTCGTCCACCTCGGCCCGCCCGCGAGCGAACCGCCCGGCAAAGAGCGCGCGCCGGTCGAGGACGTCTTTCGGGCGCTTCCTTAGCCACGACCGCTTCAGACGGGGTCTGACCCGAACCTGGCCCGCACCGACATGGAGTTCGCCACGAAGGTGTGACGATCACTCCACAGGTTGGTACGAATCGTCCGCACGAAGCGCAGATTCGAGCCGAAACGGACAGTCGGGGTCTGACCCCGGTTGAACCGTCTCCGAAGCAGTGCGGGCGGAGGGACTCGAACCCCCAAGGACCGAAGCCCACCAGGTCCTAAGCCTGGCGCGTCTGCCAGTTCCGCCACACCCGCGTGTGGTTCAAAGCGGCCCCGGGTGGAATCGAACCACCGCACGGAGCTTCGAAGGCTCCCGCTCTGTCCTCTGAGCTACGGGGCCGAGCGAAGCAAAGACTAGCGAGGGTGGCGAACGGGACTCGAACCCGCGACCACCGGGACCACAACCCGGGGCTCTACCAACTGAGCTACCGCCACCGTGCGCGGCTCATCCTAGCGGCGTGCGGTCCAGTTGCTCGCGCAGCTCCACGAGGGACTCGAACACCGCCACCGCCCCGTGGTCGCGCAGCTCCTGCTTCGACCAGCCACCGGTGATCACGCACACCGTCTCGAGGCCCGCGTTCGCCGCCGCCTCGATGTCCCAGCGCGAGTCGCCGACCATGACTGCGTCACGCGTCCCCGCCTTCTCGAGCGCCGCATGGATCACGTCGGGATACGGCTTCGTGCGCTCCACGTCGTCCGCCGTCGTCCAGGCATCCACGACGTCGCGCACGCCGAGCTCGTCGAGGAAGTGATCGAGGTCGTCCGCGTTCGACGACGACGCGAGGACGACGGTCAGCCCGCGCCGCTTCAGCTCGACGACGAGCTCGTGCGCGCCTTCGAGCGGCACGCATTCGCCGCGCAGCTTCTTGAACTCCTCCTTCGCGGCAGCGCGCAGCGAGTCGCCGCAGCGCTGCTCGGCGTCGTCGCCGGCGACGGCCGGCACGAGCTGGTCACCGCCCATGCCGATGTGGCGGTGCACCCGCCACATCGGCACGACGATGTCATGTCGGCGGAACGCCCTGTACCACGCGAACGCGTGCTGGTAGTTCGCGTCGACGAGCGTCCCGTCCAGATCGAGGAGCGCCGCCTCGGTCAGGAAGCCGCCTTGGTCTTCTCGCGCTGCCCGGCGTGCGTCCCTTCGGCGAACTCCTCGATCATCTTCTTGTTGAACGCCGGGATGTCGTCGGGCTTCCGGCTCGTGACGAGGCCCTGGTCGACGACGACCTCCTTGTCGACCCAGTTCCCGCCCGCGTTGCGAATGTCTGTTTGGAGCGTCGGCCACGACGTCACCGTGCGGTCGCGCACGACACCGGCCTCGACGAGCACCCACGGCCCGTGGCAGATCGCCGCCACGGGCTTGCCGGCCTCGAAGAAGTCGCGAACGAACGCGACCACGTTCTCGTCGCCACGCAGTTGGTCGGGGTTGCCGACGCCGCCCGGGATCATCAGCGCGTCGTAGTCCGCCTCCTGGACCTCTTCGATCGCCTTGTCGACCTTGATCTTGTCGCCCGGGTCGAAGTGGTTGAAGCCCTGGATCTCGCCGGGCTTCAACGAGATCAGCTCGGTCTTGGCGCCCGCCTCCTCGAGCGCCTTGCGGGGCTCGATCAGCTCGACCTGCTCGACCATGTCGGCCGCGATGATCGCGACCCTCTTGCCCTTGAGCGTCTGCTCAGCCATTTGGTCCTCCTCGGGAGACGATTCCTCGACCAAGAGATCGCCCGGAGCGCAAAGGCGGAAACGTCATTCTCAGGGAACTCCGAGGCGACTCCGCAACACTGGCTTCATGGACGAGAAACCGATCACGAGAACGCACCTGCTGCGCCGGGCCGGCGCACTGGGGGGCGTACTCGCCGCCGGCGGATCGCTCGGCGCCGTCCGCGCCCTCGCCGCCCCGGCCACGGCTGCGGCCGCGTTCACACTGACGCCCGAGCAGGAGGAGGGCCCGTTCTACGTCGCCCTCGAGAAGATGCGCAAGAACATCACGCTCGGCCGTCCCGGCGTCCCACTCGACCTTCGCATCACGGTCGTCGACTCCCGCACCGCGAAGCCGATCGTCGGAGCTGCGTGCGACATCTGGCAGTGCGATGCGACCGGCGTCTACTCCGACGAGTCGTCGCAGAGCACGGTTGGCCAGACCTGGCTGCGCGGCGTCCAGCTCACGGACGCGCACGGCCTCGCGCACTTCGAGACGATCTACCCCGGCTTCTACCAGGGTCGCACGACTCACATCCACGTCAAGGTGCACATCGGCGGCTCTGTCCACGGAACGGCGTATCGCGGCGGCCACGTCTCCCACACGGGGCAGCTGCTCTTCGACGACGCGACCGGGACCGCCGTCTACGCGGTCGCGCCGTACACGAACGACACGAACCAACGAACGCTCAATACCCAGGACCACGTGTACACGCAGGAGCACGGCTCGAAATCGGTCCTCAAGCTGACGAAGCTCGGGGCGACGGCCGCGGACGG
>DATAUN010000267.1:0-3302 GCA_036268235.1 Gaiellaceae bacterium
GCGACCGATCCCGAGCTCGGCCTGCGCCCAGCGCGCGGCGATCGCGATCGAGTCGAAGAGGCAGAAGCCCATCGCGCGGCCGCGTTCCGCGTGATGTCCCGGCGGCCGCGCGAGCGCGAAGCCGTTGCGGCGCACGGCTTCGATCGCGGCTCCCGCTGCGAGCAAGGCCGCTTCGAACGTCGTCTCGCTGCAGATCGTGTCGGGGTCGAGGAAGCCGCGCGTCGTGCGCACCTGCTCGACGAGCTCGCGCGTGTGGCAGCGCAATACGTCGTCCTCCGTCGCCGCCGTGCACTCGACAAACGGGAACCGCTCGTGCAGCACCGTCATGCGCTGCTGCGACTCCGGATGCCCGCCCGTCGGGTGCAGGGTGGCGAACGCGCTGTGGCTTACGAGCTCCGTACAGCCTCGAGGATCTCTGTGAGCGAGCGCTCGCCGCGCGCGCGTCCAATCAAGTACGTGAGCAGTGGCGCGTTCGTGCGGTCACCGCCCTCGTGCGCGGCGTAGCGCGCGATCTTCAGCAACGCGTCGATCTCCTCGTCGGAGAGCTCCTCGTCGCAGCCGAGCGCGGCGGCCGTCTGCTTGAGCCACTCGTTCACGCCAGCGACTCTAGACGGCCCGAGAGGTTGCCGAGTCCAAGCTCGGACGCGTGCTTCGCGGCGCGCGTCCAATCGGGTGGCGTCGCGCCGAGCTCCGGCAGCGGTGCGCCGGCGTCCATCGTCGCGATGTCCTTGTAGAGCAAGAGGCTCTCCGCGTCCTGCGGGAAGCGTCCGTCCGCGAGCGCCTGCGCGAGCGAGCCATGCTGTTTCAGCACCGCGGCCGCCTTCTTCGGGCCGACGCCGGGCGCGCCCGGGATCTTGTCCGACGGGTCGCCGCGGAGCGCGATGAAGTCCGGCACCTGCTCCGGTTCGACGCCGTAGCGCTCGCGCACCTCGGCAGGACCGATGCGCGCGAGCTCGCTGACTCCCTTGACCGGCTGCAGGATCGTGACGCGGTCCGAGACGAGCTGGAACGCGTCGCGGTCCGACGTCGCGACGAGGACGGGCCCCGGCCAGCGGTGTGCGGCCGCCGCGAGGAAGTCGTCGGCCTCGTAGCCGCCCGCCTTGCCGATCGCGAACCCGAACGACTCGACGAACGCGGGCAGCAGCCCGAGCTGCTCGAGGATCGACGGCTCGAACTCGCGGCCCGACTGGTACGCGGGGAGCGCCTCGTGCCGGTAGGTCGGCGTCTCCAGCGAGTCCCAGCCGACGAGGATCGATTCCGGCTGCTCGGCCTGCCACAGCCGGATCAGGAAGTTCCCGAACCCGACGAGCGCGTTCAGCTTGATCGACTTCGGCAGCGCGTGATACGCGCGGTGCGCGAGCGAGTCGCCGTCGATCGCGAGCAGCACGCCGGTCAATGTTTTAGCTCCGGCGCCGGCAAGCCGGCACCTCCGCGTCTTCGGCTCCGTCGAGCCTACGCCTCAAGCGACTCCTCCAGCTCGTGGATCGCGAGCATCAGCCGCTCGGTCGCCTCGGCGGGATCGTCGCCGGTCTCGACCGGCGGCCCGTAGCGCACGCGCCACGCCTCGAGCCCGCGCAGCCCGTTCGTCCCCTTGATCCCCGCCGGCACGAGCGGGACGCCCGCCTCGATCGCGATGCGTGCGGCGCCCGTGTGCGCGTGCGCCTCGTACTTCTTGCGCATCCCCTTCTTGCGGCGCGTCCCCTCGGGGAACATCGCGATCACGCTTCCTTCGCGCGCGAGCCGGACGGCTGTCTCGATCGCCTCCGTGTCGGTGCGGCCGCGGTACACCTTGAACGCGCCGCACGCCGCGAGGATCGGCCCGAGCGGGAACCAGAAGAGCTCTGACTTCGCCATGAAGCGCACGAAGCGCTGCGGCCAGAGGTCGAGGGCGAGCGGCCACGGATCGAGGTTCGAGACGTGCCCGGCCGCGAGGACGTACCCGCCCGTGACCGGCAGATTCTCCTTCCCGTAGGCCCGGTAGCGCAGCAAAATCCGCACGACAGGCCAGGAAAGGAGCGCGATCAGGGAGTAGAGCGGTGTGGGCCGCGAAGGACGTGCCACCGGCGGCGAGTATCGCGCAAATGACGCCGAGCGCTAAGGTGGCGCGCGAAATGGCCAAGAAGCTCGTCATCGTGGAGTCGCCTGCAAAGGCAAAGACAATCGCGGGCTACCTCGGCCCGGACTTCGTCGTCGAGTCGTCGATCGGCCACATCCGCGACCTGCCGAACAACGCAGGCGAGATCCCCGCCAAGTTCAAGGGCGAGGCCTGGGCGCGCCTCGGCGTGAACGTCGACAAGGACTTCGAGCCGCTCTATGTCGTCGACTCTCGCAAGAAGAAGGTCGTCTCCGATCTGAAGGCGAAGCTGAAGAACGCGGATGAGCTCCTGCTCGCGACGGACGAAGACCGCGAAGGCGAGGCGATCGCGTGGCACCTGCGCGAGGTGCTCGATCCGAAGGTGCCGGTGCGGCGCATGGTGTTCCACGAGATCACGAAGCCCGCGATCGAGCGCGCGCTCACCGAGACGCGCGACATCGACGACGACCTCGTCGACGCGCAGGAGACGCGGCGCATCCTCGATCGCCTCTATGGCTACGAGGTCTCGCCGGTCCTCTGGCGGAAGATCATGCAGGGGCTGTCCGCTGGGCGTGTGCAGTCGGTAGCGACGCGGCTCGTCGTCGAGCGCGAGCGCGAGCGGATGCGCTTCGTCGCCGCTGACTACTGGGACATCGTCGGCACGTTCGCGCCCGGCGGGTTCGACGCGAGGCTGACCGCGCTCGACGGTGCGCGCGTCGCGCAGGGCCGCGACTTCGACCAGCAGGGGAAGCTGCGCAACTCGGGCATCGTCCAGCTCACCGAGTCGCGCGCCCGCGAGCTCGCGACCGCGCTCGACGGTTCCGAGTTCAAGGTCAGCTCGGTCGAGGAGAAGCCGTACACGCGCAGGCCGGCCGCGCCGTTCATGACCTCGACCCTTCAGCAGGAGGCGAGCCGCAAGCTTCGGCTCTCGTCGCAGCAGACGATGCGCGTCGCTCAGCGCCTCTACGAGAACGGCTACATCACCTACATGCGCACCGACTCGACGACGCTGTCGGAGTCGGCTCTCGCGGCGGCACGCGACCAGGCGCGCGAGCTCTACGGCGCCGACTCGGTGCCGGCGCAGCCGCGGCAGTACACGCGCAAGGTGAAGAACGCGCAGGAGGCGCACGAGGCGATCCGTCCCGCGGGCGACCGCTTCCGCACGCCCGACGAGGTGAAGCGTGAGCTCTCCGGCGACGAGTTCAACGTCTACGACCTGATCTGGAAG
>DATAUN010000268.1:0-3153 GCA_036268235.1 Gaiellaceae bacterium
CTTCCTGATCGCGTACTCGCAGCTGCCGCGCGAGCAGTACGAAAAGCGGCTGCCCCGGATGTGGGCGGACGGCGCGCGCGCGTTGGCGGCGATGGACGGCCATCTCGACGGCCGCGAGTGGTTCGTCGGCGACGGCATGACGCTCGCCGACATCGCGCTGTACGCGTACACGCACGCCGCGGACGAGGGCGAGTTCGACCTGGCGCCGTACGCGAACATCCGCGGCTGGCTGGAGCGCGTCGCGGGCGAGCCTGGGCACGTTCCGATGCATGCCTGATCAAACGTTCGACAACCGGGGCAGCAACCAGTAGCGGGGGCTACGAGTCGTCGGCGCTCTCTCACGGCGTGGAGCCTCCCGGAGTCGGCCCTTCGCCCGTGTCCAGTACCTCGCCCGTTGGAACGACTTCGCCCTCGACGGCCTCTTCCGGCTCCACGCCACCGGCTCCCGGCTCACCCGTTGGGTTGTCCACGTGCTCGATCTCGTTGGCCATGCCGAGCGAGATACCCCGCTCGCGACTGGCGAATCCCGTGGCCTAGGTGATGGTGAACGCCGCGCCGGTGATCGTGCCTGTGTGGATGCGCACGGCGGCGCCCTTCGGGAGCACGCCCTTCCAGGTGAAGAAGCCGCCGGCGCCGCGGCGAACGGTCGCGACCGTTCGCCAGGCGCTGCCCACGCGGCGCTGGATCGTCCCGACCGAGCCGGCGGCCGGCGCGCGGAACTGGCCCCACAACGTCGTGCGCGTGCCGCTGCGCGCGATCTCCGCGAGCGGCAGCTCGAACGCGTAGTACGCCGGCTTGATCTTGTTCGTGACGGTGAGGAGGCCGCTCTGGAACCGGCTGATGTTCGGCTCGTCGCGGTAGAGGAAGTGGATCAGCATGTCGACGCGCGGCGCGTGGTAGGCGACCCACGCCCCAAGCGCGAGGTAGCGCGCCTGCAGCGCGAGCGACACGCCGAGGATCGTGTCGGGCGGATCGCTCTGGTAGCCGTACTCCGTCAACCAGATGCGCGCGTGGGGGAAGTCCTTCGCGACGAGCGTCTCGAGTCTGCTCAGTGTCGCCATCGTGATCGTCGTGCAGTTCTTGTTCGTACAGCCGCCGGTGGTCGGTGTCTCGTGCTTCGGGTCGAGCGGGTAGGGGTTGTGCGCGTACGCATCGAGCCGCGCGTGCGCCTTGAACATGCCGGTGAGCCACGCGACAGGCGACACGCCGTCGGTCGCGCCGCGCGGCGCCGTGCCGCCGCCCGCGACCTGTGCGCCCGCGATCGTCTTGTGGATCGCCGCGTAGGCGGGGTTGAGGAGCCGCGTGACGTAGATCGTCGGCAGCGTCGGGCGCAGCCAGATGATCTGGTTCGGCTCGTTCCAGATCAGCCACTTCTTGACCCACGGATACTCGCGCGCGGCGGCGGTTGCGAACGCGCCGAACGGCGCCGACGTCGTCGGCGCCCAGTTCGCGCCCTTCCCGCCGTTGGCCCACGACGGCGTGCCGACGAGCTGGAGCACGACGTCGACCCGGGCAGCGTGCAGCGCATCGAGCACGTCGCTGTCCTGCGTCCAGTCGTAGGCGGGGTCGGCCGGGTCGGTGGGAGTCGCCGGCGCCGTCGGGGCGATCTGGTTCCAGTGCAGGGTGAAGCGCACGATCTTCACGCCGAGCTTCTGCAGGGTCGCGACCCGCGCGGCCGGCGTGCCCGCGCCGTCGAGGAGCCAGGCGTCGTCGCTCAGGCCGTACTTGATGCCCGCCGCAGCCTGCGCACGCGGCGGGGCGGCAAATGCGATCAGTGCGGTGAGGAGCGCGGCTGCAAGCGCGGCGAGCTGCAGCCCTCCGAAGCGGTGGCGGAGCGGCATTCCCTGAGCCTTCGACGGTTTCCCACCGCGCCAAACCTCTGTGGATTCGGTTTCGCACATTTGTGACAAAGGCGTTTCCCACGTGTTGCAGTTCGCTCGCTACGTTCGGTGCATGGCGAAGACCGCACCCCCTCCCAAGATCTCCACGCCGTTCGGCCCGGCGACACTCGTCGAACGCGTCTCGCTGCCCCAGAAGGCCGGCGACAAGAAGTTCAGCTCGCTCGTCGAGCTGCTCGAGACCGCCCGTGGCGATCGGCTCGTCCGTGTCGCCTACTCGACCGACGGGACGGTGCGCCGCGGCCCCGTCACGTTCCGCGCCCGCGACCTCGACCGGCTGCGCGACGCGCTCGCGAAGGCGCCCGAGCTCGCAGACGCGCTCGGAGGCGGCGCCTAGACGCTCGCGGCGAGCGACAACCGAGCCGCGTCGACGAGCGAGCCGAGGATCAGCGCGCCGTCGGTCGAGCCGAGCAGCCCGTCGACCGCGTGCTCCGGGTGCGGCATCAGGCCGAACACGTTTCCGTCCGCGTTCACGACACCCGCCACGTCCGCAACGGACCCGTTCGGGTTGCCGCCGTCCGCGTAGCGGAGCGCGATCTGCCCCGCGTCGTCAAGCTCCGCGAGCAGCTCGTCGTCGGCGAACCAGCAGCCGTCGCCGTGCTTCACGGGGATCGAAAGCACCTGGCCCTCGGCGCAGCGCGACGTGAACGGCGTGCCGGTCGTCTCCACGGTCAGCGGCACGTCGCGGCACACGAACGCGAGCGACGCGTTCGGGCGCAGCGCGCCCGGCAGCAGCCCGGCCTCGGTCAGGATCTGGAACCCGTTGCAGATCCCGAGCACGAGCCCGCCGTCGCCGGCGAACGCGGCGACCGCGCGCATGATCGGCGAGAAACGCGCGATCGCGCCACAGCGCAGGTAGTCGCCGTAGGAGAACCCGCCGGGGAGGACGACGGCGGCCGTCCCGCGTGGCAGCTCCTCGTCCGTGTGCCACACGCGCGGCGCCTCGGCGCCGAGCCGTTCGAGCGCGAGCGCGGCGTCCCGGTCGTCGTTCGAGCCGGGAAAGACGACGACGGGAATCCGTGGCCGTTCGCTCACGCGGCCCCCGCGAACTCGATCTCGTAGCTCTCGATCAGCGGGTTCGTGAGCAACTGCTCGCACATGCGCTCGAGCTGTGCGCGTGCCTCGTCGCGGTCCTCCGTCGGCAGCTCGACGTCGACGAGCCGTCCGACGCGCGCGTCGGCGACGTCGAACCCGAGGTGCCGCAGCGAGCTCTCGACCGCCTGTCCCTGAGGATCGAGGATGCCCGGCTTCGGGC
>DATAUN010000269.1:0-8303 GCA_036268235.1 Gaiellaceae bacterium
CCGCAGCCGACGTCGAGAGCCTCACCGCCGGGTGCCGGCAGCAGCTCACGGAGCACGGTGTCGTGGGCGGCGCCGTGCTCGGCGCCGCGGACGAGCTTGACCCATTCCTCGGCGCCCGCGTCCCAGGCGCCGGCCTCCACGGCTAGCTCCGGAACGCGATCGCTTCGCGCGCGCCGGTCTCGCCGGAGCGGACGATCGCGTCGCAGATCTCCGAGGCGCGGTAGCCGTCCTCGAACGTCGCGCCGTACGGGGCGACGTCGGTGCCGTTCGCGATCGCCTCGAGCATGTGGTGCAACTCGTGCACGAACGTGTCGCCCCACCCGATGATGTGGCCCGGCGGCCACCAGTACTGCCAGAACGGATGGTCGGCCTCGGAGACGAGCACCGTCTTGAAGCCGCGCGCACGGTCGCCGTCGGCGCGGAACACCTGCAGCTCGTTGAGCCGCTCCATGTCGAACGCGAGCGAGCCCTTCGTCCCGTTGATCTCCCACTGCAGCGCGTTGCGACGGCCGTGCGCGAAGCGCGTCGCTTCGAGCGTGCCGACGGAGCCGTTCGCGAACTC
The DNA here is from genome assembly GCA_036268235.1 of Gaiellaceae bacterium. Taxonomy (GTDB): domain Bacteria; phylum Actinomycetota; class Thermoleophilia; order Gaiellales; family Gaiellaceae; genus PALSA-600. The sequence goes on from DATAUN010000269.1 coordinate 563, forward strand.
GACCGCTGCCTCGACCGCGTCGTCCACCTTGCGCCCGGGCAGGAACGTGTGCGCGAAGCCCTGCACCGACGCCGGCTCGCCGTTCAAGAAGCGCGCGAGGTCGACGATGTGCGTCATCAGGTCGCCGAGCGCGCCCGAACCTGCCGAGTCGACGTCGAAGCGCCACGTGTCGAGCGACGCGTCGTCGCCCCAGTCCTGGAGATAGCGCGCGCGGAAGTGCCGCACCTCCCCCAGCTCCCCGCCCTCGATCATCTCCCGCGCGAGCCGCACTGCCGGGACGAACCGGTAGTTGAACGCACACAGGTGCTTGACGCCGGTCGCGGCGACCGCCTGCCAGATCTCGTAGCTCTCGTTCGCGTCGCGCCCGAGCGGCTTCTCGCAGACGACGTGCTTGCCCGCGCGCGCGGCCGCGATCGTCGGCTCGGCGTGCAGGGAGTTCGGGCCGCCGTTGTCGAAGAGGCCGATGCTCTCGTCCTCGACGAGCTTGCGCCAGTCGTCCGTCGCGTAGGCGTAGCCGTAGCGCTGCGCAGCTTCCTCGACCGCCTCGACGTTGCGGCCCGCGATGCCCACGAGCCTCGGCTCGAGCGGCGGCGGCCACGTGATGTACGGGATCTTTTTGAACGCGTTCGAGTGCGCCTTCCCCATGAACGCGTAGCCGAGCATGCCGACGCCGATCTCAGTCACATCGGCGATAGTAGTCGTATGGCAAACACACCAGTCAAATGGGGGATCGTCTCGACCGCCGACATCAACCGGAAAGTGATCCCCGGGGCGAAGGAGTCGCCGAAGGTCGAGCTCGTCGGCGTCGCGAGCCGCACGCAAGAGCGCGCCGACGCCTACGCGCGGGAGTGGGACATTCCGCGTGCGTACGGCACGTACGAGGCGCTGCTCGCGGATCCCGAGATCGAGGCCGTCTACATCTCGCTGCCGAACACCATGCACTGCGAGTGGTCGATCAAGGCGGTCGAGGCAGGCAAGCACGTGCTGTGCGAGAAGCCGCTGTCGCGGCATCCGAACGAGGTCGAGGCAGCGTTCGCAGCAGCCGATCGCGCCGGAAGGCTGCTGAGCGAGGCGTTCATGTACCGCCACAACCCGCAGACGAAGAAGCTGAAGGAGCTCGTCGAGAGTGGCGCGATCGGCGAGCTGCGACTGATCCGCTCCACTTTCAGTTACGGGATGTACGACGAGGACAACATCCGCCTGCGCACCGACCTCGAAGGCGGCGCCCTGATGGACGTCGGCTGTTACACCGTCTCCGGCTCGCGCCTGCTCGGCGGCGAGCCCGAGCGTGTCTGGGGCGAGGCGTGGTACGGCCCGTCCGGCACCGACTGGGTGTTCACCGGGACGATGCGCTTCCCCGGCGACGTGATTGCGCTCTTCGACTGCGGCACCGCAATGACGAACCGCGACGAGCTCGAGGCGATCGGCAGCGAAGGCTCGCTGTTCCTCGACGACCCGTGGCACTGTGCGAAGCCGCTGATCGAGTTGCGCCGCGATGACGGCGTCGAACGGATCGAGATCCCGTTCGCCGACTCCTACCGGCTCGAGCTCGAGAACGTGAGCGACGCGATCCGCGGCGAGGGCGAGCTGCTGCTCGGCCGCGAGGACGCTGTTGGCCAGGCGCGTGCGCTCGAAGCGCTGCACTCCTCGGCGACGACGAACGCTCCGGTCGTGCCGTGACGGCGGCCGAGGCGCGCGAGCGGGCGGCGGCGATGCTCGCCGAGGCGGGCATCGTCCTCACGCCCGAGGAGCACGAGCGGATCGAGATCGCCGACTTCGGGCTTGGGAACCTCGAGGAGACCGGCCTGCAGCTCGTCACCTACATCAACACCGAGCGTTGCTGCGCGAAGGAGCTCGTGCTCTTTCCCAACCAGACGTGCCCGGAGCACCGGCATCCGCCCGTCGGCGACGATCCCGGCAAGGAGGAGACCTTCCGCTGCCGCGCCGGCACCGTCTATCTGTACGTCGAGGGGCACGGCAAGATCACGCTCCGGCCGGGTGAGCAGTTCACGATCCCGCCGGACACGTTGCACTGGTTCAGCGCGGGCGGCGCCGGAGCGGTCGTGTCGGAGTTCTCGACACGCAGCCGCGACGAGACCGACGTCTTCACCGATCCGCGGATCGTTCGTTAGCGACGGCGGCCGAGCGTGACGAGGTGCGCGCGCGGCTGGCGGAGCTCGTCGCCCTCGCGGAAGCGCTCCCAGAACTCGATCGAGCCGCTCCGCAGGTCCTCGACGCGCTCCGGCGGAAGCGTGTCGACGAGGAACTTCGTCGGCCCGAAGGAGGTCGAGAAGAGCTCCCAGAGATCCTCGCCCGATTTCGCCGTCTGGAACGTTTCCACCGCAACGAACTCGAGCTCGAAGTTGTCGCCGAGCAGGTCCCGCACGCCGTCCTCGCTCCCCCACACCATCGGGCTGCGGAAGCCTGCGGGCGGCGGCGGGGCGAACGACGCGGTGAACTGCAGAAACTCGGCGATCCGGCCGTCGGGCGACCAGCACGCGAGGCCGAGCCGTCCACCGGGCCGGCACACACGTGCGAGCTCGGCCGCGGCACGCTCCTGATCCGGCGCGAACATGACGCCGAAGCACGACGCGACGACGTCGAACGAGGCGTCCTCGTACGGAAGCGCCTCGGCGTCACCGACGTCGTAGCGAACGGCGAGGCCACGCTCGGCCGCACGCCGGCGCGCGATCTCAACGAGCTCGGGCGCGAAGTCCGAGCCCGTCACGTCGGCGCCGCGCGCGGCAGCGAGCTCGGCCACTCCGCCGGTGCCGCAGGCGACGTCGAGCAACCGCTCACCGGGTGCCGGCGCGAGCCGGTCGACGAGATCCACGTGGACGTCGGCGATCTCCGCGGCGATCCGTTCGAACGGCGCAGCACCCCACACCTTGCTCTGCGGCTTCCGCTCCTCGTCGAGCTCCATGGAACGATCTTACGCGGCCGAGGACGCGATCGCCGCGAGCACGAGCTGCTCGTCGACCTCGCCGGGCAGGCCGCTCACGCCGACCGCGCCGATCCGCACGTCACCGTCGAACACGGCGACGCCGCCGAGGAAGAACGTGAAGAACGGGTCGAAGCTCGCACGCTCGACGGCGTCGTCACGCGCCTTCTCTGCGAGCTCCCGGGTCGTGCGGGCATCGCTGCGCGCCGCTGTGTAGGCCTTGCGCTGCGCGTTCAGCCGCGTGTCGGGTGCGGCGCCGTCCATCGTCGCAGCCGCCACGAGCTCGCCGTGCGTGTCGGCCACGAAGACGGAGACGGGTCCAGGCGCGTTTCCGACCACGTGGTCGACGATCGCCTGTGCCCGCGCGAGCCGCATCGCCCGATAGTAATCGCGCCGGTTCGCCGCTACCGTGGTGGCCGATGGCGGCCGTCGCGATCCGCGGGACGACGTACCCGGTCGTCCTCCCGAAGCTGAAGGATCCGCGGCTCCATCTGGCCGCCACGATCACCTCGCTCCAGGTGCTCGGCCAGGTGGCATTCCACTTCCGCCTCTCGATCGTCCAGATCCTCGTCTGCCTCGTCACCTGCGGCGTGATCGAAGTCGCGGTCACCCTGCGGACGCAGCGGGTGATCATGTGGCCCGCGAGCGCGCTCCTCACCGGCAACGGCGTCGCGTTCGTGCTGCGCCTGCCCGGCAACGTCCACGGAGAATGGTGGAGCTTCCGCGGCTGGTGGATCTACGCGGCGACCGCCGGCGGCGCGCTGGTCTCGAAGTACGTGATCAAGTGGCGGGGCGAGCACATCTTCAACCCGTCGAACATCGGGCTCGTCGCCGTGTTCCTGCTGCTCGGCCGCACGCGCGTCGAGCCGCTCGACTTCTGGTGGGGGCCGATGTCGTGGTGGATGGTGCTCGCGCTCGCGATCATCGTCACCGCCGGGTTCACGATCCTCTCGCGGCTGAAGCTGCTGCGCATCGCGCTCGGCTTCTGGGCCTCGTTCGCACTGGGCATCGGCGGGCTCGCGCTTGCGGGGCACGTGATGACGGCCCGCTGGCACCTCGGGCCGATCACCGGCTTCTATTTCTGGTGGGTGCTCGTGACCTCGCCGGAGGTGCTCGTCTTCCTGTTCTTCATGATCACCGACCCGAAGACGGCGCCGCGCGACCTGCGCGCCCGGCTCGTCTACGCGGTGACCCTCGGCGTTCTCGCGGCCGCCCTGATCGCGCCCACCCGCACCGAGTTCGCGGCGAAGGTGGCGCTGCTCTCCGCGCTCGCGATCGTGTGCGTCGGAAAGACGGTGCTCGAGTCGCTCCCGCTGCGCGTCGACCGGACACGGCTCGCCCTCGCCGCCGCGGCCGGGCTCGCCGTCTACGCGGGCGTCGTCGTCTTCGCCGGCGGCCCATCGGCGTCGCTCGCGGCACAGCCGTTGCCGGCGGGGAAGCTGCCGCCGATCACGATCCTGCCGTCACCCGGCGTGCAGACACCGCTCGACGAGCCGACGGCGCAGCTGATCGCGCACGACCTGCTCGCCGTCGAGCCGGCGAGCACGGCCGACCGGATCAGCATCCACCTGGTTCCCGGCACCGACCAGAACCCGCCGAGCGCGGTCGCGCAACTCGCGGGCCGCACGTTCCGCCTGGAGCAGACGGGCAACGGCGACTGGGCCGTCTCGTCGGCGACGCAGCCGAAGCCGGTTCTCGCGATCGCTCCGAAGAGCAGCGCGCTCGCCGCCGAGCACCTGACGAACGTTGCCGCGACCGTCGGGCTCGACTTCCAGCAGGGCGCGTTCCACTTCGGAGTGTCGAACGACGTCGAGTCGATGATGGGCGGCGGCGTCTGCTGGCTCGATTACAACGGCGACGGCTGGGAGGACCTCTTCGCGGTCAACTCCTACTCGAGCGCGGACACGGCACAGTGGGAGGCGCACGGCGGGCTGCCGACGACGGAGCTCTTCGAGAACGACCACGGCATCTTCCAGAACGTCACCGCGAAGGCGCACGCGAACCTCGCCGTGCAAGGCGACGGCTGCGCCGCGGCCGACCTGAACGGTGACGGCCGCCCCGACCTCGTCGTCACGACGACGCAGGGCGTGAAGCTGCTCTGGAACGAGGGCGGCACGTTCCGCGAGCAGACGCTCGCAGGGTCGGGCTGGTACACCGGCGCCGCGGTCGCCGACGTGAACGGCGACGGCCGCCCCGACATCTTCGTCGCCGGCTACTCCGACCCGAGCGAGCCGGTGCCGGGCTCCCTCGCCGGCTTCCCGACGAACCTCACCGGCGTTCGCGACCTGCTCTACCTCAACGAAGGCAGTGGGCGCTTCCGCGAGGTCGGCGTGCAGGCGGGGCTCGAGTCGGCGAGCTTCCGGCACGGGCTCGGCGCCCAGTTCGTCGACTACAACCACGACGGGCGGCCCGACCTCTACGTCGCGAACGACGAGGACCCGAACGAGCTCTACGAGAACGTGCCGTGGCCGGGCGGCGCGAAAGCCGACCCGGCCGGGCTCGGCTTCCGCTTCGAGGAGCGCGCCGGCGACGAAGGCGTCGCCGACCCGTTCGCCGGCATGGGGATCGCGACGTCGGAGGCGGGCAACGGGCTCGGCCTGTTCGTGACGAACTCGCGCGGCGAGCCGTCGGCCGCGTACAGCCAGCAAGGCGCGACCTTCGAAAGCGCCCGCCCGGACTTCGACCCGGCACTCGGCACCGGCTTCGCCGGCTGGGGCGCATCGTGGGTCGACCTCGCGAACTCCGGCACACCCGACCTCGTGCTGGCCGCGGGCGCGATCCCCGTCACGAACCTTGCGAAGAACGCCGAGGCCGTGCGCGTGCTCGCACCCGACGGCTCGCGCTACGGGAACGCCAAGAAGCTGATGAGCCTGAACGGCCGCGGCGTCGCGGCCGCGGACGCCGACAACAACGGCCGCATGGAGGTCGCGATCAACACGATCGGCGGCAAGCTCGTGCTCCTGCAACCGACCGGGCCGAGCGGCAACTGGGTCGACGTCTCGCTCTCGCGGTTCGTGCCGGGCGCGGTCGTGACGGTGACGACGCCGGGTGGCCGGACGCAGACGCGCACCGTCGCCGCGGGCAGCAGCTATCTCTCGTCGGAGGATCCTCGCCTCCACTTCGGCCTCGGCTCCGCGACGACGGTCTCCTCGCTGACCGTGCGCTACCCGTGGGGCGCCGTGACGCATCTGACGAACGTGCGCGCGGGCCGGATCGTGCAGGTCGCGGTGCCCGCAGCGAAGCCGGTGCAGAGCCTGGCGACGCGCACGCCCGACGTCGCCACCTGCACGAGACCTCCCGTCTACGGCTCGCTCGCGATCTTCTGGGACGCGGTCGCGACGCGCATCCTGAAGCTCGGGACCGCATCTCAGCCCGTCGAGGCGAGGGACCTGTTCGACCTCTCGACGGCGATGCTCGCTGCCTACCGGGCGACGACGACCCCGGCGGCTCGCGCAACCGCGATCAGCTACGCCTCGTACCGGCTGCTGCTCTGGCGCGCCTCGTACGACGTGAACCTCGACCAGACGTTCGCAACGCTCTCGCAGGCGCTTGGCTCGCTCTGCTACTCGCAGGACTATGTGAGCACGACGGGCGGCTCGCCGGCCGCGATCGGGAACCGCATCGCTGCCGCCGCGATCCGCGCCGGGATGCACGACGGCTCGAACGAGCAGATCCACTACGCCGACCCGGCCTACACGCCCGAGAACGCGCCGCTGATCGTCGCCCAGCCGGGCACGACCGTCCACGACCCGACGTTCTGGCAGCCGCTCGCGCTCGCGCAGATCGCGCCGAACGGGCTCGCAGGCGTGCCGGCGAAGATCCAGACGTTCGCCGACGCGCAGTGGGGCGGCGTGCGCACGTTCGCGGGCCGCGTGAAGACCGGGCCGCCGCCGTTCAGCGATCCGTCGAGCGCCGCGTACAAAGCCGCGGCGATCGCAGTGCTGCGCGCGACTGCGGCGCCGTCCGCGCATCGGCTGGACACGTCGCCGCTCAAGTGGAACGAACTCGTTCAGCCGACGGGCACGCTGGCGGGCGACCTGCAGCTCCTCCACGTACTGAACGGGGCGCTCAACGACGCCGCGGTCTCCGTGTGGGCCGCGAAGCGCACCTACCAGGCGCCGCGCCCGATCTCGATGATCCGCTACCTCGCGTTCAACGGCCAGCTGCCGATCGTCGCCGGCGTCAGCAAGCTGGTCGGCGGCAAGACCTACGTCTTCTCACAGGGCCGCTGGATCCTGGGCGCGAACTGGACGCCGCCCGCGCAGACGCCCGCGTCGCCCGGCTGGGTCTCCGAGGGAAGCGCGTTCGCCGCCGCCGCGAGCACCGTGCTGACGGCACTCACACACCACTCCTACGCCGCGGCCGACGCGAGCGCGAGCAGCGCCGGCCTGCGCGAGGGGATCGAGACCCCTGCCGACGAGGCCGACGGTCACGCGGTCGGCGTGAAGGTCGCGAAGCTCGCACTCGCGAAGCGCCCGTAGCCCGACTTCAGGCGGGAGCGACTCGCCCAGGCGAGCGGCCTCGTAGTTTGTGTTGACTCAACACAAACTGGGACGCTCCGCTCCGAACCGCACTTTGTGTTGACTCAACACAAAGTCCACGGCTCGGGTGCATTTCGGGGGCGTCCTGGGCGTCTCGGATCACCGCGTGCGCGGCCTCACCCACGGCGGGCATCTCCTCCTCGGGAATGAAGTCCATCGCGCCGTCAGCGAACGAGATCAGATACCGCGCCATGTCGCGACTCCTTTTCTCGGCCACTGCTCCGGCCGGTCACCCGCTACGGACACCCGTGCAGCAGAG
>DATAUN010000270.1:0-7664 GCA_036268235.1 Gaiellaceae bacterium
CGATTGCCGCCACGAGCGGCCCGTTGGCTGCGATGCACGCAGACACTGCTTCCGTCGCGTACCCAACCCCCCAGAACTGCCGTGCGAGCGTCCACCCAATCTCGCGCTCGCCGGTCTCGAACACACCAAACCCCACCTCACCAATGAGCTTCAAGGTTGTTCGCTCCTCGAGCGCATAGAAGCCGATGTCCCCGGCTGCGTTATCTGCGACGTGCTTCGCGAGTTGCACGCGGACGAAGGACGGATCGATAGCGCCTCCCGAGATAAAGCGCATCACGACCGGATCGGAATACACGGCAACCATCGCGGCCTCGTCCTCATCGGGCCGAAATCGTCTAATGCGTAAGCGGGCTGACTCGAGCGGTGTGCGACTGACGAAGGTGTCAGACACCCTGAAGGGCGGTGCGCAGCGCGTCGACGACGCGCTCCTGGTCCTCGCGAGGGAGCCGCGCGTGGAACGGGAGCGCCATCGTGCGCGCGCTGCAGTCCTCGCTCACCGGCAGCATCCCTTCGGAGAAGCCGTAGCGCTCGCGCATGTACGACTGGAGGTGGATCGACGGTAGGTACGGCGCCGTCGCGATCCCTTGCTCGATGAGCCGCGCCATCACCGCGTCGCGGTCCACTCCGGACGGCAGCTTCACGACGTAGACGAACCACGAGCGCTCGTGGTCGTCGTCGTCGGGCAGCGGCGTCTCGACGTCGACGTCCGCGAGCAGCGCGTGGTAGCGCAGCGCCACCTCTTGGCGTGCCTCGAGGATGCGATCGAGCTTCTCGACCTGCGCGATGCCGAGCGCCGCGGACAGGTCGTCGAGGCGATAGTTGTAACCGAGGCGTCCGTGCTGGAGCCAGCTCGACGTCTCCAGGCGACCCTGGTTGCGGAGCGATACGAGCAGCTCGTGCTGCTCCTCGCTGGCGGTGGTCACCGCGCCGCCCTCGCCGGTCGTCATCTGCTTGTTCGGATAGAACGCCCACACGGCCGGATGACCGTGCGCGCCGAGCGGCTTGCCCTTGTAGCGCGCACCGAGGGCCTCACAGGAGTCCTCGACCAGCGCGATGCCGTGCTGCTCGCACAACGCGATCAACTCGTCGTACTCCGCCGGGTAGCCGAAGATGTCGACGGCGACGAGCGCCTTCGTCCGCGGCGTGATCGCAGCCTCGACCGCAGCTGGATCGAGGTTGTACGTGCGCGCGTCGATGTCCGCGAAGACGGGCGTCGCACCCATGTAGATCGCGCAGTTCGCCGACGCGACGAACGAATACGGTGACGTGATCACTTCGTCTCCCGGCTCGACGCCCGCGAGGTGCATGCAGAGGTGCAGGCCCGCCGTCCCCGACGAGACCGCGGCACAGTGCGGCGCACCGACCGCGTCAGCGACCATCGACTCGAAGCGCGGGCCCGTCGGGCCGAGCGACAGCCAGCCCGAGCGGAGCACCTCGAGCACGAGCTCCTCGTCGCGCTCGTCGATCCACGGCGCGCTGAGATTGATGCGGTCGGTCGCGATGCTCACGAACGCGAGAGCTGCGGAACGTGTTCGAGCCACTGCGACCACCGCTCGCTCTTGCCGCGAACGGTGTCGAGGTACGCGGCCTGAAGCTCCTGCGTGACCGGGCCGACGCCGATCTCGTGGTCGTCGACCGAGCGCAGCGGTGTCACCTCGGCGGCGGTGCCGCACATGAACACCTCGTCCGCGAGGTAGAGGTCGGAGCGGATCAGCGACTTCTCGATCACCGTGTACCCGAGGTCCTGCGCGATCTGCGTGACCGTGTCGCGCGTGATCCCCGGCAGGATCCCGGTCTCGAGGCCCGGCGTGTAGATCACGCCGCCCCGCACGACGAAAATGTTCTCGCCGGATCCGTCCGCGACCGTTCCTTCCGGCGAAAGCAGGATCGCCTCGTCGTAGCCCGCGTTGTTCGCCTCGGTGACCGCGAGCAGCGAGTTGAGGTACACACCCGTCGCCTTCGAGACATGCGGGACGATATTCGGCGAGACGCGCTGCCAGGACGAGATCTTCGCGCGGATGCCGAGGCGGAGATTCTCCTCACCGAGATACGAGCCCCACGGCCAGCTCATGATCACGGTCTCGACCGGATTGCCGCGCGCCGAGACACCGAGCTCGCCGTACCCGTAGAACGCGATCGGGCGGATGTAGCACTCGGGCAGGCCGTTGGCGCCGAGCAGCTCGTTCGTCGCGTCCTTGAGCTCGTCGACCGAGAACGGAATGTCCATGTAGAGGAGCTTCGCCGAGTTGTGCAGGCGCTGCATGTGCTCGTCGAGCCGGAAGACGGCGGGGCCTTTCGGCGTGTCGTAGCAGCGCACGCCTTCGAAGACACCCGAGCCGTAATGGAGGCCGTGGACGCCGACGTGGACCTTCGCGTCGGCCCAGTCGACGAGCTCGCCGTTCATCCAGATCTTCTCGGTCTCCTGCACCGCGCGCTCCTTTCGCCTCGAGAAAGCGCAGTCTACCCGCCGGATCCGAGCTCGAACGGGCGCGCCTTGGCGAGCCGTGCGAGCTCGATCGGTGGGATCGCGGCCAGGTGCGAGTCGGTTCCGGCGCCGATCCAGACGACCCGATGCCGGAGCAGTGAGCGCTCGATCAGCGTCTGAGTGACGGCGCGATGCGGGAACGGCGCGACGCCACCCGGTTCGAAGCCGGTCGCCTCGAGCACCTCGTCGGGACGCGCAGCGCGCACCTCCGTCGCGGCGAGCTCGCGTGCGATCACACGCTCGTCGGCGCGCCGGTCGCCCGGCACGAGCGCGAGCACGTACACACCATCGCAAACGAGCACGATCGACTTGACGATCTGCGATACGTCGCACCCGACCGCGCGAGCGGCGTCGCGCGCCGTCGGCGTGCCGTCCTCGAACTCCTCGATCCGCGCGTCGACCGCCGCCCCGCGCAGGACCGCCGCAACACGCTCCACCGGCTCGGGCCAGGTCATCGCGTCACCGATTCTGCCAGTCGTCCGTTGTATGAATCGACAACCAGGCAGGTCGGGAGATGACAATGGATGAAGCGAAGATGGCGCGGACCGAATCGGCGTTCCGCGAGCTGAACGAGGCGATCGCGAAAACCGCGGAGCGGTTCAACGCCGACGAGGCGGACTTCGTCTGCGAGTGCGCCGACCCGGAGTGCGCCCACCGGATCACGGCCGAGCTCGAGGACTACGACGAGGTACGTGAAGAGGCGACACGGTTCATCATCGCGCCGGGTCACGACGAGCCGGCGATCGAGCACGTGGTCGACCGAAACGCCGAGTACAACGTCGTCGAGAAGTTCGGGAAGATCGCGGCCATCGTGCGCCGCCTCAACCCGCGCGCCCGCCCGGCGTAGCGGCTCAGCCGATCAGATAGGCGTCGTCCATCCCCTCCCGGAGCTGCGCCTGCAGCTCCGGAGGGGCGGGCGCGTCGATCGAAAGCGCCATCAGCGCCTTGCCGCCCTCCCGGTTTCGCGAGACGGTCATGTTCGCGATGTTCACGCCGGCGGCGCCGAAGAGCGTGCCGACGCGGCCGATCACGCCGGGGATGTCGTCGTAGAGCAGGAACGCCATACGCGGCGCGAGCTCCATCTCGAGCTCGAAGCCGAGCGCCGAAACGAGGAAGTGGCGCGCGTCCTTGCCGATCGTCGTGCCGGCGACCCGCGCGGAATCCGCCGACACCGCGACGAGGTTCGTGTAGTCGCGCGCAGCGCGCCGCTTCTCCTCGATCACATCGATGCCGCGGTCGGCGGCGACGACCGGCGCGTTCACGTAATTCACCGGCTGATCGGTGCTGCCCTGGAACGCGCCGTTCAACGCGGCGACGGTAAGCAGGCGCGTGTCGTACTCGGCCAGCTCGCCGTAGACCTCGATCGTCAGCTTGCGCACGTCACCGCCGGTGAGCGCCATCGCGAGCCGCCCGAGCTTCGCCGCGAGCGGAACGTACGGACCGAGCACCTCGAGGTCCTCCGCGCCGACCGTCGGAATGTTCACGGCGTTCGTGACTAGACCGCCGTCGAGCGCCGCTGCGACCTGCTCGGCGACGATCACGCCGGCACGGTCCTGCGCTTCCTCGGTCGACGCCGCGAGGTGCGGCGTGACGACGACGTTCGGCGCCTTCAGCAGCGGCCCGTCGTACGGCTCCTTGGGAAAGACGTCGATTGCGGCACCCGCGACCTTGCCCGACTCGAGCGCCGCAACGAGCGCGTCCACGTCGACCAGGTCGCCGCGCGCGGCGTTGACGATGCGCACGCCGTCGCGCATCTTCGCGATCGCCGCCGCGTCGATCGCGTTGCGCGTCTCGTCGTTCAGCGGCAGGTGCAGCGTCAGGAAGTCGGCGCGCTCCAGCACCTCGTCGAACGAGGCGCTCTCAGCGCCGAGCTCGCGGAAGCGCTCCGCGGCGACGAACGGGTCGTACGCGACGACCTTCATCTGGAGCCCGAGTGCGCGGCGCGCGACGAGGCGCCCGATGCGACCGAACCCGAGCACACCGAGCACCTTGTCGGCAACCTCGACCCCGCCCCACTTCGAGCGCTCCCAGCGTCCGTCGACGAGCGCCGAGTGCGCCTGCGGGACGTTTCGCGCGAGTGCGAGCAGTAGCGCGACGGTGTGCTCCGCGGCCGAGACGACGTTCGACTCGGGTGCGTTCGCAACGACGATCCCTCGACGCGTTGCCGCATCTACGTCGACGTTGTCGACGCCCACGCCCGCGCGGCCGATCACGCGCAGGTTCGTCCCCAGCGCAATCAGGTCGGCGGTGAGCTTTGTCGCCGAGCGGATGACGATCGCGTCGTAGCCGCCGATGATCTCCTCGAGCGGCGAGCTCTCGTCGACGTCGACGTCGAACTTCGCGCGCAGCAGCTCGACGCCGGCATCCGCGATGCTCTCGCGGACGAGGACCTTCACGCGGCGACGGGAGACTCGAACGCCTCGAACGCGGCCGGGACTGCGGCCCCGCGTTCGATGTCGGCTCCGAGCTCGGTGAGCGACAACTCGACGGCCGCAAGTGCGGTCGCGATGTCGAACACGTCGAACCAGCCGATGTGGCCGATGCGGAAGATCTTGCCCTTCAGGTGCTGCTGGCCCGGCGCGAGCGTGACGCCGTGACGGTCGCGCAGATGCTTCAGCAGCTCGTCGCCGTCGACGCCTTCAGGTGCGCGGATCGCGGTCACAACCGCAGCGGTGTCGTCGTCCGGAGAGAAGAGCTCGAGTCCCATCGCCTTGATGCCTGCGCGCGTCGCGCGACCGAGGCGCACGTGGCGCTCGAACGCGGCCTCGAGCCCCTGTCCGAGCAGCAGGCCGAGCGCGACGTCGAGGCTGCGGATGAGTGAGACAGCCGGTGTGAACGCGGCGTCGAGGCCATCCTGCGCCTTCTTCGACCGCGGCCAGTCGAAGTAGAAGCTGCGAGAGAGCTTCGCCTGCGCCAGCACGCGCTCCGGCACGGAGACCATCGCGAGGCCGGGCGGCGCCATCAGAGCTTTCTGCGAGCCGGAGACGACGACGTCGATCCCCCACTCGTCCGTCTCCAGCGGCACCGCGCCGAGCGAGGAGACTGCGTCGACGACGAGTGTCGCGTCGCCGACCGCCTGCTTGATCGCACGCACGTCGGAGACGACGCCGGTGGACGTGTCGGACTGCTGGCAGAAGACGATGCGCGCGCCGGACTCGTTGACCGCCGCTCCGACCTCGTCGGGATCGGGCCGCTCGCCCCACTCGTAGGAGATCGCGTGGACGTCGAGGCCGTGCTGCTTGCAGATCGCGATCCACCGCTCGCCGAACGAGCCGTGGCTCACGACCGCGACGCGGTCGCCGGGCTCGCACAGGTTCGCCGGCACGGACTCCATCGCGCCGGTGCCCGAAGCGGTGAAGAGCAGCACGTCGGAGTCCGTCCGGAAGACGTCCTTCAGTCGGGCGAGGGTGCTCGCGTAGATGTCGCGGAAGTCGGCGCCGCGGTGATGGACGATCGGCTCGGCGCCGGCCGCGAGGACCTGAGGCGGCACGGGCGTCGGTCCGGGTGTGAACAGGTACCGCTTCTCCACGAGGGCAGGGTAGCGACGCAGGTCCACAGGATGGAACTGTGTGCGCGCGTTTGGCTCGGCAGGCGGGCGACGTTGCCGCAGTTCAGGCGAGACTACCCCCGTGGACGTCCTGCTCTCCTTCGGCGCCGCACTGCTCGCGCTGCGGCTCGCGGGCCTGCTCGCGCGCCGGGGGCACTACGCCTGGGCGGGCGGGCTGCTCTCGTTCGCGGCGGCTGCCGCGGCGATGGCGTGGGGCTCGGCGCACGACTGGGACGCCCGCGCGTTCCGTGTCTACTACCTCGCCGGAGCGCTGCTCTCGGCACCGCTCCTCGGGATCGGCTCCCTGACGCTCTGGGGACGCCGCTGGGCGGCACCTGTCGGCCTCGTCTACGTTGGGCTCGCGGTCGGCGTCGCGGTCGCGATGCCGGTCCACGGGACGTTCGCCGGGACGGCCGTGCCGCACGCGCAGTCCCATGTCGACTGGCTCCCCCGCGTCGTCGCGATCGCGGGCAGCTCCCTCGGGACGCTCGCGGTGGTCGTCGTCGCGGCCGTGACGCTCCGCCGCAGGCCCGTGGGAAACGTGCTCCTGCTCGGCGCTGTGGCCGCCGCGGCAACGGCCTCGGTCCTGACGCAGACCGCCGTCTCCGCCGCAGCCGCGTGCTTCGCACTCGCGGCCGGGCTCCTGTATCTCGGCGCTACCCGACGGGGCTAGACCGCGAGTGTCACGGCGCGCAGCTTGTTGAGCGCATCGAGCGCCGCGACCTTGTACGCCTCGGCGAACGTCGGATAGTTGAAGACCGACTCGACCAGGTAGTCGATCGTCCCGCCCAGGCCCATCACCGCCTGCCCGATGTGCACGACCTCGGTGGCGCCGGCGCCGAACGCATGCACGCCGAGGAGCGTGCGGTCGGTCGGTGAGACGAGCAGCTTCACGAGCCCGTGGCTCTCGCCGAGGATCTGCCCGCGCGCGAGCTCGCGATAGTGCGCGATGCCGACCTCGTACGGAATGAGCGCCTCGGTCAGCTCCGGCTCGGTCTTGCCGACGTAGCTGATCTCCGGGATCGAGAAGATGCCGATCGGCAGCGGCGCGTCGCCGCCTTGCATCGGCACGCCGAACAGGTGGCACGCGGCGAGGCGACCCTGCTCCGCCGACGCCGACGCGAGGCTTGGGAAGCCGACGACGTCGCCCACCGCGTAGACGTGCGGCACCGGCGTCCGGTAGTTCGCGTCGACGGAGATGCGCCCGCGCTCGTCGGCTTCGAGTCCCGCGTTCTCCAGCGCGAGATCGGCGACGGCGCCAACACGGCCCGCGGAGTAGAAGACGACCTCGGCCGGGATCACCTTGCCGCTCGCAAGCGTCGTGATCGTCCCCTCACCACGCGCCTCGACCTTCTCGACGCGCTCGCCGAAGCGGAACGTGACATTCAGCTCGCGCAGGTGGTAGCGCAGCGCCTCGGTGACCTCAGGGTCGCAGAAGTCGAGCATCGTGTCGCGCCCGTCGACGACGGTGACGCGCGCGCCGAGCGCTGCGAACATCGACGCGAACTCGATCCCGATCACGCCTGCGCCGACGATCACGATCGTCGCAGGCAGCTTGCCGAGGCGAAGCACGATGTCGTCGGAATCGAGGATCGTGTTGCCGTTGAACTCGATCTCCGCCGGATGCGCGGG
>DATAUN010000271.1:0-4688 GCA_036268235.1 Gaiellaceae bacterium
TGAGGATCCGGATCGTCGTCAGGCCCAGATCGGAGAGGATCTGGTTGCCGATGCCGTAGTCGCGCGCGTCGGCGGGGAAGCCGAGCTCGAGGTTCGCCTCGACCGTGTCGAGGCCCTGTTCCTGGAGCTCGTAGGCGCGCAGCTTGTTCAGCAGACCGATGCCGCGGCCCTCCTGCGCCATATAGAGGAGCACACCGCTGCCCTGCTCTTCGATCTGGAGAAGCGCCTGCTCGAGCTGCTCGCCGCAGTCGCAGCGGAGCGAATGGAAGACATCGCCGGTCAGGCACTCGGAGTGGACGCGGACAAGCACGTTCTCGGCGCCGTCGACGTCGCCCTTCACGAGCGCGACATGCGTCTTGCCGTTGAGCTTCTCCTTGAACGCGATCGCGGTGAACTCGCCGAAGTCGGTCGGCAGGCGAACTGCCGCGCCGCGCTCGACGAGCTTCTCGTGCCGGCGCCGGTACTCGACGAGGTCGGCAACGGTGACCATCTTCAGGTCGTGGTGCTCGCAGTAGCGCGTCAGGTCGGACACGCGGGCCATCGTCCCGTCGTCGTTCATGATCTCGCAGACGACGCCACTTGGGTTGAGACCGGCGAGGCGCGCGAGGTCGACGGCGGCCTCCGTCTGGCCGATGCGCTCGAGGACGCCGCCCGGCTTCGCGCGGAGCGGGAACACATGCCCCGGCTGTACGAGGTCGAGCGGGCTCGACCCGGGATGGATCGCGACCTGGATCGTGCGGCTGCGGTCGGCGGCGGAGATCCCCGTCGTCACGCCTTCGCGCGCCTCGATGCTGACGGTGAACGCGGTGCCGAGCGGCGCCTCGTTGTGGTCGGTCATCGGGCGCAGCCCGAGCCGGTCGGCGCGCTCCTCTTCGAGGCAGAGGCAGATGAGCCCGCGCGCGTGCGTCGCCATGAAGTTGATCGCCTCGGGCGTTGCGAACTGGGCGGCGATCGTCAGGTCGCCTTCGTTCTCGCGGTCCGGATCGTCCACGACGACGACCATCCGCCCTTCGCGGATGTCCTCGATCGCAGCCTCGATCGTCGCGAAGGGGGTGGTGACCGCCACCCCGGAAGGCTAGCGGGGCAGGAGTTTCTCGACGTACTTCGCGAGCACGTCGGCTTCGAGATTCACGGGATCTTCACGTTGGAGCTCGCCCAGCGTCGTGTGCTCGAGCGTGTGCGGGATCAGGGCGACCGCGAAGCCGGCTTCGTCGAGGGCAGCGATGGTCAGGCTCGTGCCCTGGAGGGCGATCGAGCCTTTCTCGACCACGTAGCGCAGGATCTCCGGCGGGGCGTCGAACCAGTGGAGCCCGTCGGCGACGCCGCGGAACGATCCGACGCCGTCGACGTGACCCTGGACGTAGTGGCCGCCCAGGGCGTCACCGGCGCGGAGCGCGGGCTCAAGGTTCACGCGCGCATTTGGCGCAAGCGCGCCGAGGCTCGTGCGCGAGAGCGTCTCTGCGACCGCGTCGAACCGCAGCGGAGACGTGTCGACCACGGTGAGACAGACGCCGTTCACGGCGATCGAATCCCCGGGCTCGGCAGCGAGCGTCGAGGAGATCGTGAGCCGGCCGTCGTCCAGCGAGACGACCGTGCCCACTTCGCGGATCAGGCCGGTGAACATTCAGTCCCCATAGACGAGCGTCTCGACTGCTTCGCGGACGAGGACCTCGAGCTGCGCGCGCTCGCCGGGAACGGCGGTCTGGAGCTCGACGAGCAGCTCGTTCACCGCCTCCCGCCCGCCCGGGGCGAGCTCGTCCGTGCCGATCTCCGCCACCCTGCGGCGCAGCTCGTCGTTGCCGAGCTGACGCGTCAGCCAGTGGCTCAGGTGGGTGACGATCTGGTCGTCGGCGCGCTGGGATTCAGGGGTCGTGGACATACGCCTCGAGGAGCACGTCGGCGCCGATCTGCCGCGTGCGCAGCCGGGCGAGCGTGCGCGCGGAGGGTAGCGCAGGAAATGCGGTCGGACCGGCGCCCGCGAGCGTCGGTGCAACGAAGAGCAGGATCTTGTCCACGAGGTCGGCCTCGAGGAACGCGGCGGCCAGCGTCGGGCCGCCTTCGAGGAGCAGCGACTGGACGCCCTCGGCGGCGAGCGCATGGAGCTCATCGGCGATCGGCCCGCTCCGAAGCTCCAGGTCGAGCCCGTCCGGCAGCGGCCCGCGCGAGAAGACGAGACGGCGCGGCTGGCCGCGCGGCGTCTCGACGCCGCGCGCGTCGAGGCGCGGCCGGTCGGCGCGCGCGGTGCCGCCCCCGACCGCAACCGCGTCAACCACGGCACGCAGCTCGTGCACGGCACGCCGGCTCTCCTCGCCGGTGACCCAGCGCTCGCCGGGCACGGTGACGCGGCCGTCGAGCGTCATCGCCGCCTTGTAGACCACGAACGGCCGTCGTTTCACGACCCACGTGCGCCATGCCTCATTGACGGCGCGCGCCTCGAACGAGTCGACGAACTCGACGTCGATGCCGGCTGCGCGCAGGCGCTCCGCACCGCCTGCAGCTTCGGGATTCGGATCGCGGGCGCCGAAGACCACGCGCTCGACGCCCGCGGCGAGGATCGCGTCGGTGCATGGCGGTGTCGTGCCGTGGTGGTCGCACGGCTCGAGCGAGACGTACAGCGTCGCGTTGCGCGCGCGCTCGCCCGCCGCCGCGAGCGCGACGACCTCTGCATGCCGTCCAGCTGCTTCGGTCGCGCCCTCGCCGACGACTTCGCCGTCGCTGACGACGACCGCGCCCACCGTCGGCTTCGGATACGCACGGTCGCGCGCGCCGCGCGCGAGGTCGATCGCCCTGGCGAGAGTCACACGAGCGCTTGTACCAGCCGCCGGTAGGCCCGGGGCAGGTCCTCGCGCGAGAAGATCGCCGATGCAGCGACGAGGAGCGTCGCTCCGTTCTCGTACAGCTCCTTGACGTTCTCGGCGGCGATGCCTCCGTCGACCTGGATGTGGATGCTGTCCGGCAGCGCCTTCCGCAGCCGCTCGACACGGCCGAACGTCTCCTCCAGGAACGGCTGGCCGGAGTACCCGGGATGGATCGACATGCACAACACGATGTCGGCTTCTGCGGCGACCTTCGCGACATCCTCCGGCTCCGTCTCCGGGTTGAAGGCGACGCCGACCTGCAGCTCCTGCTCGCGCGCGGCGCGGATCGTCGCGGGCACGTCATCGACTGCCTCGTAGTGGAACGTCACGCTGTCGCCGCCCGCCTCCGCGACCGGCGCGAAGTACTTCGCGGGGTTCTCGACCATCAGGTGGACGTCGATCGCGCCGCCGTAGCGGTGGATGATCGGCGAGATCGACTTCAGCACGACCGGCCCCATCGTGATCGGCTCGACGAAGTGGCCGTCGCCGACGTCGAAGTGAAAGATGCGGCACTCGGAGCGCAGCAGAACCTCGATCTGGTCACCGAGGTGCGCGAAGTCGGCGCCGTACAGCGACGGCTCGACCTCGACGGTGCGGATCCACTCGTTCCAGGGCACGGCGCGATGCTACGCCTTGCGCAGCCGCGCGATGAAGAAGCCGCTCGTCAAGTCGCGGTCCGGGCGTGTCAGCAGGAACTCGGGCCGCTTGGGGTGCGCGTACCGGGGCCACTCGTCGCCGAGCGGGTCGGCCTCGAGCCCGGCTGCGTCGACAACGGCCTCGTTCTCGTCGGCGTTCAGGGTGCAGACCGAGTAGACGATCGTCCCGCCCGGCTTGGTGCGCTCGGCCGCGGCCTGCAGCAGCTCGAGCTGGAGCTCCGGCAGCGGTCGCGCGCGCCAGCGCAGGTCGGGCCGGCGCGCGAGCACGCCGAGCCCCGAGCACGGCGCATCGACGAGCGCGCGGTCGAAGCCGCGCTCGTCCAGCTCGCGGACGTCGACGTTGACGACATGCACGTTCGGCCCGACCTTCTCGGCAAGCGCTTTTGCACGTCCCGGATGGACCTCGACCGCCGTGACCTCGCCGTCGAGCATCGTCGTCTTGCCGCCGGGCGCGGCGCACGCATCGAGGATGCGCTCGCCCTCCTGCGAGCCGACGACGAGCGCCGCCAGCTGCGAGGCGCGGGACATCGGCCACATCCGAGCTATATCGACGGTATCCACCTGATATGCGCCCGGGATATCAGTCGGCCGCCCGACAGGCTCGGCCGCGCGGACCTCGAGCGCGGGCGGCTCGTTCTGGCTCCGCATCAGGGAAAGCGCCTCCTCGGGCCCAAAGTCGCGCTGAAATACGTCTGATATCCAGTCGGGATATGAGAGCTTCACCGGCCCCTCCGGGAGCGAGGCGACGAGGCCGCGGAAGCCGTGCGCGAGACGGCGCATCACCGCGTTCGTGAACGGCACCGCCCGCTCGAGCCGGGCCGCCCGAACGAGCTCCACGGCGTCGTCGACGACCGCGTGCTCGGCCTGGTCGGTGAACGCGAGCTGGTAGGCGCCGAGGCGGAGCGACGTCCGCACCGGCGGGTCGAGCTTGCGCACCGGCCGCTTGCCGAGCTGGTCGATGCCGAAGTCGAGCACCCGCTTGAGCTGCACCGTCCCGTAGGCGAGCCGCTGCGCGAGGGCGCGGTCGCGGTCATCGAGCCCTGCGACGGCGGACGCGAGCGCGCGATCTGCGTAGGCACCCTCTTCGAAGACGCGGCGAATGACCTCGTACGCCGCGCGCCGCGCCGGCGCGATCATCGAACGCCGCGAAGGAACTCGTCGTAGCTCATGCGGC
>DATAUN010000272.1:0-1865 GCA_036268235.1 Gaiellaceae bacterium
GCCTGCGCGACGAGCGCCGGGTGGTAGCGGCGCACGGCGGGCGTGACCGCGGTGCCGAGCTGCACGTTTTCGGTGCTCGCACCGACCGCGCCGAGCCAGGGCCACGCGTGGCCGGACTCGCCCGGCTCCCACCAAGGCTGAAAGTGGTCGCTGCAGCAGACGCCGTCGAACCCGGCCTCGGCCGCGAGCTGCGCGTGCCGCAGCAGATCGCTCGGCTTGAACTGCTCGTGTCCTGCTCCGTAGAAGATGCGCATGCGCCCGGTCTACCGAGCGGCGCGTGCGCCAAAACGTCAGCCGTGCGCGCGGCCCGAGGTGATCTCGCCGGTGTTGAAGCCGAGCCAGTGCATGCGACCGAGGTAGCGCGCGTGCTCGACCTTCATGCAGCGGTCCATGACGACGTCGAGCCCGCCCGCGGCCGCGAGCTCGGCGCCCTCGGGGCTGATCACGCCGTACTGGAGCCACAGCGCGCCGGCCTTCGCGGCGACGGCCTCCGCCGCGATCTCGGGGACTGCCTCGGGCGCGCGAAACACGTCGACGACGTCGACCGGCTCCGGGATCGAGGACACGGACGGATACGACCGCTCGCCGAGGATCGACTCCTCGCGCGGGTTGACCGGGATGACGCGGTAGCCGTGGCGCTTGAGGTAGTAACCGACGAAGTGTGAGGGACGCAGCTCGTTCGGCGAGAGGCCGACGATCGCGATCGTCTTCGCGCGGTGCAGGATCGACTGGATCGTGCGCGGGTCTTCGTAGCTCACAGCGCCTGCTCCAGGTCCCACAGCAGGTCGTCGACCGTCTCGAGCCCGACCGAGAGGCGGATCGTCCCCGGGCCGATCCCCGCCCCGGCGAGCTCGTCGTCGGAGAGCTGGCGGTGCGTCGTCGACGCCGGGTGGATGACGAGCGACTTCGCGTCGCCGACGTTCGCGAGATGGCTCCAGACCTGCAGCTTCTCCACGAACGCGCGCGCCGCGTCGCGGCCGCCCGCGAGGTCGAACGCGAAGATCGAGCCGGCGCCGAGCGGCAGATAGCGCTGCGCGAGCGCGTGGTACTGCGACGACGGCAGGCCCGCGTAGCGCACGCCTGCGACGGCGTCGTTCCCTTCGAGCCACGCGGCGACCGTCTGCGCGTTCTCGACGTGGCGCGCCATGCGCAACGACAGCGTCTCGAGCCCTTGCAAGAAGAGGAACGCGTTGAACGGGCTGAGGCACGCGCCGAGGTCGCGCAGCGATTCCGCGCGCAGCTTCATCAGGTAGCCGTAGACGCCGTAGGTCTCGATGAACGCGAGCCCGTGGTAGGCGGGCGACGGGTCGGTGACGACCGGGAAGCGGCCGTTCGCGAAGTCGAACGTGCCGCAGTCGACGACGACGCCGCCGATCGAGGTGCCGTGACCGCCGATGAACTTCGTTGCCGAGTGCACGACGATGTCCGCACCGTGCTCGGCAGGCCGGCAGAGATACGGCGACGCGAACGTGTTGTCGACGATCAGCGGCGCACCGTGGCCGTGTGCGATCTCGGCGACGGCTTCGAAGTCGAGCACGTTGCCGCCCGGATTGCCCATCGTCTCGCCGTAGAGCGCTTTCGTGTTCTCGCGAAGCGCGCCGCGCCACGCGTCGATGTCGTCGCCGTCGACGAACGTCACCTCGAAGCCGAGCTTGCGCTGGAGGTGCTTCAGCTGCGTGATCGTGCCGCCGTAGAGCGCAGCCTGCGCGACAACGTGGTCGCCCGGCTCGAGCAGCGTGAAGAACGCAGCGACCTGTGCGGCGAGCCCGCTCGCGAACGCGACCGCCCCCACTCCGCCTTCGAGCGCCGCGACGCGCTCCTCGAACGTCGCGGTGGTCGGGTTCATGATCCGCGCGTAGGTGTTG
>DATAUN010000273.1:0-13267 GCA_036268235.1 Gaiellaceae bacterium
CGAGCGCGTCGTCGCCAACACGCACGCCGTCCAGGAAGAGCTCGGCGGTGTCCTGCGCGCGCAGGCCGAGCTTGCCCTTGATCGGCCGCGCCTCGAATCCGTCCACGTCCGTCGGCACGACGAAGCACGAGATGCCGCGCGTCCCCGCCTCACCCGTGCGCGCGAAGACGAGCGCGTTCGCGGCCCACGAGCCGAGCGTGATGAAGATCTTCTGGCCGCTGATCCGCCAGCCGTCGCCGTCTCGCTCCGCGCGCGTCTCGAGCCCGCCGGGATCGGACCCCGCGCCCGGCTCGGTCAGCGCGTAGCAGCCGAGAGCCTCGCCTGCTGCGAGCCCGGGCAGGAGCCTCGCCTTCTGCTCCTCGGTGCCCCACTTGGCGACCGTCTTGCCGTAGAGCCCATTCGACACGGAGACGATGCCGCGCACGTTCGAGTCGGCGCGCCCGATCTCCTCGACGACGAGCGTGTACGAGACCATGTCGAGCCCCATCCCGCCGTGCTCCTCAGGGAGCGCAGCGGCGAGGAAGCCGAGCTCGGCGAGCTTGCCGACGATGCTCTTGTCGATCGTCTCCGTGCGGTCCCATTCAGCGGCGTTCGGCGCGATCTCGGCGTCGCAGAACGCGCGGGCTGTCTGCCGGATCAGGGACTGCTCGTCTGAGAGCGTGAAGTCCATGGGCGAATTGGACCAAAAAAAAGCCCCGTCGAGTCGGTGGCGCTTTCGTCCACCCAACCGACTGGCCGCTTCGGGCTTGCGCCTCTGGCAGTCACTCGGCGGGGCTTCGACCTACTCGCGCTCCGCACTCGACGGGATCCGCAATGTACGACGTGCGGGCGCCCTGCCGCAAGAGGGCGCCCGCACGATTTTCACGCTCGTTCCGAGATTTCCTCGACGACCTCGCCGGTGCGGGTCGAATCGGCGTGACGGGCGACGTCGGCCTGCGCGACGATCCCGACGAGCTTGCCGTCCTCCTCGACGACCGGCAGCCGTCGCACCTGGTGCTGCGCCATCAGGCGCAGCGCCTCGTCGAGCTCTTGCTGCGGGTCGATCGTGACGAGGTTCGTCGACGCGATCTCCTCGACCCTCGTCGACTGCGGGTCGCGTCCCTCGGCGACGACGCGGACGGCAATATCGCGGTCAGTCAGCACTCCGACGAGCCTGCCCCCGTCGACGATCGGCGCAATGCCGGAGTCTTCGCCTTTCATCAGCTTGGCCGCTTCGACGATCGAATCGCCGACCTTGACGGTGCGCGGCCTGACGGTCATCAGCTCTCTGATCTGTCCCATGGCAGGCTTTCTGTCCGTGAGCAGTTCGCCAGAAACCGAAATCCGCCGGCTCGGGCCCGGCGACGAGGAGGTCATCCGCCGGTTTGCCGAGGGCACGCCGCAGACTGCTCTGCTTGCAGACAACCTACGATCTTCCTGGCCGCGTTCGACGGCGACGAGCCCGTCGGCTTCGTCTTCGGCTATGACCTGCCGCGCCGCCACGGCGCGCCGTCGATCCTGTTCGTTTATGAGCTCGAGATCGTCGAGTCGCATCGCCGCCGCGGGATTGCGAGCGCACTGATGCGCGAGCTTCGCCGCGTCTCGGGGACGGCCGAGGCGTTCGTCCTCACCGAGCCGGAGAACGACGCGGCGAACGCGCTCTACGAATCGCTCGGCGGGACGCGGATCGAGACGGTGATGTGGGACTTCTGAGCTACCGCGCCGCTGGGCACGACGACGTGCCGCTGCTCGTCGCGATGTACGCCGACCCGGAGGTCTCCCGCTACTGGGACGGTCGGGCATACGACGCCGAGGAGATGCACGCGAGACTCGACCGGGCGGATGTGGACGCGTGGATCGTCGAGGAGGACGGCGAGCCGGTCGGCTACCTGCAGTCGTGGTGGGAGGACGACGAGCCGCGCCGCGGCGGGCTCGACGGCTTCCTGATCCCGACGGCGCGCGGTCGCGGGATCATGCCGACCGTCGCGCGCCGGCTCGCCGAGTGCCTGCTCGACGAGGGTTGGCTGTCGGTCACCGTCGATCCGTACGCGTGGAACGAGCGCGCGCTGCGCGGCTGGGCGAAGGCGGGCTTCGTCGAGGAGTCGCGTCACCCGTCCGACGACGAGCACACCGCGGAGTGGGTGCTGATGCGGTTTGTCCGCTAACCTTCGCGCCGTGGAAGCGATCCGGCACCTGACGACGACGACGCGCACGCTGTGCCGCGTGCGGGCGACCGTCGCCGGACCGCACGCGGCCTAATCGGCCTGAGGGTCATCCTCAGCTGACGACTCCCCAGCCTCCGGGTCGGGGACCGGTGACTCGTCGATCTCCTCGTTCCTGTCGTCCTTCCGGGGGTGGTTAGCTGTGTCTTCCATGAACGTCGTCCTGCCCGACTCGACCGAACTCGAACTTCCCGCCGGCGCGACCGGGCTCGACGCCGCGCGCGCGATCGGCCCCAAGCTGGCCGAGCAGGCGGTGCTCGTGCGCGCGAACGGCGAGCCGCGCGACTTGCGGCTGCCGTTGAACGACGGTGAGCACATCCAGCTGCTCACGACGCGCGACACCGGCGATCCGGACGCGCTCTACGTGCTCCGTCACTCGGCCGCGCACCTGCTCGCAGAAGCCGTGCGGCGCCTCTATCCCGGCGTGAAGGTCGCGATCGGGCCGCCGATCGAAAATGGCTTCTACTACGACTTCGAGTTTCCGGAGCCGATCGTCGAAGCGGATCTCGAAAAGATCGAGGCGGAGGTGAAGCGCGAGCTGAAGGAGGGCCGCGAGTGGTCGCGCGAGGAGATCTCGCGCGACGAGGCGAAGGCGCGCTTCGCGGCCGAGGGCGAGCCGGACAAGGTCGAGCTCGTCGACACCGCGCAGGGCGACATCTCGCTCTACACCCAAGGTGACTTCACCGATCTTTGCCGCGGCCCGCACCTCCAGAACGCGAAGCCGATCAAGGCGTTCAAGCTGACCGGCCTCGCCGGCGCGTACTGGCGCGGCGACGAGAAGAACACCCAGCTCACCCGCATCTACGGCACCGCGTTCTACTCGCAGGCCGATCTCGACGCGTACCTCGAGCGCCTCGAGCAGGCGCGCGCGCGCGACCACCGGCGGCTCGGCGTGCAGCTCGACCTCTTCCATCTCGAGGAGATCTCGCCCGGCTCGCCGTTCTGGCACCCGAAGGGGATGGTGATCTGGAACGAGCTCGAGGGGATGCGCCGGCGCGAGAACAAGGCCCGCGGCTACGACGAGGTGAAGACTCCGCTCATCTTCGACAAGGTGCTGTGGGAGCGGTCAGGCCACTGGGAGAAGTTCCGCGAGAACATGTTCCTGATCCCGGAGGAGGACCACACCTACGCGATCAAGCCGATGAACTGTCCCGGTCACATGGTGATGTTCGCGGACAAGCTGCGCAGCTACCGCGAGCTGCCGCTGCGCTACGCCGAGGCGGCGCCGCTGCATCGCAACGAGCCGTCCGGGACCCTGCACGGTCTCACCCGCGTGCGCCATGTCACTCAGGACGACGCGCACATCTTCTGCACCCGCGAGCAGATCGAGGACGAGATCTTCGCGTGCCTCGACTATGCGAAGTTCGTCTACGACCTCTTCGGTCTCGAGTCCGATTTCGAGCTCTCGACCCGGCCCGACAACAAGCTCGGCACCGACGAGGAGTGGGACTTCACCGAAGGAGCGCTGCGCGCAGCGCTCGACCGGCGGGGGCTCGCCTATTCGATCAACGAGGGCGACGGCGCGTTCTACGGGCCGAAGATCGACCTCCACATGCGCGACTCCATCGGACGCGGCTGGCAGATGGGCACGATTCAGCTGGACGCGCAGACTCCCGGCCGGCTCGACTGCCGGTACGTCGGCGCCGACAACGCGGAGCACGTCCCGTACGTGATCCACCGCGCGCTGATGGGCTCGTTCGAGCGCTTCATCGGGATCCTCACCGAGCACTACGCGGGCGCGTTCCCGTTCTGGCTCGCGCCGGTGCAGGTGCGCGTGCTGCCGGTGGGCGAGAGCCATCGCGACGCCGCCCAGGCGCTCGCTGCCAAGCTCGCCCCTTACCGCGTCGAGGTGGACGACTCCGACGACACCGTCGGCAAGCGGATCCGGAACGCCGAGCTCGAGAAGGTGCCGTTCATCCTCGTCTACGGCGACAAGGAGACCGACGAGGCGCTTGCGGTGCGCGAGCACGGCGGTGCCCAGGAAACCCTTTCGGTGGCTGATTTCCGGGAAAAACTTGCTACCCTGAGTCCCTGGCAAGCAGGGGCGTAACCGTCTCTCACCTCCTGGCTCACGCTTCGGGGGTTCAACCGATGCAGGTTGATGAGACTCCTCGCCGCTGCATGCCAGCGGTTTTTTACGTTCCAGAGGAGGTCACAACGAGCTTGGTGAAGGACATTTGAGGCCGCGTCGCCGTTCCGGGGGGTTCGAAGCACCCCGCCGGCCCGAGCCGCAGACACGCATCAACGACGCGATCCGCGTCCCACGCGTCCGTCTGATCGGTGAAGGCGGAGAGCAACTCGGAATCAAGACGACGGACGAGGCGCGCGAATACGCGTACGGCAAGAACCTCGATCTCGTCGAAGTCGCGGCCCAGGCAGATCCGCCGGTCGCCCGGGTCATGGACTACGGGAAGTACCGGTACGAGCTGGAGCAGAAGGCGAAGCTCGCCCGCAAGCACCAGACGCAGATCAACGTCAAGGAGATCAAGCTCAGACCCAAGATCGGGATTCACGACTACGAGACCAAGAAGGGCCACGTCGAGCGCTTCCTCAACCAGCGCGCGAAGGTCAAGGTCACGATCATGTTCCGCGGACGCGAGCGCGAGCATCCGGATCGCGGCCGCGACCTCCTGATGAAGCTGGCCGAGGACGTCAAGGACATCGGTCTCATCGAGACTCAGCCGCTGCTCGAAGGGCGGAACATGACAATGGTGCTCGGCCCAACGAAGAACGCAGGAGCAAAACGAGATGCCGAAACAGAAGACACATTCGGGAGCGAAGAAGAAATTCAAGGTGACGGGAACCGGGAAACTGGTGAGTCGCGGCCAGATGTCGGGGAACCTCCGCAACAAGTCGCCGAAGCAGAAGCTCCAGCTCGGTAAAGAACAGCCCGTCGACTCCGCCAACGAGAAGACGGTCGCCCGCATGCTGGGAAGGCGGTAGCGAATGCCTCGCGTAAAGCGTTCCGTTCACGCCCGCAAGAAGCGGCGCAAGGTCCTCGAGGAAGCCAAGGGCTACTGGGGGCTCAAGAGCACGAACTACAAGTACGCGAAGGAGCAGGTCGAGCGCTCGCTCGCGTACGCGTACCGCGACCGCAAGGTCCGCAAGCGCGAGTTCCGGAAGCTCTGGATCATGCGCATCAACGCGGGCGCGCGCGCCAACGGGCTCTCGTACAACCAGTTCATGGCGGGTCTCAAGGCCGGGAACGTCGAGCTCGACCGGAAGATCCTCGCGGATCTCGCGGTCCACGATCCGGCGAAGTTCGGCGAGATCGTCGAGCAGGCCAAGTCCGCGCTCGCGGCTCCGAAATAGACCGCCAGCGCGAGATCTTCCTGCGACAGGCCGGGTACTGCGAAGGCCGGTCGCCGCTCTATGCAGACGTGTGTCGTCGGCTCGCGGAGGATCCGCGGGTCGACGACATCGCGCCCGACCTCTCCTGGGACTTGCCGTTGCGACTGCTCGGCGGTCTGCACTACCTCGTGCTTGCGGGCGACGCGTCGTGGGACGACATCGGTGCAGCACTCGACGAGCACGCGGAGTTCCTCACGCGCTGGTGCGCCGAGCAGGACGTGCAGACGAACGAGGTGCAGCGATCCTGGGCGCTGCTGCCGGCGTTCCTCGCCGTCGCCGACGGGCGGCCGCTCGATCTGCTCGAGCTCGGTCCGTCCGCAGGGCTCAACCTGCTCTGGGACCGCTACCGCTACCGCTATTCGACCGGCGAGTGGGGGCCGGCGGGCACGCTCGAGTTGAGCGGCGACGATCGCGTCCCGCCTCCGGCGCAGTTGTTGCAGCGCGAGGTGCACGTGGTGCGCCGTCGCGGCATCGACCTGAACCCCGTGGACGCGACGACGGAGCACGGCGCGCGCGTCCTCCAGGCGTTCATGTGGGCCGACCAGGCCGACCGGCTCGCGCGCTTGCGCCGCGCGATCGACGTCGCGCGCCGCGATCCGCCGCAGCTCATGCAGGGCGACTACGTCGAGGCGCTGCCGTCGCTGCTCCGCAACCGTCGTGACGACGCGCAGCTGATCGTGTTCCAGACCGCATCGACGATGTACCTCGATCGCCGCGACTCAGAGCGGCTGCGGTCCGCGTTGCACGACGCAGGCCGCGAGGAGCCGCTCGTCTATCTGACGACCGGGCGGGCTCCGAGCGACGACGGCTTCGCGCTCGAGCTCGAGCGCTATCCCGACGGCCGCTCGGAGCGCCTCGGCGTGTTCGATTTCCACGGCGCCTGGCTCGACTGGGGCCGTTGATCAGTCCTCGACCAGCGTCTTCAAGTACTCCGCGATGTTGGCGAAGCCCGCTTCGATGCCGTCGTACTTGGTCATGTGGCTGCGGCCGGCCTGGTCGCGGAACGCGAGCTTCCAGATCAGCTTTGTGCCCCCGTCGATCTCTTCGAGATCCATCGTCTCCAAGGCCTCAGCTTCTGACGGCCAACCCTCGTAGATCGAGGTCTGGACAGTCCGGGTCGGCGGCTCGACCTCGAGGTAGGTGCCACGGAACGACATGTTGGTTCCGTCGTCTTTCACCATGACGTAGTGGTAGCCGCCGCCGACGCGGAGATCGATCGAGCAGACCTTCATCTTCTCGCCAAACGGGGGGAAGGTCTTGCGCACGT
Source organism: Gaiellaceae bacterium (assembly GCA_036268235.1). Classification (GTDB taxonomy): domain Bacteria; phylum Actinomycetota; class Thermoleophilia; order Gaiellales; family Gaiellaceae; genus PALSA-600. The sequence goes on from DATAUN010000273.1 coordinate 6,820, forward strand.
GCTCCTCTTTCGTCAAGACGTCGAAGACGAGCTCGATCGGAGCCTCGAACTCCCGCGTGAGGAGGATCTCGAGCTCGTTCGGGAACGTAACGCTCATTGCGGTTCTCCTTGTTGTTGTAGTTCTTTGAGGTAGTCGTCGATCCGATCCAGGCGCTCGTTCCACGCCTGCTCGTAGTTGGCCAGCCACTCGTGGAACGGACGGAGGTGCCCGGGCTCCAGGCGGTACAGCCGGCGGCGCCCGTCCGCGCGGCACGTGACGAGCCCCACTTCGCTGAGCACCCGCAGGTGCTTCGAGACCTGAGGCTGGGACAGTGAGAGGTCGTTCACGATCGTCCCGACCGCCTTTTCGCCTCCGATCAGCGTGTCCAGGATGTCGCGGCGGTGCGCCTCGGCGACGGCATTGAAGACGTCGGTCGTCGAGGAAGCGCGGGCCATGGCAACATATTCCTATATCGGAATGTATCTGTCAATACAGTGCGGCGGTTGATCGTTTCGAAGGACAACGAACGCCTGAAGCTCGTGCGGAAGCTGCACGACAAGCGCTGGCGCGAGAAGCTCGGCCTCTTCTTCGTCGAGGGCGAGGATGCGGTGGCCGCCGCGACCGCGGACCCCGTCGATCTACTGCGTGCCGGCGAGGACGTCGAGGCGAAGCTGCTCGCCGAGGTCGCAAGCGCGCCGCACCCGCCGCGCATCGTCGCCGTCTACCGGCGCGACGATCTGCCCGCGTGGGAGGAGCGGCCGGCGACGCTCGCGCTGTGGCAGCTCGCCGATCCCGGCAACGTCGGCACGCTGATCCGCACCGCGGACGCGTTCGGCGCGGGCGTGGCCCTGTCGGACGGCTGCGCCGACCCCACCTCGCCGAAGGCCCTCCGCGCAAGCGCCGGCTCGATCTGGCGTGTCCCACTCGGCGCCTGGGACCCGGCAAGTAACAGACTGTTACAAGGTACGAAGCGCGTGGCGCTCTCGGCTCACGGTGGGTCGCCGCTTGCTTCCTTGGACCTGTCCGGCCGGGTCGCGCTCCTACTCGGCAGCGAGCGCGAAGGGCTTCCCGAGACGGTTGAGCGCGACGTCGAGGCGACGATCCCGATCACCGGCGCCGAGTCGCTGAACGTCGCCGCCGCCGGCGCGATCGCGCTCTACGAGCTCGCGCGCCGAAGCTTGTAACAGTCTGTTACTTGCCGTGCATGAAGCTGGTACCGCTCGACCGGCCTCCCGCGTCTGGCCCGCCGGGCCAGAGCTCCTCGGCGCGCGCTGCCGCTTCGCGGATCGGCTCCGAGTCGATCTCGACACGTGTCAGCTCAACCCCCTCCGACGGCCACTCGACGACGAACGCGAACGGGCCGGGCGGTGGGATCGGCCAGACCCAGAAGCGCATGTCGTAGCGGTGCATCCCGCCGCCGCCCCCGTTCGGGCTCAGGATCGGGCCGGTCGGCGGGTCCTCCCGGGGCGGGAACCGCCGGCCGAACACCGTTGCTTTGCCGCCGGCGGCGTCCTGGATGCCGAAGCGGAGCTGCTCAGGCTCGAGCTCGCCGCCGCGCTGGACCTCGTGCCAGGAGTGGATGGGGTTGTCGTGCCGTCCCTGACGCGCCTCGCGCCGGACGAGCTGGAACGAGAACTCGAACCCCTTGGGGAACGCCAGGCCCGCATAGACCTGGATGAACACCGCGTCGGTCCGGACGAGCGTCTCGGCGAGCGGGAACGGCTCGGGACGGACGTTGTCCGGCGCGCCGACCCACTCCGGCGTCGGCGGCCGCTCCGGCGGCTCCGGGAGCGCGGGCGGCGGCTCGAAGAAGCTCACGTCGCCAAGCTTGCCACCCGGTTGACGGCGATGCGGTCCTCGACGATCGCGCCGTCCTGCATCCGCACGACGCGGAACGCGCGCTGAGCTACCGAGGGATCGTGCGTGATCAGCACGATCGTCTGGCCGCGATCCTCTGCGAGCTCCTGCAGCAGCCCGACGATCTCCTCGCCGTTTCTCGAGTCGAGGTTGCCGGTCGGCTCGTCGGCAAGCAACACGCGCGGGTCGTTCGCGAGCGCGCGGGCAATCGCAACGCGCTGCTGCTCGCCGCCGGAGAGCTTGCTCGGCACGTGATGGCCGCGCTGCTCGAGCCCGACCGACGCGAGCAACTCCTCCACCCGCGTCCGCCGCTCGTCGCGGGGGAGGCCGCGGGGCGCAAGTGCGAGCGCGATGTTCTCCGCCGCGGTGATCGTCGGGATGAGGTTGAACTGCTGGAAGACGAAGCCGATCGCGCTCGACCGGATGCGCGTCAGCTCCGCCTCGCGTAGCCCCGACAGGTCGTCCCCCTCGAACAGCACCTCGCCGCTCGTCGGCCGGTCGAGCGCGCCGAGCAGCTGGAGCAGGGTCGTCTTGCCGGAACCGCTCGGCCCGACGATCGCCGTGAACTCGCCACGGTCGATCGTCAGGTCGAGATCGTCGACGGCGACCACGTCGCCGTAGCGCTTGGTGACCTCTCGCAACTCGTAGACAGGAACCATGTCGTACTCCTTTCAGTCGATGTGACGGAGTGCATCTGCAGGACGGAGCCGCGCCGCGCGCAGCGCGCCGACGGCGCCCGAGGCAAGGCCCGCGACGACCGCGAGCGCGACCGCCGCGGCGATCAGCGTCGGCGAGACGTGCGCGGCGAGCTTCACCGTCGTCGAGACGGCGCTCGAGACGGCCTGCCGCGCGCCGGGGAAGGCGCCGACCGGCCCGCCGGTGCTCTGCGTTGCCGGGTCGAACGTCGCTTTCAACGTCGGCCCGAACGCTGTGATCAGCGCGGCGGCGCCGAGCCCGAGCACGACGCCGGCGATCCCGCCGAGCAGCCCTTGGAAGAGCGACTCGCCGGCGATCTGGCGGACGATCGCGCGCTGCGGCCAGCCGAGCGCCTTCAATGTCCCGAGCTCGCGGAACCGCTTCGACACGGATGTGAGCGTCAGCAGCGACGCGACCATGATCGAGCTCAGCAGCGCCACGATCTCCAGGACGAAGCCGAGCTTCGACGTGAGGCTCTTCGCGGTCGAGAGGGTGCCCGTCATCTCCGACGCAAGCGACTGGGCGGTCGTGACCGACGCGCCGGAGATCGTCTTCGTGATCTCCTTGCTGACGGTGCTGACGGCAGCCGCGGACGTCGCACGCACGTAGAGCGTGTTGATCTGTCCGGTGTCGCCGGCGAGCTTCTGCAGCTGCGCCAAGTCGACGTAGACGTTGGACGACGAGCCGCCGACCGGCGACTTCACGATTCCGACGACGGTGTAGGTCTTCCCGTCGAGCTTGATCGTGTCGCCGACCTGCTTGTTCTTCTGCGTCGCGTAGCTGACGTTGAGGATCGCCTGTCGCTTCGTCGTGGATGTGAACCACGTTCCCGCCGTCAGCTCGTCGCTCGTGATCGCGCCGAGTGTGGTGCTCGACGGGTCGACGCCGCTGACCGACACCGACGTGAAGTCGATCGAGCGCGGGCCGTTGAAGCCCCCGCCGGCACTCGGTGCGCCTCGTGTCGATGTCGACGTCGATGTCTGCTTCGGCACGGTGCCGGAGACGCTCGTCAGGTTGAGCGTCAGCCCGCCGACCGCGTTCGCGACGTCGTTCTGCTTCGAGACCGCCGCGATCTTGGACGACGCGAAGGTGAGCTCCGTGCTCTGGAAGCTCGTGCGCGTGAACTTCGCGCCCGCCTTCAAATTGCCGAAGCCGACCTGGCCTGGGCCTGCCTCCTTGCGCAGCTGCGTGCGCTCGGCCGGCGTCAGGTTCTGGAAGCTCTTGCTCGAGCTCGACACCTGGATCGGGCGCGTCACCGACATGTCGGTGCCGACGCCGGTGAGTGGCTTCAAGACCGAGGCTTGCGCATTGTTCAGACCTGCCGTGAGGGAGCTGACGGCGATCACGAGCGCGATGCCGACCGCCAGCCCGAGCGCGGTCAGCGCCGTTCTGCCGCGGCGGCGCCGCAGCTCGGAGAACATGTAACTCAGATAGACCACTCGTCTCACTCCTCGTCGATTGCGTTGACCGCACCTTCGGCGCGCCGACTGCGAGGAGGCTGTGGGAAAGGTAGGAGTGCGTTAAGAGTCGCGCCGGCGGCAGACCCAGATCGAGTCCTCGCCGCCACGCCACGGCGTGCGGTCGAACCAGCCGTAGACGGTGTCGACGACGAAGCCCTCGTCGCGCAGGAGCTCCTGCCACTCCGGCACCGAGAGCCACGCGAGCGACATCTCCGTCTCGCCCTCCGCGCTGCGCAGCCGGAGGATCAGCGTGCGCGTCTCCTCGTCCCAGTCGGCGCGCTCCCAGATCCCGGGCTCGCGCTCGAGCCAGCGGCCGTGCGTGTCCGCGATGTCGTCGGCCGCCGGCGTGAAGACGTCGAACACGAACCGCCCGCCCGGTGCCAGGCACCGGGACACGGCTCGAAGAGCCGTGCGCCGGTCGGCGTCCGTCTCCATGTGGAGCAGCGAGCGGAACGGGCAGAGCACCAGCGGGAACGCGCCTTCCACCGGCGGCTCGCGCATGTCGCCGTGGCGGAGGTCGACCGTCACGCCGGCGAGCTCGGCTCGCTCGCGTGCCACCTCCAGCATCCCGGCCGAGAAGTCGACGCCGACGACCTCGACCCCGCTCGCCGCGATCGGCACCGCGATCCGGCCGGTGCCGACGCCGAGCTCGAGCACCGGCCCGCCCGAGCGCACCGCCTCGTCCACATAGAACGGGACGTCCTCGGTGACGCTCACCGACCAGGGGTCGTAGACCCGCGCGATCTTGTCGTAGGACGACACGTGGCTATTCTTCCCGTCATGAACCTCTCGACGACGCTGTTTACGCGGCCCCGGTGCGCCACCGGAAGCCGCGCCGGGGCCTGACCCCTTTCAGCAGCGAACGAAGGAGGAACCTTGGATAGTGTCGCCGCGGTGGATTGGACCGCGTACGAACAGGAAGCGCTGAGCGCGATCGGATCGGCCCTGTCGGAGGCCGAGCTCGACGACGCGCGCGTCCGGTACCTCGGGCGCAAGTCGGAGCTAGCGCAGGCGCTGCGCGGCGTCCGTGACCGCGAGAGCGGGATGCTGCTGAACGGCATCCGCGCGCGGCTCGAGGAAGCGGTCGAGGCACGCGAGCGCGAGCTCGTGAACCTCGCGTACCGCGCAGCCGCCGAGCGCGGCATCGACGTGACGATCCCCGGGACGCCGGTCACGCGCGGCCGCCTGCACCTGTTGACGCAGATCCGCCGGGAGATCGAGGACATCTTCCTCGGCATGGGCTACGAGGTCTGGGACGGCGCCGAGGTCGCAACCGTCTGGGAGAACTTCGACGCGCTGACGAGCGATCCCGGTCACCCCTCGCGCTCGCCGCTCGACACGTTCTACATCGACGACGACACCGTGCTGCGCACGCACACCTCGCCGGACCAGATCCGCGCGATGATGACGCGCACGCCGCCGATCTACCTGGTCTCGCCGGGCCGCTGCTATCGCCGCGACACGCCGGACGCCACCCATTCGCCGATCTTCCTGCAGGTCGAGTGCCTCGCCGTCGACCGCGGCATCACGCTCGCCGACCTCCAGGGAACGGTGCTGCAGTTCTTCCGCGCGCTCTTCGGCCAGGAGCGCGAGGTCCGCATGCGCACGAGCTTCTTCCCGTTCACCGAGCCGTCCGTCGAGTTCGACGTGACGTGCTTCATCTGCGGCGGCGCCGGCTGCGCGACGTGCAAGCACTCGGGTTGGATCGAGATGGGCGGCGCCGGCTGGGTCGACCCCGACGTCTTCCGCAACGTCGAGCTCGATCCAAACGAGTGGCAGGGCTTCGCGTTCGGCTTCGGGATCGAGCGCATCGCCATGCTCCGGCACGGCCTGCCCGACCTGCGCGCATTCTGGGAGAACGACCTTCGCGTGCTGGGACAGTTCTGATGAAGGTCCCCGTCAGTTGGCTGCGCGAGTACGTCGACTTCGACCTGCCGGTCGAGGAGCTCGCGCGCCGGCTCGTCTTCACGTCCTGCGAAGTCGATCGAGTGGTGCGCCGCGGCGTGCCCGATGCGAACGGCAACTACGCGCACTTCGTCGTCGGCAAGGTGCTCGAGGCCGGCAAGCATCCAAACGCGGACAAGCTCCAGCTGACGAAGGTCGACGTGGGGGAGGCCGAGCCGCGCTCGATCGTCTGCGGCGCGTGGAACTTCGGCGCGGGCGCGACGGTCGCGGTCGTCGTCCCGGGCGGCGTCATGCCCGGCGGCGAGTTCACGATCGAGAAGCGCAAGCTCCGCGGCGAGGTCTCCGACGGGATGATCCTCTCCGAGCGCGAGCTCGAGCTCGGTCAGGACCACGGCGGGATCATGGTGCTCGAGGATTCGCTGGAGGCGGGCACACCGTTGGCGGACGTGCTCCCTCTCGGCGACGACATCCTCGAGATCGAGACGCTCTACAACCGCCCCGATCTGACCTCGATCTACGGGATCGCGCGTGAGGTCGCCGCGCTGCTCGG
>DATAUN010000274.1:0-3256 GCA_036268235.1 Gaiellaceae bacterium
CCGACGAGCGCGAGCGAGCCGATCAGGAACGCGCGCCTCGTGTGCGGCATCGCCTTCCCGAGCCCGCCCATGTTGCGGATGTCCTGCTCGCCGGTCAGCGCGTGGATGACGATCCCGGCCGCGAGGAAGAGCAGCGCCTTGAAGAAGGCGTGCGTCATCAGGTGGAACATTCCGTTCGGATAGGCCCCGACGGCGGCCCCGACGAACATGTAGCCGATCTGCGACATCGTCGAGTACGCGATCACGCGCTTGATGTCGTTCTGGACGAGGGCGATCAGACCCGCCATCAGGAGCGTCGCGGCGCCGAGCCCGGCGGCGAGATCCTCGACGTGCGGGGCGTACTCGAAGAGCGGATGGGTGCGGGCGATGAGGTAGACGCCCGCGGTGACCATCGTCGCCGCGTGGATGAGGGCGCTGACGGGTGTCGGGCCCTCCATCGCGTCCGGAAGCCAGGTGTGGAGCGGGATCTGCGCCGACTTCGCGACGGCGCCGCCGAGTAGGCCGAGGGCGATCAGGTTCGCGATCGTGCCGCCGTGGGGAGCGGAGGCGAAGACGCCCGCGTAGTCGAGCCTGCCGGTGTGCTGGATCAGGAGAAAGAGCGCGAGCACCATCGTCGCGTCGCCGAACGCGTTCATCACGAACGCCTTCTTCGCCGCGGCGATCGCCTCGGGCTTCTCCTGGTAGAACCCGATCAGGAGGTAGCTCGAAAGGCCGACCATGCCCCAACCGGCGAGCAGCAGCAGCAGGTTGCCGCCCTGGACGAGCAGCAGCATCGAGAACACGAAGAGCGACATGTAGGCGAAGAACCGCCGTTCCTCGTCCTCGCCTTCCATGTAGCCGACCGAGTAGGCGACGATCAGCGACCCGACGCCGGTGACGATCAACATCATCATCACGCTCAGCTGGTCCGTCAGGAGCGTGAGGCCGAAGTGGTATCGGCCGGCCGAGAGCCACGTCCAGGAGGTGGTCGCGTGGACGCGCGACGAGGCGGACTCGCCCAGCATCGTGACGAAGGCGGCGATCGCGCCGGCGAAGGCGATCATCGTCGTCACGGTCGAGAGGTAACCGGCCGTCCGGCGCGGGATCCGGACGCCGCCGGCGGCGATTGCGGCCGCGCCCGCGAGCGGTGCGAGGAGGCAGACCCAGGCGGCCGCGTCGACGGTGGTCATCCGCGCAGCGTCCGGAGCTTGTCGACGTCGAGCTCGACGTTGCGGCGGGCCATCGCGACGATCAGTCCGAGGCCGACGACGACCTCGGACGCCGCGATCGCCATCACGGCGATCGCGAACACCTGGCCGTCCTCGCGGCCGTAGTGGCGCGCGAACGCGATCAGGGCAAGGTTTGCGCCGTTGAGCATGATCTCGACCGAGAGCAGGATGATCAGCGGGCTGCGGCGGACGAGGACGCCGATCGCGCCCGTGACGAAGAGCATCCCGGAGAGGATCAGGTACCAGGCGATGTCAGGACCGTGCATCGCCGACCTCCCCGCCGACCATGTCGGCCGTGCCGCCGCCCTCGAGCGCGCGGGCGTGCGAGCCGAGCACGACGCCGCCGACCGCCGCGACGAGCAGCACGATCGAGGTCACCTCGAATGCGATCAGATGATCTGTGAGGAACAGCCGCCCGATCGACTCGGGCGTCCCGAACGAACGCGAGATGTGCGCCTCGTGGCTCAGCCGCCCGCCGGTCGTGAGGCCGACGGCGACGATCACCTCGACGAGGATCGATCCCGCTGCGAGCACGGTCGCGACGAGCCGCCACGACGGGCCGCCGGCCCACGGGGCCTGGTCGGTCTTGTCGCCGAGGTAGGCGATCACGAACAGGAACATCACCATCACCGCGCCGCCGTAGACGAGCACTTGTCCTGCCGCGACGAACTCGCCGCCGAGAAGCAGGTAGAGCACGGCGAGCGAGGCCAGGTTCCCGATCAGCGCGAGCGCCGAGAAGAAGGGATTGCGGAACGTGACGACGGCAAGGGCGCTCACGATGCAGCCGAATGCCGCACCGATCCACACGCACCAGACGATGAAGTTGGCCATGGTCTACGAGTTGGTCTGGTAGTACGGGATGGGCGTGTCGTAGAGGGCCGCGTCGGCCACCGGAACCTGCTTGCGCGGATCGGCGAGGAGCATGTCCTTCGTGTAGATGAGGTCGTCGCGGTTGTACTCGGAGATCTCGAAGTCGTTGCCGAGCGTGATCGCGTCGAAGGGGCACGCGAGCTCGCAGTAGCCGCAGAAGATGCAGCGGCTCATGTTGATCTCGTAGATGCGCGCGTAGCGCTCGCCGGCGGAGACGCGGTTCTCGGCGGTGTTCTCGGCCGCGACGACGCGGATGCAGTCGGCGGGGCAGGCGGCTGCGCACAGCGAGCAGCCGACGCACTTCTCGAGCCCGTTCTCGTGCAGGTGCAGCTTGTGCCGGCCCCGGAAGCGCGGGTACACGGGCCGGATGAACTCGGGGTACTGCTGCGTGATCGGCTTCCGGAAGACCTGCTTCAGCGTCACGCCGAAGCCCTTGAACGTGTTCGGCACGAGAGCGCTCATCCGAGATCCCGGCGTCCAAACCCGGTGTCTGACACCAACATCGCCCCGAAGAAAACGCCAGCCTTGCAGGTCTTTTCCGGCCCTGTCGACGTATCGAGGAGGTTCGCTCCGCCGTCGTCTGGCACCAGTTCGAAGGGCCGCATCAGGAAACCCACACGACGAGGAGGGCGGTGATGAGGGCATTCACGGTCGCGATCGGGAGCAGCACCTTCCACCCGAAGCGCATCAGCTGGTCGTAGCGGAGGCGCGGCTGCGAGGCGCGCAGCCAGATGAACGCGGTGACGAGCGCACCGAGCTTCGCGAGGAACCAGATCGGCCCGAGGCGGTCGAGCGAATGCACCCACGGGAAGTGCCAGCCGTCGAAGAAGAGCGTGACCGCGAGCCCCGAGAGGACGATCATGTTGATGTACTCGGCCGTCTGGAAGAGCCCCCAGCGCATGCCCGAGTACTCGGTGTGGTAGCCGGCGACGAGCTCCGTGTCGGCCTCGGGGAGGTCGAACGGCGGCCGCGAGGTCTCGGCGATCCCACCGAGCAGGAACACGCACAGGCCGACGAACTGCGGGATGAAGAACCAGACAGTCGTCTGCTCCTTGGCGACGATGTCGACGAGGTTCAGCGACTGTCCCATCAGGACGACGCCGAGGACGCTGAGCGCGAGCGACACCTCGTACGAGACGAGCTGCGCGCAGGTGCGCATCGATCCGAGCATCGCGTAT
>DATAUN010000275.1:0-13277 GCA_036268235.1 Gaiellaceae bacterium
GGCAGCCGGGCTCGGCTCGGTGCTCATCCTCGTCGGCCGCGACCCGCGCGAGCTCGCCGACCTGCCGGTGCTGGCGCGCAGCGAGCTGCTCGCATCGAAGGTGCCGGCGGTGACCGAGGACGGGATCGGCTGGGACCCAGATCGCGGTGAGCTCTGGTTCGCGGGCGAGACGGCCGAGGCGGTGCTGCTCGAGCTCGAAGCGCGCCGGCGCGAGCTGCGCACCGAAGTCGAAGAGCTTGCGCATCGCGCCGAGCAGGCAGGCCGTTCCGCCGAGGAGGCCGCCGAGCGCGGCCGCAGCGCGGCAGAGGCGTTCGCGCCGGTCGCGCATCTCCGGAACGTGCGCCGCGCCGATCCGCGCCGGCTCGAACGGATCGTCTCCGGCGCGGAGCGCCTCGACGAGACGCTGCGCGTGGCCGCGGCCGCGGCCGGGCGGCTCGAGACGCCGCTCGCGGAGCGCAACGGCCGGCTTGCGGAAGAGCTCCGCACGATCGCCGGGCGCGAGGCCGAGCTTCGCCACACCGTCGCCGACGCCGACGCGCGCGCACTTGCGGCCGAGCGGCGCGCGAACGGCCGCACCGCCGAGGCGGCCGGCGAAGCCTCGTCGCTGCGACTGGAGGCCGAGGATCTGTCCACCCGGGCCGCCGAGGCTCACGCGGCGGCCGACGACGCGGCGGAGCGCGCCCGCTCCGCGGCTCGCGCGCTCACCGAAGCGGAGCCCGGACGCACGCGCCGTCCCAGCGAGCTCGTGCTCGGGCGACTCGTTGGCGGTGCCGAGCGGCTCGAAGGAGCGCTTGCGGTCGACGTCGAGCGTTTCGAGGCGCCCGTACGCGAACGCGCCGAGGCGCAGACCGCCCGCACGAGCGAGCTCGGCGCCGAGCTGCGCCGGCTCGGCGCGCAAGAGGTGGAAGTGCGCCAGTCCGCGTCCACGGCGGGCGAGAAGCTTGCCGCGATCGACGTGGAGCTTGCGCGCACGGACGCGGAGCGCGACGAGGCGCAGCGTCGGCTCGACGCATCGGCGTCGGAGCCGGCCGAGGGCGAGGATCGCGAGGAGCTTGCGGAGAGGCTCGCGCGCTATGAGAAGCGGCGCGAGCAACTCGGCCAGGTGAACCCGCTCGCGAAGGAGGAGTACGACGCGGAGAAGGAGCGGCTCGAAGAGCTCTCCGTACAGCGTGCGGATCTCGAGAAGAGCCTCGCCGAGCTCGAGAAGCTGCGCGACGACCTGACGCGCACCGTCGAGACGCGCTTCGCCGAGACATTCGCGGCGGTCGAGAAGCACTTCCACGAGGTCGCGGCCACGCTCTTCCCCGGCGGCGAAGGGCGGCTCCACCTGACCGAGCCCGAGGACGAAGGGGACGAGCCCGGCATCGAGGTCGAGCTACGCCCGGCCGGCAAGCGCGTCACGCGCCTCTCGCTGCTCTCCGGTGGAGAAAAGGCGCTCGGAGCGATCGCGTTCCTCTTCTCGCTCTTCCTGGCGCGCCCCAGTCCCTTCTATCTTCTGGACGAGGTGGAAGCAGCGCTCGACGACACGAACATCGGCCGGTTCACGGAGCTGCTCCGCACGTACGCCGATCGCGCGCAGTTCATCGTCATCACGCACCAGAAGCGCACGATGGAAGCAGCGGACGTGCTCTACGGCGTGACGATGGGGAACGACGGCGTGTCGCAGATCGTGTCGCGGCGCCTGCCGCGCGACGAGGAGATCGCGCACACCGCATGAACGACCTCGTCTTCGTCGAGCGTGCACAGACGCTGCTGCGTTCGAAGGGCGTCGAGACGTGGGTGTTCGGCGGTTGGGGCGAAGAGCTGCGCGGGCTGATCAAGCCGCGCGACCACGTCGATCTCGATCTGCTCTATCCGGCCGAGTCGTGGGACGAGGTCGACGCGCTGTACCTCGACTGGATCCCGGGGAAGCGCTTCGAATGGAAGCGCGCGTTCGTGCTCGAGGGCGTGGCGGTCGAGCTGTTCCTCGTACGTCACGACGAGCAAGGCTGGTACACGGAGCTGGCGCGGCGCGTGCACCACTGGCCCGACAACGTGCTCGCGTCGAACGGTCACCTACGTGTCGCGTCGACCGCCGCACTCGCGAGCTTCCGGCACAGCTACCGCGTCGACGCGGCAGACGCGGCCTAGCGTTTCCGCGCGCGCTTCGGCGGCTTGTCGAAGATGAAGGCGTAGCTGTCCTCGATGCGGCCGGCGAGCTCGTCCTCGTCCACCGCGTCGAGGCGCACGAGCACCGCCTCCCAACCCTCGTAGTGCGGCGTGACGAAGTATGCGTCCGGACGCGCGGCGATCAGCAGGTCGCGCTCGTCGTCGGGTGCGCGCGTCACGAACGCGCCCTCGACCCGGCCGGTGTTGACGAACGGCCGCCCGTTCACCTTGAAGCACGGCTGCCCATAGGTCGTCGTCTCCTCGGCCTCCGGTAGCGCCGAGGCGATCCGACAGACGTCTTCCCAGGTGGCCATGCCGCAACGCTAACGTGGCGCGCCTATGGCGAGAAGCTGGGGACAGCTGCTGGGCGACTCAAATGCGCCCGCGGAGAGTGAGAGCGAGCAGCGCGGCTTCCTCGGGCGACTGCGCGAGTCGCTCTCCAAGTCGCGTCGCGCGCTCACCGAGCAGATCCAGGTTGCGGCGTTCGACCCGTCCGACGACGCGTCATGGGAGCGGCTCGAAGAGGCGCTGATCTACGCCGACGTCGGCGTGCGCGCGACTGCCGAGCTCGTGCGCCGGCTCGAGGCGCGCGGCGATCTGACCGAGCTGAACGCGGCCCTCGCCGAGGAGATCGCGCTGCTCTTTGGCGAGCCGCCGACGCTCGCGGTCGGCGAGCAGCCGTCGGTGATCCTCGTCGTCGGCGTGAACGGCACCGGCAAGACGACGACGATTGGCAAGCTCGCGAGCAGGCTGCGCGAGTCCGGCCGCACGGTGACGCTCGGCGCGGCCGACACGTTCCGCGCCGCCGCGGAGGAGCAGCTGGAGATCTGGGCGGAGCGCGCAGGCGCGTCGTTCGTCGGCGGCGAGCGTGGGGGCGACCCCGCCGCGGTCGCCTACGACGCGGTCGGGGCCGACACCGACGTCGTGATCGTCGACACCGCCGGCCGCTTGCACACGCAGACGAATCTGATGGACGAGCTGGCGAAGGTGCGCCGTGTGATCGCCGGTCGCCGCGAGGGCGCGCCACATGAGGTGCTGCTCGTCGTCGACGCGACGACCGGTCAGAACGGCCTGCAACAGGCGCGCCTGTTCGGCGAGGCCGTGGGCGTGACCGGAGTTGCGCTGACGAAGCTCGACGGCTCGGCGAAAGGCGGCATCGCCGTTGCGATCGCGTACGAGCTCGGCCTACCGGTGAAGCTCGTCGGCGTCGGCGAAGGGCTCGACGACCTGCGTCCCTTCGACGCACACGATTTTGCGCAGGCGCTCGTCGCGTGAACAGTTCGAATTGCGTTACGCACGTTAGCGTTACGTAAATCCGCGTATTGAAGTACGCACATATGCGTTACGCTTCGGTGCATGCCGGCCACGAACCCCTTTCGCTTCGGCGATCTCGCGCTCGACGAGGCGTTCACCGACCGCGAGCAGGAACTTGCGGCGCTTCGGAGCGACCTGACGAACGGCCAGAACGTCGCACTCGTTGCGCCTCGGCGCTACGGCAAGACCTCGCTGCTGCGCCGGGTTGCGCAGGCGCTCGTCGCCGACGGCGTGCTCGTCGCCGACGTCGACCTGATGAAGACGCCGACGAAGGAGAAGCTCGCGGGGAAGCTCGCGAAGGCGATCCACGACGACATCGCCTCGCCGCTCTTCAAGGTGAAGGAACGGCTGCGGGTCTTCTCGGACCTCCGCCTCACGCCGGCGATCACCGTCGACCCGTCGGACGGCTCGCCGACCTTCACCTTCTCGGCGACGCACCGGCGTGAGGACCTCGATGCGACGCTCGAGCGGCTGCTCGAGCTGCCCGCGCAGCTCGGCGCCGAGCGCAACCGCAGCGTCGCGATCGTCTTCGACGAGTTTCAGGAGGTCACGGAGATCGACCCGCACCTGCCCTCGCTGATGCGCGCGGTCTTCCAGGAGCAGCCGCACGTCGCGCACGTCTACTCGGGCAGCAAGCGCGACATGATGCGTCGCCTCTTCACCGACCAGAACGAGCCGTTCTACCGCAGCGCGAAGGTGATGGAGCTCGACCGCATCGACCCGGTGCTCTTCGCCGCGTTCGTCGAGGAGCGCTTCGCGGAGACCGGCCGGCCGCTCGGCCCCGGCGTCGCCGCACGCCTGCTCGCGATCACGCGCGGTCATCCGTACGGCACCCAGGAGCTCGCGTACGCGCTCTGGGAGCTCGGGGACCTCGATGCCGCACTCGAGTCGGTGCTGCGCTCCGAGAACGCGCACTTCAGCCTCGTGTGGGACGACGCGTCACGCGCGCAGCGGCTCGTGCTGCAGGCACTCGCGGCCGAGCCAGGCCGCGTGTTCGGCGGCGACTATCGCCTTCGCCACGATCTGCCGGCGGCGTCGACCGTGCAGCGCGCGGTCGAGCAGCTCGTCGCGGACGAGCTCGTCGAGCGGACCGAGTTCGGCTACGAGATCTCAGAGCCGTTCCTGCGCGAGTGGGTGCTCGCCGTCGCGACCTAGTTACTCGGCCGACGAACGTGCCCAGAGATTGATGTCGCTGTCGGTGCCGTAGCGGTCGATCTCCGCAAGCTCGTCGTCGGAGAACTCCACGTTGTGCACCGCGCCGAGCGAGTCCTCCAGCTGGGCGACGCTCGACGCGCCGATCAGCGTCGAGGTCATCCGCGGGTCGCGGAGCGTCCACGCAAGCGCCATCTGCGCGAGCGACTGTCCCCGCTGCTTGGCGATCTCGTTCAGCGCGCGGATCTTCGCGAGCGCCTGCTCGGTCAAAAGGTCGGGGGAGAGCGACGTGTTCTGCGCCGCGCGCGAGCCTTCGGGGATGCCGTTCAGGTACTTGTCGGTGAGCATCCCCTGTGCGAGAGGTGAGAAGCAGATGCAGCCGACGCCGAGCTCGCCGAGCGTCTGCAGGAGCTCCGGCTCGATCCAGCGGTTGAGCAGCGAGTACGACGGCTGGTGAATGAGGAGTGGTGTGCCGAGTGCCTCGAGGATCTCGTACGCCTCGCGTGTCTTCTCCGGCGAGTACGAGGAGATGCCCGCGTAGAGCGCGCGGCCGGACCGCACCGCCGTGTCGAGCGCGCCCATCGTCTCCTCGAGCGGCGTCTCGGGGTCGTAGCGGTGCGAGTAGAAGATGTCGACGTACTCGAGCCCCATCCGGCCAAGCGACTGGTCGAGCGACGCCAGCAGGTACTTGCGAGAGCCCCACTCGCCGTACGGGCCGGGCCACATGTCGTAGCCCGCCTTGGTCGAGACGACGAGCTCGTCGCGGTACGGGCGGAGGTCGTCGCGCATGATCCGGCCGAACGTCTCCTCAGCCGAGCCGAACGGCGGGCCGTAGTTGTTCGCCAGGTCGAAATGCGTCACGCCGAGGTCGAACGCACGGCGCAGGATCGCGCGCGAGGTCTCGACCGGCCGGTCGCCGCCGAAGTTGTGCCAGAGCCCCAGCGAGATCGCCGGCAGCTGCAGTCCGCTCCGGCCGGAGCGGCGGTACGGCATCTTGGCGTCGTAGCGGTCGGGTGCGGCGGTGTAGGGCACGGCCGAAGATGGTAGACGGCGGAGGATGGTCAAGTCGCTGCTACGGGGATTCGTCGCCGGGATCGCGGGCACCGCGGCCATGACGGCGTACCAGCTCGCGGTGGCGAAGGCGCAGGGCAAGCCGCTCGCGACGCCCGTCCCGCATCGCTGGGCGGACGCGCCGCCGCCGGCGCAGGTGGCGAAGAAGGCCGCTGAGGCCGTCGGGCAGGGCGGCCGCTTCACCCGCGAGGATGTCCCGCTGCTGACGAACGCGATGCACTGGCTCTACGGCATCTCGTGGGGGCTCGTCTACGCCGCCACACCGGTGAACGGGCTCGTCTTCGGGACCGGAGTGTGGGCGTCCGCCTACGCGGAGCTCGTGCCGCTCGGGATCTACCGGCCGCCGTGGAAGTACCCGCCGCAGGAGCTCGCGCTCGACTGGAGCTACCACGCGATCTACGGGCTCGCCGTCGCGGCGGCGTACGCGGCTCTCGACTAGGCCCCGGCTACCATCCGGGGTCGTGTTCGACAGCCTCTCAGACAAGCTTCAGAGCGCCCTCGGCGACCTTCGCAAGAAGGGAAAGCTCGACGAGGAGTCGATCTCGCGCGCCATGCGCGAGATCCGTCTCGCGCTGCTCGAGGCCGACGTCAACTTCACTGTCGTCCGCGACTTCGTCGCGCGCGTCCGCGAAAAGGCGCTCGGCGACGAGATCCTCAAGAGCCTGACGCCCGGCCAGCAGGTCGTGAAGGTCGTCCACGACGAACTGACCGAGCTGATGGGCGAGGGCGAGTCGGGGCTCGCGTTCGGCAAGTTCACGGTCATCCTGCTCGCCGGCCTCCAGGGCTCGGGCAAGACGACGACCGCCGCAAAGCTCGCGCTGCTTCTGCGCAAGCAGGGCCGCAAGCCCGGTCTCGTCGCGGCCGACCTCCAGCGCCCCGCTGCGATCGACCAGCTCGAGCAGCTCGGCAAGCAGATCGACGTTCCGGTCTTCCGTACCGACACGAAGGATGCGGTGGAGGCAACGCGCAGCGGGCTCGAGCGTGCGCGCTCCGGCGGCCTCGACACGGTGATCGTCGACACGGCCGGCCGGCTGCAGATCGACGAGGAGCTGATGGACGAGCTCGTCCGCGTGCGCGACGAGGCGAAACCGATGAACGTGTTGCTCGTCCTCGACGCGATGACCGGCCAGGAAGCGGTCAACGTCGCGGAGGCATTCCACGAGCGGATCGCGTTCGACGGCGTCATCCTCACGAAGCTCGACGGCGACGCGCGCGGCGGTGCTGCGCTCTCCGTCAAGGCGATCACCGGCAAGCCGATCAAGTTCGCGTCGACCGGCGAGAAGGTCGACGCGCTCGAGGTGTTCCATCCCGACCGAATGGCCTCGCGCATCCTCGGCATGGGCGACGTGCTCACGCTGATCGAGCGTGCGGAGGCGGCGGTCGAGGAGGACGAGCAGGCGGAGATGGAGAAGCGCCTCG
This sequence comes from Gaiellaceae bacterium, assembly GCA_036268235.1. Taxonomy (GTDB): domain Bacteria; phylum Actinomycetota; class Thermoleophilia; order Gaiellales; family Gaiellaceae; genus PALSA-600. The sequence continues at coordinate 7,105 of DATAUN010000275.1, forward strand.
CCGCCGGCCAGTTCACCTTCGACGACTTCCTGAAGGCGTACAAGATGCTGCGCCGGATGGGGCCGCTGCAGGGGATCCTGAAGATGATCCCGGGCTTGAGCTCGCAGCTTGGCGACCTCGACGTCGACGAGCAGCAGATGGGACGCGTCGAGGCGATCGTGCTCTCGATGACGCCACAGGAGCGCCGTTCGCCTATCGTGATCGACGGCAAGCGGCGGATTCGCATCGCCAACGGCTCCGGAACGAGCGTCGAGCAGGTCAACCAGCTGCTCGAGGCGCGCAAGCAGATGGAGAAGATGATGAAGCAGATGGGGCGGGGCAAAATGCCGGCCCTCCCGACCCCGCAGGCGCAGACGTCCCTTTCCGCTGGCCGGAAGTCGGGCGTGAAGCGCAAGAAGAAACGGGCCAGACGTTGAAAGGATCCGTATGGCAGTGAAGCTGAGACTCGCCCGCGTGGGCTCGAAGAAAAACCCGATCTACCGTGTGGTCGCCGCCGATTCGCGGTCGCCGCGTGACGGGAAGTTCCTCGAGATCGTGGGGCGCTACAACCCGCAGACCGACCCTTCGACGATCGACCTCGACGAGGCGAAGGTGAAGGACTGGCTCGGCAAGGGCGCACAGCCGACCGAAGCGGTCGCGAAGCTGATCAAAGTCGCCGGCATCGAGAAGTAACGGCGATGGCGGAGTTGCTCGCGTATCTCGCGCGCGAGCTCGTGGACGATCCGAGCGCGGTGCGCGTGGAAGAGGAAGAGCGCGAGGGCGCGCTCGTCCTCGTCCTGCACGTTGCGCCCGACGACATCGGCAAGGTGATCGGGCGGCAAGGCAGGATCGCGCGCGCGTTGCGGACGCTCGTGCGGGCGAGCGCGGTTCGCGAGGGCAGGCGCGTCCTCGTCGAGATCGCCGACCCCGAATGAGGGTCGCAGCGCTGTACGACGTCCACGCGATGCCGTGGGCGCTCGAGGCGGTGCTGGCGGAGGTGGATGCGGACGCGATCGTCTTCGGCGGCGACTTCGTCGGCGGGCCGTCGGTCGACGAGACACTGGCGCTGATCGACTCACTCGACGCGACGCTGATTCGCGGCAACGCGGAGGACGGCGACCCGCGCACCGCGTCGTTGCCGCTGACGGTGGAGCTCGACGGCGTCACCTACTGCCACGCGACGCCAGTGGCGAACACGCCCGTGACGACAGTCTTCACGCCCGACGACGCCCTGCGCACGATGTTCGGCGACAGCGGCACGTTCGTGATCGGGCACACGCACCATCAGTTCGACCGGCGCGCCGGCGAGCTGCGTGTGATCAACGCGGGCTCGGTCGGGATGGCGTACGAGGGCGACGTCGCCGCGTACTGGACGCTCGTCGAGGATGGCGAGCCGCGGTTCATGCGCACGCCGTTCGACGTCGAGCGCACGATCGCCGGCATCCGCGCGAGCGGGTGGGAGAGCGGCGAGGCGTTCATCGCCGAGAACCTGCTCGTGGCGGTTGACCGCGACGAAGCGGTCGCGTACCTCGAGTCGCAGCGATGAGCGGCGTAGGCTCGACGGAGCCGCCCAGGAGCGAAGGCGCCGGCTTGGCCGGCGCCGGAGCGGGAAGGGTGTCCATCGGGAGGGTCGGCCGCCCCCACGGGATCGACGGCTCGTTCTTCGTCGAGCAGCCTTCCGCCGACGCGCGCTGGTGGCAGACGGGCGCGACCTTTCTGGCCGGCGGCACGCCGGTCGCTGTCGTCGCGCACCGCAGGTCGTCCGGCCGGCCGGTGATCAAGGTCGACAAGGACGTCGAGCGCGGCGCGCCGCTCGAGGTAGAGCGCGACGCACTGCCGCCGACCGAGGAGGACGAGTACTACGTCTTTGAATTGAACAATCTCGAGGTGGTGGAGGAGTCGGGCCGCGTGCTCGGAAGGGTGAGGGCCGTGACGCCCGGCGTCGCCAACGACGTGCTCGAGCTCGACACGGGCGTCCTCCTGCCGATGGTCGAGGACTGCGTGCGCCGCGTCGACCTGGCTGCCGGCCGCATCGAGGTTGCGGCGGGATTCGCCGAATGAGGCTCGACGTCTTCACGCTCGTGCCGCACGCCTTCGCGTGGCTCACCGAGCAGCGCCCGGTCGCGACCGTGCTCGGCGGCGAGCTCGACCTTCGTCTTTTCTCCTACCGCGACATGACGCCGCTGCGTAATGGGCAGGTCGACGACGAGCCGTACGGCGGCGGCGCCGGGATGGTGCTCCGTGTCGACGTCGTCGCGAACGCGCTCGATGCCGTGTACGGCGGCGCGCCGCCGAATCGCGTCGTCGCACTCTCGCCGAAGGGGCGCCAGCTCACGCAGTCGATCGTCGAAGAGCTCGCCGCGGAGAACGCGGTCACGCTGCTCTCGGCGCGGTTCGAGGGGTTCGACGAGCGAATCGTCGAGCATCTCGCGACGGACGCGATCTCGATCGGCCCCTACGTGCTCTCGAACGGCGACTTGCCCGCGATGGTGGTTGTCGACGCGATTGCGCGGCGGCTGCCGGGCGCGCTGGCCGAAGGCTCGGGCGAGCTCGAGTCGTTCTCCGCGGAGCTCGGCGGCGGTCTTGAGTACCCTCACTACACGCGTCCCGCGGAATTCCGCGGGTGGCGGGTTCCCGACGTGCTGCTCTCGGGTGACCACGCCAAGATCGAAGGCTGGCGAAGGGAGCAGGTCCGCTGAGGAACCCGATCGACTATCTGACCGAAGGTCTGCCGCAGGGCTGGCGGATCACGATCGACTGGCTCGTGACCATCGTCGGCGCGATCGCGATCGTGCTCGCGATCAAGGCGTGGGTCGTGAACCCGTACCGGATCCCGTCGAGCTCGATGGAGCCGACGCTGCACTGCGCGAAGCCCGGGCCCGACTGCGAGGCGCACTACTCCGACCGCGTGCTCGCGTGCCGCTTCTGTTACCACTTCTTCGCTCCGAAGCGGGGCGACATCGTCGTCTTCAAGACGCCGAAGCTGGCGGCGATCCGCTGCGGCGCGGGCGGCACGTTCGTCAAGCGCCTGATCGGCCTTCCCGGCAACGTCTGGGAGGAGCGGAACGGCTACGTCTACATCGACGGGAAGAAGCTGAACGAGCCGTACATCCAAGCCAACCGGCGAGACGACCGCACGCTCGGACCGATCAAGATTCCCAAGGGGCAGTACTTCATGATGGGCGACAACCGCGCCTCATCGTGCGACTCGCGCTCCTGGGGGACGGTGCCGCGGAAGAACCTGATCGGGAAGGTGGTCGCGACGTACTGGCCGCCGAATCGCATCTCGATCCGGTAATCGAGACGCCTGCTACCCTTCTCGTCGGCCTCCGGCCCCCTTTGACATGAGCACGATCATCCAGGACATCGAGAGCCGCCAGCTGCGCGAAGTGCCGCGGTTCAAGGCGGGCGACACCGTGCGCGTGCACTTCCGCGTCATCGAGGGCAGCCGTTCGCGGATCCAGGTGTTCGAAGGGATCGTCATCAAGCGCCAGGGCGCCGGCGCACGCGAGACGTTCACCGTCCGCAAAAACTCGTTCGGCGTCGGCGTCGAGCGCACGTTCCCGCTGCACTCGCCGAAGATCGACAAGATCGAGGTCGGCGCGATCGGCGACGTCCACCGCGCGAAGCTGTACTACCTGCGCGGCAAGGTCGGCAAGAAGGCTCGCGTCCGCGAGCTCCGCCAGGACTCGCGCGGCAACTAGCGCGCTCTTTCCACACTTTCGGCACAGTCGGTAGCCGCTTCCCGGGCTACGCTCGTGACGTGCCTCCCAAGAAGCGCCCTGGGCAGAAGCTTCTGCGGTACGACCGCAATCTCGGCGGGCGGTTCATTGCGGGCGCCGACGAGGCGGGGCGGGGTCCGCTCGCCGGGCCGCTCGTCGTGGCGGGGGTCCTGCTCGACTACGCGTGCCTGCGCGACCACCGGGTCCGGCCGCTTGCGCTCCTCAACGACTCGAAGCAGGTCGACTCGGCGACGCGCGACGAGCTGTACCGCGCGGTGATCGCCTGCGCCGAGCGCATCTCGGTGCGCGTCTTCCCGGCCGCGGTGATCGACCGCGAGGGCCTGCACAAGTGCAACCTGCGCGGTCTACGCGAAGCGCTGTGGGCGTGCCAACCCGCGGATGTGTCGCTTGTCGACGGCTTCAAGCTCGGCCCGCTCGCGCCGCCGCATCGCGCCGTCGTCGACGGCGACACGAAGAGCGCTGCGATCGCCGCCGCGTCGATCATCGCGAAGGTGACGCGCGACCGCTACATGCGTGCGGCCGACGCGTTGTATCCCGGGTACGGCTTCGCATCGCACGTCGGTTACATCACGCCGTCGCACACGCGCGAGGTGCGCCAACGAGGGCCCTGCGAGATCCACCGCCGCTCGTGGCGCGCGCGTGCGTATCTCAGCGAAGAAGAGCTCGCAGCGGCATCCGTCTGAGCGGCGCGCCGCGCGCTGGTACCGCCTGCGTGGCTATCGCGTGCTCGAGGCGAACGTCTGGCTCGCCGGAGCCGAGCTCGACCTCGTCGTACGCCGCGGCCGCACGGTCGTCTTCGTCGAGGTGAAGTCGAAGGCGGGCGACGGTTTCGGCGACCCGCTCGAGATGGTGTCCCCCGTGAAGGTGGAGCGCATCCGCCGGGCCGCGACCGCGTGGCTCGCGCGGCATCCCGGCCACGAGATCCGCTTCGACGTCGTCGCCGAGCGCGCCGGCCGGATCGAGGTGTTGCAGGACGCGTTCTAGCCTGCGTCGAACTCGACTTCCATGGCCGCGACGCAGGAGCAGCTCTACGCAGGTCTGGACCTGGACCTCTCCTGGTCGGAGAAGGAGCTGCCGGAGCGCGAGCGGACGAAGCACGTCCACCGGCTCCACCCGTATCTCGGCAAGTACATCCCGCAGCTCGTGGAGGAGCTCTTCCGCCGGCATGTGCCGGCGCGGGGGCGCGTGCTCGATCCGTTTGCCGGTTCGGGAACGACGCTCGTGCAGGCGCTCGAGAGCGGCCTCGACTCGGCGGGCGTCGACATCGCGGCATTCAACTGCCTGCTGATGCGCGTCAAGACGGAGGCGCACGACCGCTTCGCGCTCGAGCACGACCTGCGCGATGCGCTTGTGCGCTTCGAGCGCTGCGAGGGGCGTGCCGGCAAGCGGTCCGCATATGTCCGCGAGTGGTTTGCGCCGCAGGCGCAGGACGATCTGCTGCGCTTCCGCGCGCTCACTGTCGACTACACACATTCCGACGTGCTGCGGGTCGTGCTCGCCCGTGCCGCGCGCTCGGCGCGGCTCACGTCGCACTTCGACCTCGACTTCCCTCGCACGCCGCAGACCGCGCCGTACTGGTGTTACAAGCACAAGCGCGAGTGCCGGCCGGTCGAGCACGCCGACCACTTCATCCGCCGCTACACGCTCGACACGCTCGCGCGCCTGAAGGAGTTCGCACGCGTGCGGAAGCCGAAGGGCGCCGTCGTGCTCCACGGCGACGCGCGTGAGGTCGAGCTTCCCGGCTCGTTCGACGCGGTCGTGACGTCGCCGCCGTACCCGGGCCTGATCGACTACCACGAGCAGCATCGCTACGCGTACGAGCTGCTCGCGCTCGACGATCTGCGCGCAAGCGAGATCGGCGCGGCCGAGCAGGGAACGTCGAAGGCGTCGCTTGCGGCATACGTCGAGGGGATCGGCGGCGTGCTCGGTGCGTGCGCGGCCTCGCTCAAGCCGCGCGGCCGCGTCGTCATCGTCGTGAACGACCGTCGCAATCTCTATCCGGCGATCTTCGAACGCGCGGGCCTCAAGCTCGAGCAGCGCTACCAGCGTCACGTGAACCGCCGCACCGGCCGCCGGGCAGGCGAGTACTTCGAAGACGTGCTCGTCGCGCGCCGCGGCTAGCCGCGGGCGGGGCGGTGCCGCTTAGAGTTCCCGCATCGCTGACGCACCGTTCACCGACGACGAGATCGACGCGTTCGTGCGGCGCGGCTTCCTGCGGCTGCGCGAGGCGTTCCCACGCACCGTCGCAGACGAGTGCCGCGCGGAGCTGTGGCGCCAGCTCGGTCTCTCGCCCGACGATCCGTCCGGCTGGACGAAGCCGGTGATCAGGCTCGGCTCGCCGAGCGGCGAGATCTTTCACGCGGCAACGCACACACCGCGGCTCGAAGCGGCGTTCGACCAGCTCGCCGGTCCCGGTCGCTGGATCGCGCAGGACGGTCTCGGCGGCACGAC
>DATAUN010000276.1:0-7147 GCA_036268235.1 Gaiellaceae bacterium
GACGCGGCGGCAGCAGCACGCTGGACCGCCCAGGTGATCGGCGAAAAGCAGCGCACCTGGCTCGCGTCGCTCGAACCGCTCGCGAAGCGCGAGGGTGCGCAGCTTGTCCATGCGAGCGTTCGCGATCCCGTCTGGGAGTACGTGCTGAGCGAGCAGGCCGCGCTCGCGAACATCCTCGCCGCGGACGCTCCCCTCATCCTCGTCGGGCACAGCCATGTTCCGCTCGCGCTCGCGTGGGACGAGGAGGATCTCTCGGGCGGGCTCGCGCCGGGCGGAACGGAGCTCGAGCTCGCCGGCCGCCGCTGGCTGCTGAACCCCGGCTCGGTCGGCCAGCCCCGCGACGGCGACCCGCGCGCGGCCTGGCTGCTCCTCGACGAGGGCCGCGCGTCGTTTCGGCGTGTCGCCTACGACGTCGGGGCGACACAGGCGGAGATTCGCGAGCTCGGCCTACCCGACATGCTCGCCAGCCGCCTCGCGCATGGCATCTGAGCCCGCCTCGTAGTGGATCGCCCAGCGCAGCAGGCCGAACACGACGAGCAGGACGATTAGATCGAGCGTCGCCTCGAGCTGCTCGGACCCGTAGAGGAACACCTGGCCGACGGTGATCTCGAGCAGGACGGCGTGGTCGTACCAGTGCAGCCCCGACAGCAGCGAGCGGCGGACCGACAGCGCGCCTGCGAGCAGCAACAGATCGGCGACGACGGTTGTCAGCGCGAACATCGACTGGCTGAACGAGAGCGAGCCGAAACCGTGGCGGAGCAGCCAGCCCGTCTCGGCGGCGGAGATGAGCCCCGCGACGACGAGCACCGTGAAGAGGCCGGCGCGGAAGAGGCGGTGCGCCGTCAGAACGCGCCAGAAGCGACCGAGCTCGTCCGACGCGCGGACGGCGAGCGCGGTCTGTCCCTCCGGCGCGATCGAGTGACGGAGGAGATCGCGGATGCCGCGCGCGAGCTCGCCGTCGTCGTGCGTCTGGTCGAGGAGCGCGAGCGTGTGTGCCTTGCGCTGCTCGCTGAGCGAGCCTCCCGCCGCGCGCATCAGCGCCTCCAGCCCGATCAGGGTCGCCTCGTCCTTCCGGAAGCCGCGTCGCGAGAGGAAGCGGATCACGCCGAAGAAGACGAGGAACGCGACGTAGATGATCGCGATCGCCGGCTTGTAGAAGTAGTTCACGTCCTTCGTCACGAACTTGCCGACCTCGTCGATGAAGAGGCCGAAGCCGATGCCGCCTGCGATCGCCGCGACCGTCTTCGCCGCGGGGCTCAGGAACGCGAGGGTCGCGACGAGCGACCCGAGCATCAGCAACCCGCCCCAGAGGACGTGCGCGATGTGCAGCTTCGCGCCGCCGACCTGCGGGTAGCCGGTCGCGGCAAGGAATGCGCGCGTCAGCACGACGGTCGCCACCGCGCAGACGAGCAGCGTCGTCAGGTGCTGGTGGAGGTCATAGCTGCGGGCGGGCGGCCTCAGCCGGAAGGCGGTCACTGGTGCCGACGCTACTTGCCGGGGTTGACGTTGCCCGGCCGCAGGGAAGGCTCGGGCGGATGAGATGGATCCCCGTCACGCTCGTCGTGCTCGTGGCTGCCGGCTGTGGCAGCACGGCTCCGCCGCGGCTCCAGCACGCCGACGCGACCCGCCTGATTGCGCTGACGCACAAGATCGCCGGCGAGGGCGCCTGCGCGCAGAACCGCGACATCCCAACGCTGCGGTCGCAGGCGTTCGCGCTCGTCAACGCGCACCGGGTGCCGGCGGCGCTGCAGGAGCCGCTTCTCAGCGGCGTCCAGGCCCTCGGCGCCGAGGCGCCGGTCTGCCTCCCGAGCGTGCCTGTCTCGACGACGCCCGCGCCAACGGTCGCGGCGCCTGCGCACCCAAAGCCGCCGCCGGGACCGCACCCGCATCCGCAGCCGCCGAAGCCGCCGAAGCCGCCGCATCCGCCCCACGGTCACCACCACGGGAACGGCCCGTGAGCGGCTACCGGATCGACAGCGAGCTCGGCCGCGGCGGCATGGCCGTCGTGTACGCAGGCCGGCAGGAGCAGCTCGACCGGCCGGTCGCGCTCAAGGTGCTCGCAGAGCATCTCGCGGGCGATCCCGCGTTCCGCGATCGGTTCCTGCGCGAGGCGCGCATCGCGGCCCGGCTGCATCACCCGCACCTCGTGCGCACGTACGACATCACGGAGCTCGACGGCCTGCCGTGCATCGTGATGGAGCTTCTCCCCGGCGGGACGCTGCAAGGCGGCCGGCTCACGCACGCCGAGGCGGCGCAAGTCGCCGACGCGATCGCCTACGCGCACCAGGAGGGCGTCGTGCACCGCGACCTCAAGCCGGCGAACCTGCTGCGGGACGCCGCCGGCGAGGTGAAGATCGGCGACTTCGGCATCGCCCGCGCCGTCGAGGAGACGATGGTGACGCAGGCGGGCACGGTGCTCGGGACGCTGCGCTACCTCTCGCCCGAGCAGGCCGAGGGCCGCATCGCCGGCCCCGAGGCGGACGTCTATTCGCTCGGCGTCGTCCTCGAAGAGCTGCTCGCCTCACCGACGGCAGCCGACCGCGAGCTGCTCGAGCGCTGCCGCGACCCGAACCCGGCGAAGCGCCCGAGCGCGGCCGCAGTGGCCGAGACGCTCCAGCCCACCGGCGTCACGCTGGTCAAGGCTCCGGCCGGTGCCAGGCACCGGGCCCGGCCGCGCACGGGACCTGCGCTGCTCGCCGCCGGCGCGCTGGTCGCACTCATTGCCGCGGCGGTGATCGCGTTCGCGCACGGCGGCGGCAAGAGCCCCGCCACCGTCAAGCCGGTTCCGCACGCGACGACGCCCGCGCAGGAGGCGCGGAACCTCGAAGCGTGGCTGAAGGAGTACTCGCGCTAGCTCGCGCGACGGGCGCGACGCGCGAGCACGGTGAGCTCTTCGAGCGCACGATCCGCTTCTGCTTCGTCGCGATCGCGCAGCACCGCGTGGACGCTCCTGCCCGCTGTGTCGATGTGAACGCTCGCCAGGCGCAGCCGGCGCTGCAACGGGCCCTGGACGCGCCGCAGGCTCTGAGCCTTCTCGAGCGGCGACCAGGCCGTCACGCGCCGGAGACGGCCGCTTTGGGTTCTCACGCACGTGTCGGTTCGTCCCCAGCCGAGCATCCGGTAGCGAAGCGGGCTCTTCCAGCGCGCGCGGCGCGGCGGCGGTGAAAGCTCCCGGGGACGGTCGGGCAGCAGGCGGTCGAGGAGCGTCTCGGCGTCGGCGTGCGTGCCGACGGGAAGGAGCGCCCGCGCCGGCCGCCGAGCCTGGCGTCCTTCACCTTTCGATCGCTGCCTCCCCGCGAGGTCGACCTCGAGACGGCACCAGCCGAGCCGCTGCCAGAGCACCGGCTCGACCATCCGCACCGCTTGCACCCGGCCGGGCCGGATCGTCTCGGCGGTCAGCGCGACGAGACCGCCGGCGAGGTGAAGACCCTCGGGTGCGTCGGAGACGGTCAGACGGTACTCCTGGTTGAAGCGCCGCCAGACCACGGCGAACGCGGCGAAGATCCACGCGGCGCCGCCCGTCGCAAGGCCGGTGAGGGCGGCCGGAGCAAGGATCGCCGTGACGACGAGCGCAGCGACGACCGCCTCCGCGAGCACACCCGCGTCGCTGATCAGAATCGAGGCGATCAGCCGCCCGGTCGGGACCGTCGTCAGCGTCGCGCTCGGCGGTCTCGGCTCCGCCGGCTCGTCGCCGACATGCTCCGCGCCGCGGCCGAGCGCGAGCAGCCGGTCGCGCAGAGGCTCGGCTTCGCGTGCCGAGAGGTAGGCGAGCCGGCCGGTCGACCCGCTCGAACCGCCGGTCCGCAGGCGCAGCTCGGCGAGCCCGAAGATGCGCGCGAGACCGGGTCGCACGATGTCGATCGCCTGGACCTGCGAGAGCGGGAAGCGGAGCGACTGTCGCTTCAGCAGGCCCGTTTCGATCCGCAGGTCGTCGCTGTCGACGCGCCAACGCGTCACGAGCCACGACACGAACCCGAGCGCCACAATGATCGCGACGACGCCGAACTGGATCAGGCTGTCGCGCGGGCTGCGGCCGCCCACGAGCGTCGGCACGAGCACGACGACGATCGCGATCGAGGCGCGACCACCGCGGACGATCGGCGAAAGCGGGTGCAGCCGGCGCCACCCGTCGCCGACAGCGCTCATATCCCGGCCGCCTGCGCCTCTCCGAGCTCGGCGAGCCGGTCACGCAGACGGTTCGCCTCGGCCTGCTCGAGCCCCGGGATGCGCGCGTCGCTCGCGGCGGCCGCCGTGTGCATCCGCACCGTCGCGAGGCCAACCGACCGCTCGAGCGGTCCCGCGGTCACGTCGATGAACTGCATCCGCCCGTACGGCACGACGGAGAGGCGCGAGAACATGACGCCGCGCCGGACGAGCAGGTCGTCCTCGCGCTCGACATAGCCCCATGCGTGGAAGCGGCGGCGCACGAACCGCTCGGCGAGCAGGCCGAGCAGGAGCGCGGCGACCGCGCAGGCGATTCCGGCAGCGGTGCTGGCGAGGGTGAGCACACCGCCGAGGACGACGCCAAGGCAGGCGAGCGCCACTACCTCGGCACGGCGCAGGCGGAGCAGGCGCGGCGACGGCCGCCGCCAGTCCCCGTCAGCCATCGTGCTGCTAGACGACGCCGGCGGTCGGAGCCACAGGTTCGTCGCCGAACGTGATGCCCTCGCGGGCAAGCGCGACCTGGACGTCCTCGCGGGCCTTGAAGATCCGCCACTTCACCGTGGCGAGGGTGATCTCGAGCGAGTCCGCGATCTCGTTGTACGAGAGCCCGACCACGTCGCGGAGCAGCAGCGCCATCTTCAGGTCGACCGGCAGCGCCTCGATCGAGCGCCACAAGGCGTCGATCTGCTCGACGCGCTCGAACGGCTGGTCGAGCACCTCGAGCTGCGGCGCGTCGTCGAGGTTCACCGGTGAGAGCGGGCGGCGCTCGCGCGCGCGTAGCTCGTCGAGCACGCGGTTCTTCGTCACCTGGAAGAGCCAGGTCGTGAACTTGCACCGGAGCGAGAAGCGCGCCAGCCCCTGGAAGACGCGCAGGAAGACTTCCTGCGTCAGGTCTTCGGCGAGGGCCTTGTCACCGTTCGTCAGCCTGAGGACGTAGTTGTAGACCGGAGTCTCGTACATCCGCACGATGATGGCGAATGCACGCTCATCCCCTTTCTGCGCCTTCCGCAGTACGGCCAGATCGGGCTGTGGCAGTGACAACGGTCCGAGTATAACCCCGTTTCCGGACTGTCACCCTCCCCCTACGAGGGTTTTACAAGGCTCTGACCCGTCATCTCTCGGGGCTGAACAATTCCCAGCAAATCCAGCACTGTTGGGCTCAGATCGGCGATCTCGCCGCCCTCCCGGAGCGCCTCGCCCGCGGCGGTGAGGACGAGCGGGACGGGGTTCGTCGTGTGGGCGGTGTGCGGGCTCACCCCGTCGGCCTCGAGCATCTTCTCGGCGTTCCCGTGGTCGGCGGTGACGAGGCAGACGCCGCCGAGCTCGGTGACGCGCTCCACGACGCGGCCGAGGCATCGGTCGGCGGTCTCGACGGCCTCGACGACCGCCGGGATCGAACCGGTGTGGCCGACCATGTCGGGGTTCGCGAAGTTGACGACGCAGAACGCGAAGCCGTCGCCGATCTGGTCGACGACACGGTCGGCCACCTCGTCCGCCGACATCGCGGGCTTGAAGTCGTAGCTCGGAACGTCGCGCGGGCTCGGCACGAGCACCCGCGACTCGCCCGGCCACGCCTCCTCGCGGCCGCCGTTGAAGAAGTACGTGACGTGCGCGTACTTCTCCGTCTCGGCCGCGTGCAGCTGCGTCAGGCCGTCGCCGGCGAGCACCTCGGCGAGCGTGTTCTGGATCTTCTGTTCGGCGAACACGATCGGGGTCGGCAGGTCCGACGCGTAGCGCGTCATCGTCGTCAGGTCGAAGCCGTGGTCGAGCAGGAGGCGCGTCAGCTGGCGCCCGCGGTCGGGACGGAAGTTGAAGAAGATCGCCGTGTCGCCGGGCTCGAGCCGCGGTGTGCCGTCGACGACGATCGGCTCGATGAACTCGTCGGTGATCCCGGCGTCGTAGCTCGTCTTGATCGCGGTGCTCACATCGGTCGTGCCGACGCCGACGCCGCCGACGATCGCGTCGTACGCCCGCTGCGTCCGCTCCCAGCGCTGGTCGCGGTCCATCGCCCAGTAGCGGCCGACGATCGTCGCGATCCGGTCCTGCGGAAGCAGCGCAAGGTCGCCGAGGGCGGACGTCGGCGATACGTCGCGACCGTCCGTGAACGCGTGGATCCACGTCTTCTCGGGCGCGAAGCGAAGCAGCGCCTGCACGTGGTCGATGTGCGAGTGGACGCCGCCGTGGGACACGAGCCCAAGGAGATGAACGCGGTTCCCACGCTCGAAGGCCGAGACGAGCGCCGGGTTCTCGAAGAACGAGCCGTCCTCGATCGCCTTGTTCACGCGCATCAGGTCCTGGTAGAGCCGGCGGCCCGATCCGATCGTCAGGTGGCCGACCTCGCTGTTTCCCATCTGGCCGGGCGGCAGACCGGCCGCCTCGCCCGACGCCTCGATCGTCGTGTGCGGGAAGTCGCGCCACAGGTGGTCGAACACGGGCGTATCCGCGAGGTCGACGGCGTTCCCCCGGCCGGGTGGCGCGCAGCCGAAGCCGTCGAGGATGACGAGCGTTACGAGCGGGAAGCTGCGCGACATATCGCGGCGAACGAATCGACATCGAGGGAGGCGCCGCCGACGAGGGCACCGTCGATCGCCGGCTGCGCGAGCAGTTCGGCGGCGTTCTCCGGCTTCACCGAGCCGCCGTAGAGGACCGGCACGTCGATCAGGCTGTGAATGGTCTCGTGCGCCTGCTGCGCGAGCTCCGGCGTCGCGGTCTTGCCGGTGCCGATCGCCCACACGGGCTCGTAGGCGATGACGAGATTGTCGTCGGCCTCGAGCACTGCGAGCTGGCGGCGCAGCACGTCGTCGGTCTCCCCCGCTTCGCGCTGCTCCTCCGTCTCGCCGACGCACGCGATCACGTGCAGCCCGGCTTCGAGCGCCGCCTGGACACGCTTCGCGACCGTCTCGTCGGTCTCGCCGAAGTACTGCCGGCGCTCGGAGTGGCCGACGAGCGTGCCGTAGACGCCGAGCTGCTGCAGCATCGGCGC
>DATAUN010000277.1:0-5954 GCA_036268235.1 Gaiellaceae bacterium
GTCGACGGCGCCGTCGACTGGGAGGCGGCGAACGTGCTCCCGTACGTGCCGTCGCCCGATCCGGACGCGGACCTCACGGAAGACGACTCCGACTCTGCGCCTGCGATCCCGAAGTCCGTCGTGGTCGATCCGTCGTTCGACTGGCAGGACGACGAAGACGTGCGGCCTCGGACGCCGTGGCACGAGACGGTGATTTACGAGGTGCACGTGAAGGGCTTCACGAAGACGCGGTCCGGCGTGCGCGAGGACCTGCGCGGCACGTACGGCGGCCTTGCGAGCGACGACGCGATTGCCTACCTCAAGCGGCTCGGTGTGACGGCGGTCGAGCTACTGCCCGTGCACCACATCATCGACGAGGGCTTCCTGCACGACCGTGGGCTCACGAACTACTGGGGCTACTCGACGATCGGCTATCTCGCGCCGCACTCGCTGTACGCGGCGACCCACGATCCGGTGCGCGAGTTCAAGGGGATGGTGAAGGCGCTGCACGGCGCGGGCATCGAGGTGATCCTCGACGTCGTCTACAACCACACCGCGGAGGGCAACCAGCTCGGGCCGATGCTGTGCTTCCGCGGCGTCGACAACCAGAGCTACTACCGGCTCGTGCCCGACGACCCGCGCTTCTACATGGACTACACCGGGACGGGCAACACGCTCAACCCGCTGCACCCGACGGTGCTGCGGCTGATCATGGACTCGCTGCGGTACTTCGTTACCGAGTGCCACGTCGACGGCTTCCGCTTCGACCTCGCGTCGGCGCTCGCGCGCGAGTTCTACGAGGTCGATCGTCTCTCGGCGTTCTTCGACATCATCCACCAGGATCCAGTGCTCTCCCAGGTGAAGCTGATCGCGGAACCGTGGGACGTCGGCGAGGGCGGCTACCAGGTCGGGAACTTCCCGATCCTCTGGTCCGAGTGGAACGGCATCTACCGCGACACGATGCGCGACTTCTGGCGTGGCCAGGCGCCGCTGCGCGACTTCGCGTCGCGCTTCGGCGGCTCCGCCGATCTCTACGAGAGCGACGGCCGCCGGCCGTTCGCGTCGATCAACTTCATCACCGCGCACGACGGCTTCACGCTGCGCGATCTCGTCTCGTACAACGAGAAGCACAACGAGGCGAACGGGGAGAACAGCAACGACGGCACCGACGACAACCGCTCGTGGAACTGCGGCGTCGAAGGACCGACCGACGACCCCGAGGTCAACGCCCTGCGTGCGCGGCAGCAGCGCAACTTCTTGACGACGTTGCTGCTGTCGCAGGGCGTGCCGATGCTGCTCGGCGGCGACGAGTGGGGCCGCTCGCAGAACGGCAACAACAACGCGTGGTGCCAGGACAACGAGATCTCCTGGTTCAACTGGGAGCACTCCGACGACGAGCTGCTCGAGTTTGCACGCAAGTTGATCGAGCTGCGGCGCGCGCACCCGGTGCTCCGCCGCACGAAGTTCTTCGAGGGGAAGGGCGATCTGCTGCCCGACGTCTGGTGGATGCGGCCCGACGGTCGCCGCATGACGCGCCGCGACTGGGACAACCTCGAGTCGCGTGCAATCGGTGTGTTCCTCAACGGGGACGAGCTGAACGCCGAGTCGCGTCACGGCAGTGAGGTGCGCGACGACTCGTTCCTGCTCCTCTTCAACGCTCACTTCGAGCAGATCTCGTTCCGTCTGCCGGCGCGCCGGTTCGGCACGCGCTGGGAGCTCGAGCTCGCGACCGGCGCCGTCGACGGCGAGCGGCTCGTTCCCGGCGCGGACGTGACGATTGAGCGGCGGTCGGTCGCGGTGTTCCGCCGTGCCGCGTGAGTTTCTCGCGACCTATCGGCTGCAGCTGACTCCCGACTTCGGGTTCGCGCAGGCGCGCGAGCTCGTGCCGTACCTCCAGGAGCTCGGCGTCTCACACCTGTATCTCTCGCCGTCGCTCCAGGCGCGCGAGGGATCGCAGCACGGCTACGACGTCGTCGACCCGCGGCGCATCTCGGACGCGCTCGGCGGCGAGGACGAGTTTCGCCGGCTTGCGGGCGCCGGCCTCGGCGTCCTGCTCGACATCGTCCCGAACCACATGGCGGCCGTCGACGAGAACGAGTTCTGGCGCGACCTCTCGCTGCGCCAGATGTTCTTCGACGTCGACCTGCGCACCGGCTTCCACCGCCGCTTCTTCGACGTCGGCGATCTCGGCGGCCTGAAGCAGGAGGACTGGGAGGTGTTCTGGGCGACGCACGCGAAGGTGATCGAGCTGGTGCGCGAAGGCGTCGTCGACGGAGTGCGCGTCGACCATCCCGACGGACTCGCCGATCCGGCCGAGTATTTCGGGCGACTCACGGAGGCCGGCGTCGAGCACGTCTGGGCGGAGAAGATCCTCGAGCCCGGCGAGGAGCTGCGCGACTGGCCGGTCGAGGGAACGACCGGCTACGAGTTCCTGAACGACGTCATGGCGCTCTGCGTGAACAGCGCCGCGGCGCAGGCGTTCACCGAGATATATGAGTTGGCGACGACTGATATACGACGGTTCGCGGACCTCGTTCAGCTCGCGAAGCTCGAGGTCGCGGTCAACATCTTCGAGCCGGAGCTCCGGCGTCTCTACCAGGAGCTGGAAGTCGAGAACCTGCCGCTCGCGCTCGCGTCGTTCCACGTCTACCGCACGTACATCAGGCCGTACGCTGGCCTCGTCGAGGACGCCGACCGTGAGGAGATCGGTCGTGCGAACCTCTCCCAGGAGCTGCGGCGGATCCTGCTGCTCGACAGCCCGGGGCACGAGGACTTCGTCGTGCGCTTCCAGCAGACGACGGGGGCGGTGATGGCGAAGGGCGTCGAGGACACGGCGTTCTACCGCTACTTCCGGCTGACCGCGCTGAACGAGGTCGGCGGCAACCCCGACCGCTTCGGATTGAGCGTCGACGCGTTTCACGAGGCCAACCGGAAGCGCGCGGAGCGATTCCCGCTGCAGCTGCTGACGACGTACACGCACGACACGAAGCGCGCGCCGGACGTGCGCGCGCGAATCGTCGCGCTGACCTGGCTCCCCGACGAGTGGCGCGAGCGCCTGGGGGCGTGGCGCTCGGAGCTCGGGGAGCTTCCCGACCCGCGTGAGGAGTTGCTCGTCCTCCAGGCGCTCGTCGGTGCGCTGCCGATCGAGCCCGAGCGCCTCGACGCGTATCTCGAGAAGGCGCTGCGCGAAGGGAAGGTCAACACCAACTGGCTCACCCCCGACGAGGAGCATGAGCGGGCGGTGAAGGAGTACGCGCGCCGTGCGGCGGTGCTGCTCGCCGCCGACCCGTTCCTCGATCGCATCCGCGCACTGGGACGCCGGCTCGCGCTGGCGCAGCTGCTGCTGAAGCTCACCGCGCCCGGCGTGCCCGACATCTACCGCGGCGACGAGCTCGAGGACCTGTCGCTCGTCGATCCCGACAACCGCCGTCCGGTCGACTGGGACGCGCGGCGCGCCGCCCTCGCCCGGCTACGGAACGGTACGGCGCCGGACGAGCGCACCGAGAAGCTCTACGTCACCTGGAAGACGCTCGGCGTGCGCGCCGAGCACTCGGCGGCGTTCGCAGCAACGTACGAGCCGGTCGACCTCGGGCCCGGTGTGTGCGCGTTCGTGCGCGGAGGCGAGGTGCTCGTCGCCGCCGGTGTGACACCGACTGCGTCACCAGTCGCACCGGAGGGCTGGCGCGACGTGCTTGGTGTCGACGGTCTGCTGCTCTGCGTGCGCGACGTCGACTAGCGCAGGAAGCGCTCGTCCATCTCGTCGACAGACTCCGGCGAGGGCGCAGGTGGTGTCTGTTCGATCGCGCGGGCCGGCGCGGCGGCGAGCCGATCGAGCGAGTCCGAGATGTCCTGCGTGACGCGCTTCAGCGCGGCGCTCAGCCCGGCGCGCAGTCCGAGCAGCTGCTCGACCTGCTGCTGCAGCTCGCCCACCTGGCGCAGCCCTTCGGTGCGAAGCGCTGCCGCCCGCTGCTCCGCTTGTGCGACGACGGCGTGGGCGCGCGTCGATGCATCGCGCTCGAGCGAATCGCGGCGGTCGCGCGCATCGTCGAGCGCGGTCATGAGCTCGTTCTCGCGTTTGCGGTAGTCGTCGATCCGCCGATGAAGCTCGGTGATCTCCGTCTGCATCGCCGCCGAACGTGCTCGAGCGGCGTCCAGCTCGACCTGAAGCTGCTCGCTCAGCAAGGTCGCGCGGGCGACGGCCAGCTCGACGTCGCCCTGCCGGTAGCCGCGCAGCCAGGCTCGCCTGAACTCGGGCTCACTCATGCCGAAAGGGTAGACACGTACGTCGGACGACGCCAACGGCGTTCTCGCTAGGCTCGAAACGGTCTGGCCGCCGCCCCCAGGGGCCCGTGCAGCCGGAGAGTGGGGCCGAGGTGCCGCAGCCTCGGCCCCACTATGTTTGTCACGTGGACGAGATCGACCTCAGCGACGCACGCCGGCGCGCCGCCGAAGTCGCCGCCGACTGGGGAGTCGAGCTCGCAGACCAGTTCGAGCTGTCGAAGATCTCCTTTGTCGCGCCTGCCGGCGACGACGCGGTGATCAAGGTGCTCTGGGAGCACGACGACGAAGGACTCCACGAACCGGACGCGCTGGAGCTCTGGGACGGCGACGGTGCGGCCCGGCTGCTTCGGCGCGATTCGGCGCGGCAGGCGCTGCTGGAGGAGCGCATTCGCCCGGGCACGGATCTCTCGCACGTCGAGGACGACGACAAGGCGACGGAGATCGCGATCGCCGTCGCACGGCGCCTCTGGCGCCCCGCGGGCGTGCCCTTTCGCCGCGTCGCCGACCAGATCCCGCGCTGGCTCGCGAACGAGCCCACGGAGCTGACGCCGTTCGCGCTCGAGCTCTTCGAGTCACTCGAGCCGCATCACGACTGGCTCATCCACGGCGACTTCCATCATCACAACATCCTCCTGCGCGGAGATCGCTACGTGGCGATCGACCCGAAGCCGTACCTCGGCGAGCGGGAGTTCGACGTCTACACCTGGCTGCACAACCCGATCAAGTACTTGATGAACCGCGCAGACGCCGAGCGGAGGATCGCGCACTTCGTCGCGGCGGGACTGGACGACTACCGGATCAGAGCGTGGGCGATCATCCGCGGCGCGCATCTGAACTGGAGCGTCGACGAGCGTGCGATGCTGAGATCGCTGCTCGACTAGAGGAGAAGCTTGATCCAGGCGGGCTTGCACTCGCAGTGCAAGTGCGTCTCGCTGCAGCTGCGGCAGTGCCAGTGCGTGAGCGCGATCCAGCGGACGCGTGCCAGGGCGACCGCGAAGGCGGCGGCGAAGGCTGGGAGAAGCTCAGGGTGGCGCATGCAGTCAAAGCATCGCCGCGAACGCCCGCGCCCGCATGGGTCCCGCGGCCCATCCTTCCGCGCCAAGGGAACTAGGCGGTTTCGCGTACCCTCCCTGGCCGTGGCGAAGGCCGTGCACGAACCGGGCCAGCTCGAATGGGACACGCCGCTCTACCAGCAGGCGCGCACCCAGCTCGAGCACGCCCTCGAGCTCGCGCAGGTCTCCGAGCTCGTATCGACGCGCCTCCGCCATCCGGAACGCGCGCTGATCCTCACGCTGCCGGTGCAGATGGACGACGGCAGCTTCGCCTCGTTCCCCGCCTACCGTGTTCAGCACTCGTCGGTGCTCGGCCCGACGAAGGGCGGCATCCGCTACGACGAGGCGGTCGACCTCGGCGAGTGCGCCGCGCTCGCGATGTGGATGACGTGGAAGTGCGCGCTCCTTCGCCTGCCGTACGGCGGCGCGAAGGGCGGCGTTCGCTGTAACGCACGCGAGCTCTCGATGGAGGAGCTCTCGCGCGTCACGCGCCGCTTCACGGCGGAGCTCGCGCCGTTCATCGGGCCGCAGCTCGACATCCCCGCGCCCGACATGGCGACGAACGAGCAGACGATGGCGTGGATGATGGACACGTACTCCATGCAGAAGGGCTACGCGGTGCCGGAGATCGTCACCGGCAAG
>DATAUN010000278.1:0-3719 GCA_036268235.1 Gaiellaceae bacterium
AGGCCGCAGAGCGGCGGACTCGGGACACGGGCCCTTACAGTCGTCGTTGACGCAGGCTAGGCAGCCGGCCGCCGAGGCGTGTGACTCGGCGAAGACAGCGAGACACGTCACTCGCCCCGTGGCTGGCTGGTGGCTATGTCGTCCTGTCAGGCCACTCGAAGGCGCGCTCGACGAACTGCAAGCGGCACCATGGCCAGTGGGATACGAACCCAGACGTGTAAACCTGGATTCTGGTGCCTCAGCAGACGCTAAGAGCTGGTTTTGAGGAACCGCAGTCCTCATGGCTGTCACCGCCAGCCTTCTTCCGCGTGAATCTGACGAAGTGCGTGCACCGTGATCGTTGCGCATCGTCGGTGCCCGCGAGGGCGCTGACGAGGTAGAATGCGGGGTCGGAGAAGGTGAAGGCCCGGGTGGTGGTACACCCGAGCCTTCGCGGCAGACGCGCAGGAACGCGTTCGCCGATGGGCATCGTGTCGCCGTTCGCCGCGGTCGTCCAGCCGCTCCGTGAAGGAGCGGCGTTGCATTGGACGGGCGGTTCGGTCGGTGCGCGGGGTGTGGGGTGGTGATCGTGTTCTGCGGGGTCTGCGCGTCGGTTCAGGCGCGCTGTTCGTCGTGCGCCAGGGCGAGGCGGCTGGCGACCCACCGGACTGCCAACCGCAGGTGGGCGAGCTCGCCGAAGGGCCGGGCGTCCGGACGGAAGCGGCAGGCCGAATTCCGAGGCCGCCGGCGTCGCGTAACGGACCCGCTCTCGACGCAAGCGGCGTCCGCGCCGACGCCATCCTCGTCGCCGCCGAGCCCCATCGTGGAGCCGGCGCGCGGCGAGGAGATTCGAACCGATGCTTCCCAGTCATCCGTCGTCAAACGCCGCATCGCCGTCACGCGATGCGCGCGCTGCCATCGCGTCCTTTCGGGACGGGTGCGCCCGAGCGAGCGTGCTCCCGAGCGCCGTCGACGCGCTCCGCGATTGCCGTACGCGGTCCCGCCGTGAGGTGACCCCGTGACCGCCCCTCGTCAGCCGGTGAGCCCTGAGGAGAGCGCGGCGATCCTCCGTCTGCACCATGTCGAAAGTTGGCCGGTCGGCACGATCGCCGAACACCTCGGCCGGCATCACGACACCGTCGAGCGCGTGCTCGCCCACGGCGGACTGCCGATCGTCAAGCACACGACGCGTGCGCGGCGGGTCGATCCGTACATTCCTTTCATCAAGGAGACGCTCGCCAAGTACCCTCGACTCCGCGCGAGTCGCCTGTGGACGATGATCCGCGCTCGCGGCTACAGCGGCTCGAAGAGCGGCTTTCGCGCCATCATCAGTCGTATGCGACCGCGGCGGCCTGCCGAGGCGTATCTGCGTCGCGCCGTGCTGCCCGGCCAGGAGGCGCAGGTGGATTGGGCGCACTTCGGCAAGCTCACGGTCGGGCGTGCGCAACGCGATCTCTTCGCTTTCGTGATGGTGCTCGCCTTCAGCCGCAAGCGGCTCGTGTACTTCGCGATGCGCGCCGCGATGCCGAGCTTTCTGCGCGGCCATGTCGAGGCGTTTCGCTTCTTCGGCGCCGCGCCGAGGGTGATCTTGTACGACAACCTCAAGAGCGCGGTGCTCGAGCGCGAGGGCGACGCCGTCCGTTTCCACCCGACGCTTCTCGCGCTCGCGGGGCACTACCGCTTCGAGCCGCGCGCATGCGCCCCCTACAGGCCCAACGAGAAGGGACGCGTCGAGCGCGCGATCCGCGACGTACGCGAGGGTTTCTTCGCCGCGCGGACGTTTGCGTCCATCGAGGATCTCAACGCGCAGGCGCGCGCCTGGTGCATCGAGATCGCCCTGGAGCGGCGCGTCCCGGACGCCAAGGACAAGACGGTTGAAGAGGCCTATCTCGAAGAGCGCCCTCGCATGATCGAACTGCCGGGCGACGACTTCCCCGTCGAGGAGCAAGTCGAGGTGCGCGTGGGCAAAACACCGTACGTGCGTTTCGACCGCAACGACTACAGCGTCCCGCACACGCACGTGGACCGGGGCCTCCGGGTGATCGCGACCGATGACCATGTGCGGATCGTCGACCCGATCGCGCCGACCGAGAGCCTCGCCGAGCACCGGCGAAGCTTCGATCGCGATCAGCGCGTCGAGCACGAAGGGCATGTGCGTGCACTGGTCGAGGAGAAGCGCAGGGCGCATCAGAGCCGCGGCTTCGACCGGCTCTTCTCGGTTGTGCCGTCGTCACGCGTCATGATGGAGCGCCTGGCCGACCAGGGCGCGAACCTCGGCGCCGCGACCTCCGGGCTCCTGCAGCTGCTCGACCGCGTTGGCGCGGACACACTCGAGCGCGCCGTCGCCGGCGTCGTGGCCCGCGATCAGCTGCATCTGCGGGCGGTGCACCACGAGATCGATCGTCTGCGCTTCGAGGCCGGACTCGAGGCGCCGCTGACCGTGCCGGTGACGGCGGAGGTCCGCGCGAACGTGCACGTGCGTCCGCACGCGCTGTCGACGTACGACCGGCTCAGCGCCGAACACGGAGGCCCCGATGAAGACCGATGATCTCGAGACGACGCTCAAGCGGCTCCGTCTCTTCGGGCTGCTCGCTCGCATCGACGAGATCCGCCACAAGCCCTGGCTCGAGGAGGTCCTGGCGATCGAGCTCGAGGAAAAGACGCGCCGGAGCCTCGCACACCGTCGCCACATCGCGGGCATCGGTGCTTTCAAGCCGGTCAGCAGCTTCGACTGGCAGTGGCCGAGGAAGGTCGACCGGGCCCTGATCGACGAGCTCTTCACGCTCGACTTCCTCGCCGAGGGCGCGAACGTCGTCTTGCTCGGACCCAATGGTGTCGGAAAGACGATGCTCCTGCGCAACCTCGCTGACCGCGCTCTGCACGACGGCCACGCCGTCGTCGTGCGCACGGCGAGCGATCTGCTGGCGGACTTGATCAAGCAGGAGTCGTCGGTGGCGCGCGCCCGGCGCCTGGCCGCGTACGTGCGGGCTCACCTTCTTTGCATCGACGAGGTTGGCTACCTCTCGTACGACGTCCGGCACGCCGACCTGCTCTTCGAGGTAGTCACGCGCAGATACGAGAAGAACCGGTCGATCCTGCTGACGACGAACAAGCCCTTTGCCGAATGGCCGACCACGTTTCCGAACGCCGCGTGCGTCGTGACGCTCGTCGACCGGCTCATGCACCGGGCGGAGATCGTCACGATCGACGGCGACAGCTACCGGCTTCGCGAGGCCGAAGAGCGGCAGCGCGAACGGGCCTCCGCGCGCAAGCGCAAGAAGGAGGCTCCGAAGGTGTAGCCACCTGACGCGCGCCCGCCGATGATCGCTATGCCGCGTCGGCGGGCGCCGCGGCCATCGTGATCGGCGACGCACTCGTCGCCGGTCGCCGCGGCTGCCCGTGATCGCCGCCAACCCGTCGACGGCCTACGCGGCCCCGGGTGATCGCGAGAACTCGTCGCCCTGACGCGCTCGACGGTGATCGACGACACCCGCGTTGCGGGGCGCGTCCCACGGTCCGGCCGGCGCAATTCGGGGCATCTGTCGGGCTGATCCCGGCTGGTCGACCCAGGCGCACGTTCCACGAGGGCGAGCCCGGGGAGACCTATCGTGCTCGGCGTCGTCGGGCGGGCGCGGTAGCCGTGCGTCGCTTTCTTCGAGGCGCCGGCTCGACGTATTCGACATCCTCCGAGAGCGCTCGGAAGATCAAGGCGCCGATGCCCAGCACGACTAGCCCGCCGA